>JAWWBN010000209.1:0-6915 GCA_033720955.1 Thermoanaerobaculia bacterium | reverse complement strand
GGCGAGCGGATGGTGGAGCTGCTCAAGCAGCCCCAGTACTCCCCCTACCCGGTGGAGGAGCAGATCGTCTCCATCTTCGCCGGCACCAAGGGCCACTTCGACGACGTCGAGGTGGCCGACGTGCCGGCGGCCGAGAAGGCGCTTCTGGACCACGTCCGGCACGAGTTCCCGGAGCTCCTCGAGGAGCTGCGCGCCGGGAGGAAGATGTCGGACGAGTTCCAGCAGCAGCTCAGCCAGGTGATCTCCGACTTCCTCGACCACCACCTGCGCGAGAAGGCCGGGGAGGAGAGCGCCTAGCATGGCCAATCGCCGGCTCCTGGTGAAGCGGCGCAAGGCGGCGCGCAACATCCGCAAGATCACGCGGACGATGCAGCTCATCGCCACGGCGCGCTTCCAGGCGGCCTTCAACCGGGCCACGGCCAGCAAGCCCTACACCGAGAAGCTGGCCCAGCTCGTCGCCGACCTCGCGGCGGCCGCCGAGAGCGTCGAGCACCCGCTCCTGCGCGAGCCGGAGGCGGGGGCGCCGCCGGCGATCCTGCTGCTGACGTCGAACCGCGGCCTCTGCGGCGGCTACAACGCCAACGTGATCCGCGCGACGCTGGACTCGGAGGCCGCCGCCGCGCCCGGCAACGAGTTCCACGTGGTGGGCAAGAAGGGCGTCAGCTACCTCCGGTTCATCGGCCGCGAGATGGCCGCGCGCCACACCGAGATCGGCGACGCGCCCCGCTTCGACGAGGTGGAGCCGATCGCCAACGAGCTGATGCGCCGCTTCGTGGCGGGCGAGATCGGCTCGCTGCACGTGGGCTACATGAAGTTCATATCCGCCGGGCGCCAGCGGCCGGTGGTGGAGCAGATCCTGCCGCTGGCCGACGAGCTGGAGGCGGACGAGCGGGCCGAGGGCCCCTCGACGGCCTACGAGTTCAGCCCCGGCCCACAGGAGCTCCTGGCCGACCTGCTGCCGGCCACCGTGCGGGTGCGCATCTACCAGTGCTTCACCGACGCGGTGGTCAGCGAGCAGGTGGCGCGGATGGTGGCCATGAAGGCCGCCACCGACGCCGCCGGGGACATGATCAAGCGGCTGACCCAGCAGTACAACCGCGCCCGCCAGACCGCCATCACCATGGAGCTGCTGGACATCGTGGGCGGCGCCAACGCCCTTTCGGACTAGAACGAGGAATCAGAAGATGCAGACAGAAGGCAAGATCACCCAGGTCATCGGCTCCACCCTCGACGCCCGCTTCCCCGAGGAGAGCCTGCCCGAGATCTACAACGCCCTCAAGGTGGAGGTCGAGCGGACCGTGCTCGGGGAGACCACCACCGAGACCCTCTGGAGCGAGGTCGCCCAGCATCTCGGCGGCGGGCAGGTGCGAGCCGTCGCCCTCGACTCCACCGACGGGGTCAAGAGGGGCACGCCCATCAGCGACACCGGCGGGCCGATCACGGTGCCGGTGGGCGAGAACACCCTGGGGCGGGTCTTCAACCTGGTGGGCGAGACCATCGACGACCGGGGCGTCTTCGAGGTGACCGAGCGCCGCCCGATCCACCGCGAGCCCCCGGAGCTCGAGAACCTGTCGTCGAAGACCGAGATGTTCGAGACCGGGATCAAGGTCATGGATCTGCTCTGCCCGCTGGTCCGCGGCGGCAAGGCCGGTCTCTTCGGCGGCGCCGGGGTGGGCAAGACGGTCATCATCCAGGAGCTCATCGCCCGGCTGGCCCGTTTCCACAGCGGCTACTCCTGCTTCGCCGGCGTCGGCGAGCGCACCCGCGAGGGCAACGACCTGTGGCTCGAGATGCAGGAGGCGCAGATCGGCGACACCGGCAAGAGCGTCATCGACCAGACGGTGATGGTGTTCGGCCAGATGAACGAGCCGCCGGGCGCCCGGCTGCGGGTGGCCCTGTCGGCCCTGACCATGGCCGAGTACTTCCGCGACCAGACCGGCGCCGACACCCTGCTCTTCATCGACAACATCTTCCGCTTCTCCCAGGCCGGCTCCGAGGTCTCGGCGCTCCTGGGCCGGATGCCGTCCGCGGTGGGCTACCAGCCCACCCTGGGCACCGAGATGGGCGAGCTGCAGGAGCGCATCACCTCGACCCGCAACGGCGCCGTCACCAGCATCCAGGCGATCTACGTCCCCGCCGACGACTACACCGACCCGGCCCCCGCCACCGCCTTCGCCCACCTCGACTCCACCGTGAACCTGGAGCGCTCCATCGCCGAGAAGGGCATCTACCCCGCGGTGGACCCGTTGGCCTCCTCCAGCCGCATCGTCTCGCCGGAGCTGCTCGGCGAGCGGCACTACCGCGTGGCTCGCCGGGTGCAGCAGATCCTGCAGCGCTACAAGGACCTGCAGGACATCATCGCCATTCTCGGCGTGGACGAGCTCTCCGAGGAGGACAAGATCATCGTGCGCCGGGCGCGCAAGATCGAGCGCTTCCTCTCCCAGGCTTTCTACGTCGCCGAGCAGTTCACCGGCTTCCCCGGCGTCTACGTCTCGGCCGAGGACACCATCCGCTCCTTCGAGGAGCTGTGCGAGGGCAAGTGGGACCACCTGCCCGACCGCGCCTTCATGTACGTGGGCACCATCGAGGATGCCGCGAAGCGCGCCGAGGAGCTCGAGAAGGAGTGAGCGACAAGACCTTCCACGTCAGCGTGGTCACCCCGGAGCGCGCCGTCACCGAGGGGGAGGCCGTCTTCGTGGCGCTGCCCGCCCACGACGGCGAGATCGGCGTCCTCCGGGGGCGCGCGCCGCTGGTGTGCAAGCTCGACGTCGGGCAGTTGCGGATCAAGACGCCCGGCGGCGAGACCGAGCGCTGGTTCATCGACGGCGGATTCGCCGAGGTGTCCGCCGGCCGTCTGACCGTTCTCACCGAGGCGGCGCAGCGTCCCGAGGAGCTCGACCGGGCCGCGGCGAAGCAGGCGCTCGAGGCGGCGCGGGCGCTGCCGGCCGTGGGCGACGACGAGTACGCCCGCCGCCAGCACGACCTGAAGGCCGCCCGAGAGCAGCTCCGCCTCGTAGACTGAGGCCGCCGCCCTGTCCGAGTACGACCCTCTCTTCGACCGCCCCGGACCGGTCGAGGACGACCTGCGTCCCGTCGAAGAGCGCTTCGCCGCCGCCGCGCGGCCCTTCCTGCGATCGCCCTGGTCGTGGCTCGCCTGGGCGGTCATCCTGCCGGCGGCCGCTCTGGGAACTCCCCTGGCCCACCGCGCCCTCGGTGTCCCCGGCGTCCTCCTGGCGTGGTCGATCGCCGTTCTGGCCGGCGGCCTGGTGGAGATCCTGAGCCTGCGGGAAGCCCTGGGCCGCAGACCTGTCGGGCGCCTGGCGCGGTGGGTCTTCCGCGCCCAGGGGAACGTCTCGCTGGTCGCGGTGGCGCTCTCCGTCGCCCTCGCCCTCCGGGCGCCCGGCCTCGCCCCCCTCCTGGCCGGCATCTGGCTGCTGCTCCTGGGCCACTCCCTCTTCGCGCTCGGCGGTCTGGCCTACCGCCCGCTGCGCACCACCGGACTCCTCTACCAGGCCGGGGGTCTGGCTGCGCTCTGGCCCGCCTTCGATCCGCTGGTGGTGTTCGCGATCGCGACCGCGGCGGGCAACCTCTACATGGGCGCCAGCCTCTGGCGCCGCCGGGGCTGAGCGCCTCCGCGGGAGCCTCGCAGGGCCGCGGGGGCCACCCGCCCGCGGCTCAGTCCGAGCGGGGGTCGAACCGCGTCTGCGAGCCGCTCAGCCGGTCGGCCAGGGAGCGGCCCGTCAGCAGCAGCGCCGCCGGGAGGCCGGCCAGGGCGAAGGTGACCAGGGCGGCCAGCCAGCGCAGGAAGGTCTGGCCGAAGGTCAGCGGGCCGCCGCTCTCGTTGCGGGCGACGAGATCCCGACGCGCCATCCCCGGGGTCTGGCCCCAGAAGGCCAGCGGCACCGTGAAGTAGAGGAAGGAGAAGACCAAGGCGACCAGCGCCAGCGCCGGCCACCAGCCGGCGCTGGGCGGAACCCCCATCAGGGCGGTGCCGCCGACGATCACCCCCAGCACCACGGCCACCACTCCCAGGTCCACCAGGCCGGCCGCCAGCCGGGCGACCGGAAGGGACCGCCGCGCCCTGGCCACGCGCCCCGCGGTCGCCGCCGCCGACGGTGGCTCCTCGGCGGGCGGATCCACGAACAGGTCGAGGCTCTCGACCGGCGACTCCGGCCCCTCCTCCGGATCCAGCTCCGGCGCCCTCCGCTCGGGCGGCAGGTCGAATAGGGTCGGCGCGTCGGTGGTGGACGAGCGCTTCATCTCACCGGAAGGGGAGGAACTTGACGAAGATGCGGTAGAGCAGATCGGGCTTGCGCTCGCTGTAGAGCCGGGCGAAGCGCCGCAGCCGCTCGAGCTCCTCGGAGTCGCCGGCCTGCAGCTCGATCGCCTCGACGAAGCGCTTCTCGGCCGACCCCGTGTCGCCGCGCTGCAGATCTCGGACCCCGAGGTTGTAGTAGCAGTCCACCATCAGACGGGTCGCCACCGGATCGCGGAGCCCATTCTCCCGCATCCGCCAGAGGTCGCGCAGGGCGATGGCCCACTCCCCCTGCTTGTAGATCTCGATCTGGGTACGGATGGGGTCCAGCCGCTCGTCGATGCGGGCCGCCAGCGCGGCGTCCTCCCCCGACAGCTCGGCCACCGAGTCGGCCTGGGTGAGCAGCTCGTCGGCGGCGATGTACTGCTCCAGCGCCACCAGGCCCCGGGCCCGCTGCAGCAGCTCCGCCCGCTGCGCCATCCGCTCCGCTTCCGGATCCACCCCGGGCTCCGGCTCGGCGAGCCCGCTCTCCCACTGGAAGATCAGCGCCTGCGCCTCGGCGTAGCTGGGGTGATCGGGGCCGAGCCGCCGGAGCTGGGCGATGGCGATGGACTGCTTGCCCTGCTCGAAGAGCACGGTGGCCCGGGCGATCGGATCGGGCGCCGGCACCTGCGCCGTGGTCTCGGCGTTCGGGAAGAGGCTCGAGGACCGCGACCAGAGGAACCAGCCGCTCGCCGCCACCACAACGAAGATCGCGGCGCCCAGGTAGACAAAGCGCCGCACCCGGGAGGCCGCCGGCGAGACCTTCGCCGCCATCGTGCCCGGCATTGTGGGCTTTGCGGGCCGTGGCCGCGAGGGGCGGCGGCGCGGCGGCGCGACCTTCTCGGCGTCGGCCTCCTCCAGGCCTTCCCCCGCGACGGTGCCCGACGCCGGCCTGGCCTCCGGCTCCGCCGCCGGGAACGGGGGCTCGTCGCTGTCCAGCCGGGCCAGGTAGTCACGCGCCGAGGCGTGGTTCGGCTGCAGCTCGAGGATCTTCTCGAAGGCGGCGCGGGCGCCGGCGCTGTCGCGGCGCTCGAGGGCCGCGATCCCTTCGTGCATCGCCTCCTCCACGCCACGCTCCACCTCCGCCTTGAGCTTGCGGGCGAGGTCGATCCGACGGTTGGCCTCCGGGTGGTCGATGTCGATCAGGAAGATCCTGGACCAGGCGTCGATCGCCGCCTGGTACTCCGCGCGGTCGAACTCGTGCTGGCCCTCCGCGAGGAGGTCGTCGATCCGTCCCTGGGTCTCCGAGTCAAGGGCCGCGGCGGGCTCGCCGGCGAAGTCGACCGAAGGCGTGGAGAGGTCGGGGCCTGGCTCCGCGCCGGGCCCGGTCCCGCCGGACGGCGGCTCCGCGGCAGCCGACGCGGCAGCTGCCGGGGGCTTCGCCGGCGCCGGCGGCACCAAGATCTCCGGCGCCTCCGCGGCAGGCGGACGGACGCCGGACGGCGGCGGAGCCGGTGGAGGATCCGGCCGCAGCAGGTCGGCGGGCGAGATCAGAGGCTCTCGCTCGGCGGTCTCCGATACGGAGGAGCCGGTCGGCTCCGCACCGTCGAAGAGCTCGTCCACCCCCAGGTCGTCCTCCTCGCCCGTGTCCGCCGGGGGCGCTTCGTCCACCAGGTCCACCGCGGGCGGTGGGGCGGCCTTCTCCCCGGGCTCGGCGCCCCCGCCCACCTCCGACTCGACGGAGAGCCGGAGATCGGAGACGTCCGCCGACTCACCCTCCTCGAGCCGCGCCGCCAGGGCGCGGGCCGACTCGAACATGGGGTCGAGCCGCAGGATGAAGTCGCATCCCAGAAGGGCCTCCTGGCGGCTGCCCTGCTCGGCCAGATCGAGAGTCTGGCGATACGTCTCTACGATCCGCTTGCGGATCTCCGGGGAGATCGACTCGTTGCCTGGGTAAACCATTGCTTCGGGGAGGTTTGGAGGAAGCTACAATCCGCGAATAGTACCAGAGTCCCGGGGCCTCCATCACCACTCCGGGAGCCTCTCCCGTCTCCCGCGTTCACAAAGCGTGCCGATCCTCGAAGCCGTCCCGAACGTGAGCGAGGGCCGCCGCGAGGCGGTGGTGGACCGGTTGGCGGCGGCGGCCACCGGAGCCGGAGCGGTGCTCGCCGACCGCTCCTCGGATCCCGACCACCACCGCTCGGTCCTGACTCTGGTCGGCGAGGCGGAGGCGCTCCAGGCCTCCCTCCTCGCTCTGTACGCCGAGGCGCTCGAGCGGATCGACCTTCGGGCGCACCGCGGCGTCCACCCCCGGGTCGGGGCGGTCGACGTCACGCCCTTCGTCCCGCTCGCCGGGGCGACCATGGCCGACGCGGTGGCGGCCGCGCGCTCCCTGGGGGCCGAGGTCGCGGCGCGCTTCGACCTGCCCGTCTACCTCTACGGCGAGGCGGCCTCCGACCCCGGGCGGCGCCGGCTCGCGGACCTGCGCCGGGGCGGCTTCGAGGGCTTTCCGGAGCGGATCGCGACGCCCGGATGGCAGCCCGACTACGGCCCGGCCCGGGTGCACCCCACCGCCGGCGTGACAGCCATCGGCGCCCGCTTCTTCCTGATCGCCTTCAACGTGATCCTGGCCACCCGCGAGGTGGCCCTCGCCCGGCGCGTCGCCCGGCGGGCCCGCG
>JAWWBN010000208.1:0-6926 GCA_033720955.1 Thermoanaerobaculia bacterium | reverse complement strand
CGGCAGCGAGGCGCGTGGACCCCTGCCCACGGCCGCTCTCCTGATGGCGGCCTCGACCGCCGGGCTCGACGATTTCCGGCTTCTTCGGCGTCTGGCGGGCGAAGAGGCGGTCTACGTGGCCCGGCCCGGACGGGGCAGCTCCGAGGTGGAGCCGCCCCTCGACCCGGGCGAGGCCTTTCTGCTGTCCCGCCTGGACCGGCCCACCCGGGTGGAGCAGCTCCTGCAGCAGAGCGACCAGCCGCGTGTCGAGGTCCTGCGGCGTCTCTGCCGGCTGCTCGCCGTGGGGCTCATCCTCCCGGCCGAAGGTGCGCCGGCGCGAGAGGAGGCGAGCGTCGCCAGCCCGGAGCTGCTGAAGACGTTCGCCAGCCGGATCGCCGAGAGCCTGGAGCGCGAGCCCCTCGAGCTGGACGAGGACGAGCACCGCGGACAGCTCCGCGAGCTGATCCGGCGGCTGGCCGAGATGAACCACTACGAGCTTCTGGGTGTGGACGTCACCGCCACGCCGGACGAGATCCACGACGCCTACCTGGAGCTGGCGCGGCGGGTCCACCCGAGTCACGCCGAGTCCATCGGGCTCACCGGGCGGGAGGCGGCGATGGGTCTGCTCTTCGAGCGCGCCACCGTCGCATACCTGACCCTGAGCGACAGCGAGCGCGCCCGCGTCTACCTGGCCCAGCTCGGCGACGAGGTGGGCGGTCCCACCCGGGGGCCGAGCGCCGAGGTCCGCTCCGAAGAGCAGCGCGAGCTGGCGCGCCGCAACTTCCGGATGGCCCGCACCATGGCCGAGCGCGAGGAGTACCACTTCGCCATCGAGCTGCTGAACCAGGCGGTGCGCACCGACCCGCAGGCCGAGTACTACACCCTCCTCGGGGAGTGCCAGATGCGCAACCCCAACTGGGTCTCCAAGGCGGTCGACAGCTACGAGCGGGCGGTGGAGCTGGATCCGGAGAGCGCCGAGCTCCAGGTCGCCCTGGGACGCGCCTTGGAGCTGGCCGGGAACCTGAGCCGGGCGCGCTCCCGCTACCGGCAGGCGCTCGACCTGGAGCCAGCCCACCCCGGCGCCCTGGAGGCATCCCAACGGCTGCGGCGAGGGTCGGCGCGCGCCTCCCGGCCGAGCCGGCCCGGCGCCGTGCGCCGCTTCCTGAGCTGGCTGCTCGGGTAGCGTGGTTCCCCTGGGCGGCGAGCCCGGCTAGAATGGCGGCGCGCCGGAGAGCGCCAGGCGGTCGCCCTTCCGCAACCGCGGGAGGGAGGAAAGTCCGAACTCCGACGGGCGCATGCTCGCCAACAGCGAGGCGTGGTGACACGACGGAAAGTGCAGCAGAGAGCAGACCGCCTGAGCCTCCTCGGAGGCCAGGTAAGGGTGAAAGGGTGCGGTAAGAGCGCACCGCTCCGCCGGCGACGGCGTGAGGCACGGCAAACCCCATGGGGAGCAAGACCAAATAGGGAGAGGGACGTCGGACCGCCCGTTCCGCCCGCGGGTCACGGCTTCGGCCGCGCTCGCGGCCCTCTCCGGGTAGGTCGCTCGAGGCCGGCGGCAACGCCGGTCCCAGAGGAATGACCGCAGCCCCGGTTCCGGGGCGACAGAATTCGGCTTACGGCCCTCTCCGGCGCACTTCACGACGAGGACCCTCGCCACCATGAGCCCAGCACCCAACGCCACCGCCAACGCGGCGTGGAACCGCTTCCTGGTGCGCCACCGCGCCGGCGAGATGATCTTCCGCGAGGGAGACGTGGGCGACGAGATGTTCATCGTGCACACCGGCGAGGTGGAGATCGCGGTGGAGGAGGACGGCTCGCTGCAACGGCTGGCGCGGCTCGAGAAGGGCGACTTCTTCGGCGAGATGTCGCTGCTGGAGGATCTGCCCCGCAACGCCTCGGCGCGGGCCCTGAGCGATGTCCAGCTCGTGCGGGTGGACCGGGCCACCTTCGACAAGATGCTCCGGGCCAACCCCGAGATCGCGGTGCGGATCATGCGCCGTCTCTCGGGCCGGCTGCGTCAGGCGGACCGGATGCTGCGGCGCAAGACGGAGAAGCTGCGCCGTGAGCGCGCTTCGGGGGAGCCGGTGCCGGGCTACCGGCTGCGGCACCGCGGGAGCGAGCGGCTCTTCCCGCTCGCCGCGGCCGAGATCATGGTCGGCCGGCGCGACCCGGTCACGGGCATCCACCCGGAGATCGACCTCTCCGAGATCGACCCCGAGCGCTCCAGCAGCCGGCGGCACGCGAAGCTCGTCCACCGGGACGGCGGTCTCTACCTGATCGAGGACATCGGCACCACCAACGGGACTTTCGTGGATGGCGAGCGGCTCCGGGCCGGAGTCGCCCGGCGGGTGTCTCCGGGAGCGACCCTGCGCTTCGGCCTGGTGGAGTTCGAGCTCCTCGCCCCGTAGTGCCGCTGACCGCCGCCTCGCCGCTGACCGAGCTCAAGGGAGTCGGGCCGGTGCGCGCCCGTCGGCTGGCCGCCGCCGGATACCGCTCCGTGGGCTCGCTGCTGCGCCACCTGCCGCTGCGCTACGAGGACCGCCGGCGGCTGTCTCGGGTCGCCGACGTCGCCGGAGAGGGTGCCCACACCCTGCGGGGAAGGGTGCTCGACACCCGGGCGGTACGGGTCTGGCGGCGGGGCCTCAGCCTGGTGCGTGGGACCCTGGACGACGGCAGCGGCCGTCTGCCGGTGGTCTGGTTCAACCGTCCCTACCTGGCAGGTCAGCTCGACCCGGAGAGTACCTATCTGCTGCACGGCCCGGTGCGCCGCCGCGGAGAGCGGCTGGAGCTGGTCAACCCGTCGTGCGAGGCCGCCGAGGGCGCCGTGCACGCCGCCGCGGTGGTGCCCGTCTATCCGGCGATCGGAGAGCTGGGCCCCGCCTTCCTCCGGCGGCTCTTCGACGCCCTGCTGGAGGGTTTCGACCCCCGCCGGGAGCTGGCCGATCCGTTGCCCGAGGAGCTCCGCCGGCGCTACGACCTGCCGCCCCTCGGCGAGGCCGTGGCGGCCCTCCACCGGCCGGGCGAGAGGGCCGACGGCGAAGCGCTGAACCGCCGCGCGACCGCCGCCCATCACCGACTGGTCTACGGCGAGCTGCTGGAGATGCAGCTCGAGCTGGGGCTGCGGCGGCGGCGGGTGGGGGAGCGCCCCAAGCCCCACCGCTACCGCCTCGACGCCGGGGTGCGGCGGCGTCTCGCCGGGCTGGCCCCGTTCCGTCTCACCGGAGCGCAGGAGAGGGTGATCGGCGAGATTCTCGCCGACCTGGAGTCGCCCCGTCCCATGCGGCGGCTGCTCCAGGGCGACGTGGGATGCGGCAAGACGATCGTCGCCGCCACGGCCATGGTGGCCGCCGCCGAGAGCGGCCTGCAGGCGGCCCTCATGGCGCCGACCGAGATCCTCGCCGAGCAGCACCGGCGGACGCTGGGAGCCCTGCTGGGCGATCGCTACCGGATCGGCCTGGTGACCGCCGGCGCGCCGGGGGCCGCCGCCGACCGGGAGCGGCTGGCGTCGGGCGAGCTGGATCTGGTGGTGGGGACCCACGCCCTGGTGCAGGAGGCGGTGCGTTTCGGGCGGCAGGGGCTCGCCATCGTGGACGAGCAGCACCGCTTCGGCGTCGCCCAGCGGCAGGCGCTCACCGGCAAGGGCGAGCACACCGACCTGCTGGTGATGACGGCGACCCCCATCCCGCGGTCGCTGGCCCTGACCCTCTACGGCGACCTCGATGTCTCGCTTCTCGACGAGATGCCCCCGGGACGCTCGCCGGTGCGAACCGAGGTGCGCCCGGTCGCGCGGAGGGAAGAGACCTACGACTGGCTGGAGGGGCGGCTGGCGCAGGGCGGCCGCGCCTACGTGGTGCTGCCCCTGATCGAGGAGAGCGACGCGGTGGAGGCGGCCTCGATCGAGCGTCACGGAGCGGAGCTGGCCGAGCGTCTCTCGGCTTTCGAGCCGCGCATCGTCCACGGCCGCACCCCCGCCGAGGAGCGCGCCCGGAGCCTGGAGGAGTTCGCCGCCGGCCGCTCGCGGGTGCTGATCGCCACCACGGTGATCGAGGTGGGGCTCGACGTCCCGGCCGCGTCGCTGCTGGTGATCGAGAACGCCGAGCGCTTCGGCCTGGCGCAGCTTCATCAGCTCCGTGGCCGGGTGGGCCGAGGGGGCGGCGAGCCCGCCCACTGCGTGGCCCTGCACGGGGAGCTGGGGGAGGAGGGGCGGCGGCGGCTGGAGGTCTTCGCCGCGAGCCGCGACGGCTTCGAGATCGCCGAGGCCGACCTCGAGCTGCGCGGTCCCGGGGACCTGCTGGGGACGCGGCAGGCGGGGCTGCCGGCCCTCTTTCTGGCCGACCTCGCGGCTCACCGCCGCTGGGTGGAGCGCGCCCACGCCGACGCCAGGGAGCTGTTGGAGCGGAGGCGGGATCCGGCCGCGGCGGCCGTCATCGAGCGGGCGAGGCGCCGGGCCGGCCGCCGGAGCCCGGAGGAGGGCGAGGCGCGGTGCGTGTCCTGCTGATCGCCAACACCCTGCCGCCGCAGGACATCTCCGGCGTCGGAGAGCAGGTGCTGCAGCTCGCGGCCGGTCTCCGGGCGGAGGGGCACGAGGTGCAGGTGCTGGGACGGGGTCGCGGCCAGGCGGCGGGTCCCAAGCTCCTCTTTCCCCTGACCGTGGTGCCCGCCTGTCTGCGAGCGCTCGCCCGCTTCCGGCCGCACGTCGTCCAGGTGCACGAGTCCGACGGCGCCCTCGCGGCCCTGGCGACGGCCACGGTGGCGGCCCTCGCCCGTCCGCGGCCCCTCCTCACGGCGCTGCTCCAGGTCAGCTACGTCGAGGAGCGGCGGGCGGTGCGGCCGCTGCGCTGGCGCGGTCGCATCCTCGGCCGCCCCGGGCCGGTGGAGCGGCGCTTCCGCTGGCTCAAGGCGCCGCTGCAGATCGTCCTCGGCTGGGCGACCGCCGAGCTTGCCGACATCGTCCTGGCTCCCAGCCGCCGCACGGCGGACGAGATCGAGCGGGATTACCGGGTGAGCGGGGTGAGGGTGCTTCCCAACGTGACCGGCGGCCTGGTGCGGGACGCCGGCCCCGAGACGCCCGGAGAGTCGGCGGGTCCGTTGCTGTTCGTCGGACGGCTGCGTCTGCGCAAAGGGGTGGAGGTGCTGCTCGAGGCCCTGGCGGCCGGCGGCGCCGCGGCCGAGGCGCGGCTCGAGGTGGTGGGCGACGGGGAGCACCGGGCCTTCCTGGAGCGCCGGACGCGGGAGCTGGGTCTCGCGGATCGGGTACGCTTTCGCGGGCGGTGCGGGCCGGAGCGGGTGCGCTCGCTGCTGGCGGGCGCTCGGGCGCTGGTGGTGCCGTCCGTCTACGAGGGCATGCCGCTGGTGATCCTGGAAGCGATGGAGGCCGCCGTTCCGGTGGTGGCGAGCGCCGTGAGCGGCATCCCGGAGGTGGTCGTGGACGGCGAGACGGGGTGGCTGGTGCCGCCGGAGGATCCGGCCGCCCTGGAGAGGGCGGTCGGCGAGGCCTGGTCGCAGCCGCTCGAGGCGCGGCGCCGTGGGCTCGCCGGCAGGGCGAGGCTGGAGGAGAGGTTCCGGCCCCGGCACGCGGCGCGACAGTGGCTCGACACGGTGCGCCCGGCGGCGCCGCGGGAGGAGGGCGATGGCTAGGGCGCTCCTCCTCCTGGGATGGCTGGCCACGGCGGGGCTCGTGGCCACCGCCGCGGTGGGGTATCTCGTGGACGGCAGCCGCTACTTCGACCTCCACCTCCTGACCGGTCTCGGAGCGGCGCTGCTGCTGCTCTTCTCCCACTGCTGGATCATGTTCTTCCTGATCGGCACCGGGAAGGCGATCAGGGAGGCGGTGGCCGAGCACGCCCTCGACCCGGAGCTGGTCGAGCGCACCAAGGAACTCAAGAACGCCTGCTACCCGGCCCTGATGCTGGCGATGGGCCTGGCCATGACGGCCTTCATCGTGGGGGGCGGCGTGGCCACGCAGGTGATACCGGCCTGGGTCCACCAGGCGCTCTTCTTCCTCGCCCTCCTCGCCCAGGTGCGGGCGCTGCTCAAGGAGCACGGCGCCCTCGGGCGGAACGCGGAGCTGATGGCGGAGGTGGACCGGCGGCTCGCGGCGGCCGACGGAGGCGCGCCCGCCGCTGGCCTATAATCGCGCCGGCCCCGCGGCTCGGCGCCCGCGGGATCGACGCTGAAGACGGACTCAAGGGCGAGGAGATCTGGTGGCGCGAACCTCGGTCGTCCTGTCGGGCATGCGCTCCACCGGCAGGCTTCATCTGGGCAACTACTTCGGGGCGGTCCGAAACTGGGTGGACCTGCAGGACCGGTATCGGTGCTACTACTTCGTGGCCGACTGGCACGCGCTCACCACCGACTACGCCGATACGTCGCAGATCACCGGCAACACGCTGGAGGTGGTGGCCGACTGGCTGGCCTCCGGCCTCGACCCGGAGCGTGCGGTGATCTTCGTCCAGTCGCTGGTCCCCGAGCACGCCGAGCTCCACCTGCTGCTGTCGATGATCACCCCGCTGGGGTGGCTGGAGCGGGTCCCCACCTACAAGGAGCAGATCCGCAACCTCGAGAACCGGGAGCTGGCCACCTACGGCTTTCTGGGCTACCCGGTGCTGCAGACGGGGGACATCCTCCTGTACCGCGCCGACCTGGTGCCGGTGGGGGAGGACCAGGCGAGCCACCTGGAGCTCTCGCGGGAGATCACCCGCCGCTTCAACGCCCTCTTCGGCGACGTCTTCCCCGAGCCGGGCGCCCTTTTCACGCCGACGCCGCGGGTGCCGGGCCTCGACGGACGCAAGATGTCCAAGTCGTACGGCAACGCCATCGACCTGGCCGACGACCCCGAAACCGTGCGCTCGAAGTGCATGCAGATGTTCACCGATCCCAAGCGGGTGCGCCGCAAGGACCCCGGCCATCCGGACGAGTGCAACCTCTTCGATTTCCACCGTCTGGTG
>JAWWBN010000207.1:0-7020 GCA_033720955.1 Thermoanaerobaculia bacterium | reverse complement strand
GCCCGCCGTCGGAGTGAGGCGGGGAGCGGCCGAGGCCTCGGCGCCCCGCGGGGCGGGGGGCAGCGCCGCCGATCGAGCGATTTTCCGAGAAACCAGACCCCGACGAGGAGGAGAACGAACCATGGCCGAACCTGCGAGCAAGTGCCCCATGTCCAGCGGCGCCGTCCCCCACACCCGGGCCGGCAGTCTGTCCAACCGCGACTGGTGGCCCAACCAGCTCAATCTGAAGATCCTCCACCAGAACCCGCCTTCGGCCGATCCCATGGGCGAGGAGTTCGACTACGCCGAGGCGTTCCGGAGCCTGGATCTCGCGGCGGTGAAGCGGGATCTCCACGAGCTGATGACCGATTCGCAGGAGTGGTGGCCCGCCGACTGGGGGCACTACGGCCCGCTCTTCATCCGTATGGCCTGGCACAGCGCCGGCAGCTACCGGATCGCCGACGGCCGGGGCGGCGCCGCCACCGGCGGGCAGCGCTTCGCGCCGCTCAACAGTTGGCCCGACAACGTGAACCTCGACAAGGCGCGCCGGCTGCTCTGGCCGATCAAGAAGAAGCACGGCAGGAAGATCTCGTGGGCCGACCTCATGATCCTGGCCGGCAACTGCGCCATCGAGTCGATGGGGCTTCCCACCTTCGGCTTCGGCGGGGGGCGCGAGGACGTCTGGGAGCCCCAGGAGGACATCTACTGGGGGCCGGAGACGGAGTGGCTGGGGGACGAGCGCTACAGCGGCGACCGCGAGCTGGCCGACCCGCTGGCCGCGGTCCAGATGGGTCTGATCTACGTCAACCCCGAGGGGCCCAACGGCGAGCCCGACCCGATGGCCGCGGCGCGGGACATCCGCGAGACCTTCTCCCGCATGGCCATGAACGACGAGGAGACGGTGGCGCTGATCGCCGGCGGCCACACCTTCGGCAAGTGCCACGGCGCCGGCGACGCCGTCCGCCACGTGGGCCGCGAGCCCGAGGGCGCCGGCATCGAGGAGCAGGGCTTCGGCTGGAAGAGCACCTTCGGCTCGGGCAGGGGCGGGGACACCATCAGCAGCGGGCTGGAAGGGGCGTGGACCAAGAACCCCACGAAGTGGGACAACGGCTACTTCGACAACCTCTTCGGCTACGAGTGGGAGCTCACCAAGAGCCCCGCGGGCGCCTGGCAGTGGCGGCCCACGGACGTCGAGGCGCTGACCAGCGTGCCCGACGCCCACGACCTGGACAGGAAGGTCGCCCCGATGATGGCGACCACCGACATCGCGCTCAAGACGGACCCCGAGTACCTGAGGATCTCGAAGCGCTTCCACGAGAACCCCGACGAGCTGGCGGACGCCTTCGCCCGCGCCTGGTTCAAGCTGACCCACCGCGACATGGGGCCGATCTCGCGCTACCTGGGGCCCGAGGTCCCGGACGAGGAGCTGATCTGGCAGGACCCGGTGCCGAAGGTCGACCACGAGCTGGTCGGGCCGGAGGAGATCGCCGCGCTCGAGGAGGAGATCCTGGCCTCGGGCCTCTCCGTCGCGCAGCTCGTCTCCACCGCCTGGGCCTCGGCCTCCACCTTCCGGGGCTCCGACAAGCGGGGCGGGGCCAACGGGGCGCGGATCCGCCTGGCGCCGCAGAGGGAGTGGGAGGTCAACGACCCGGCCCGGCTGTCCGAGGTCCTCGGGGCTCTCGAGGGGATCCGGGATCGCTTCAACGACTCGCGCGAGGACGGCAAGAGGATCTCGCTGGCCGACCTGATCGTGCTGGGCGGCTGCGCCGCGGTCGAGCGGGCGGCGGCGAGAGCCGGGCACGAGGTGGAGGTCGCCTTCGCTCCGGGGCGCACGGACGCCTCCCGGGAGCAGACCGACGTCGAGTCGTTCGAGCCGCTCGAGCCGACCGCGGACGGCTTCCGCAACTACCTGGGCAACGGACACGCCGCCGCGCCCGAGGAGCTGCTGGTGGACCGGGCGCAGCTCCTGACCCTGACCGCCCCCGAGATGACCGTCCTCGTGGGCGGCCTGCGCGTCCTCGGCGCCAACACCGGGGGGGCGCAGCACGGCGTCTTCACCGACCGGCCGGAGAGCCTGACCAACGACTTCTTCGTGAACCTGCTGGACATGGGCACGGAGTGGAGGCTGTCCGACACCGAGGGCGTCTACGAGGGGCGCGACCGCGCGACGGGCGAGCCGAAGTGGACCGGCACCCGCGTGGACCTGGTCTTCGGCTCGAGCTCCCAGCTCCGGGCGATCGCGGAGGTCTACGCCTGCGACGACGCGGGGGCGAAGCTCGCGCGCGACTTCGCGGCGGCGTGGGAGAAGGTCATGAACCTCGACCGGTTCGACCTGGGCTAGGCCGCCGGTCCCGGCCCGGGCCGGCGCGCGGGGGGTCCGCTAGCCGCCCTCGCGGACGACCTTGACGCTGCGCCCGGCCGGGATGGGCTCGTCCACGGCCACCCGGTTCAGCAGCGCCAGCTCCCACGGCTCCAGGTGGGGCGAGTACCGGCGGGCGATCTCGGCCGCGTCCATGGGACGGTCGAGGGTGACGAGGGCCAGCCGGTCGGGCTCGGCGGCGCGGTGCTGCGGGCGGACCACCGGACCGAGGCTCCAGACGGCGCGCTCGATCACCGCCCGCCGCCGGGGCCAGGACTCGGTCGAGCTCAGGCCGACCAGGGCCACCACCCGGCTGCTTCGGGTATGGAGAAAGACCGCCACCCCCGTCACCGGCTCGTCCTCGAGATCGGTCTCGAAGCGGACCAGGTGCGCCGGCAGGCCTCTCGAGCCGACCTCCCCGCTCTCGGTCACGACGACCCCTTCCGCCTCGGCGAAGGCCGCGGCGGCCTCCCCGGCCGTCCGGCCGGTCTGGGGCAGGAGCAGCACCAGGGCGTCCTCGGCCGGGTTCTCGGCCGCCACGGTCTGGCCCTCGCGCTCCACCCGCCATCCGGGCGGAAAGGAGAGCTGGTAGCCGTCGCGAAGCTGGACCCAGGTGTTTCCCTCCAGAACGCCGTTGCGCGGGTCCTGCCCGTAGACCAGGCCGTCCAGCCGCGGCCGGAAGAGCCGCGCCTCCCGCTCGCGCTCCGCGGCCGTCGGTCCCGGGCCCAGCCCCGTCTCCTGCCCCAGCCTCTGCCAGCGGCGGTCGGGATCGGGATGGGTGGAGAGCCAGACCGGGAACCAGCCGTCGCCCTCGGCGTGGCTCACCGCCTGGAGCACCCTGAGGACGTCCACCACGCCGTGCGGATCGAAGCCGGCCCGCTGGGCGTACCGCACCCCGAGCTGGTCGGCCTGGCGCTCCTGGTTGCGGCCGAACTTCAGGAACAGCAGACCCATCCCCAGCGAGCCGACCATCTCGGCGGTCTCTCCCGCGTCGAGCAGCGTCAGCCCGGCCACCAGTCCGAGGGAGATGACGAGCTCGCGGCTCAGGGCGTTCACCGAGTGACGGGCGGTCACGTGCCCGATCTCGTGACCCAGCACTCCCGCCAGTTCCGCTTCCCGGTCGAGATGGGCGAGCAGCCCGCGGGTTACGTAGATCC
Source organism: Thermoanaerobaculia bacterium (assembly GCA_033720955.1). Taxonomy (GTDB): domain Bacteria; phylum Acidobacteriota; class Thermoanaerobaculia; order Multivoradales; family JAHEKO01; genus JAWWBN01. The sequence continues at coordinate 3,525 of JAWWBN010000207.1, read as the reverse complement.
GTCCCCCGGGCAGGGCGAAGGCGTTGACGATCTCGTCGTCGGCCACGCGGAACGACCAGGGCAGGTCGGGCCGCTCGGAGACCGCCGCCAGCCGGTGGCCGAGCTGCGCGACGTAGGCCTCGAGCTCCGCGTCGTCGTAGACGCCCGAGTTGCTCAGCAGCTCCCGGTCCACCTCGGCGCCCAGCTCGATCTCCGCGGCCTCGCTGAAGAAGGCGAGCTGGTTGCGGCCGGTGGCCGGGTTCACCGAGCAGGCAGCCAGCGCGGCGACTCCGGCCGCCAGCGCGAGGGCGGCGAGGCTCCTGGCTCTCGTGGATCGGGTCGGCATGGGTGGCGGGGCGCCCGGGATGGGCCCAGGCGCTCGACGCCGGGAGCCTGACGCGTGCGGACGGTCTTTTCAAGGGCCCTCTCGCGACGGGCCCCTGTGGCACAATCTCGCCCCGTCGCGGACGCGCCCCCGATGACCACGACCGTTCCCCTCTCCGTCGGCCTCGACGAGCTCAAGCCGTCGCTCTCCTGGTCGGAGCGGCGCCGGCTGAGCCGCTCGCCGGCGGGTCTCGACCTTCGTCTGCGGGTCCTCTTCCTGGTCAAGTGGCTGGCTTTCTTCCTCCTCCTGGGCGGATCGCTGCAGGTCCTCTATCTCGTCGGGCTGCCCTTTCTGACCGCGCACCCGATCGCCTTCGCCACCTTCGTCCTGGTGGCGGCGGGGAAGCACGCGCTGGCGCTCTTCGGCCTGATCGGCGGCGAGGCCCATCTCTTCCACGAGGCGCCCGCGAAGCTGCGCGGGAAGGTGAGGCCGGCGGATGTCGACCGGGTCGTGGAGCAGGTCGCGGAGAGGCTCGGCCGCGTCCGCGGACGGCCCAACCTCTACATCGCCATCGACAAGGAGGCCAACGCCACCTGCGTCAACTCCATGCTCTTCAACTTCATCCCCCGCTACAACGCGGTGTACCTGAACTCCTACCTCTTCCGCGCCCTCTCGCCCGACGAGCTGCTGGCGATCCTGGCCCACGAGCTGGCCCACTTCCACCGCTACATGGGCCCGCTGGCCCGCAACGCCTGGCTGGGGGTGGTGGGCTCCGTCGCCGCCTGCACGGCGCTGTGGCCGGCCGACGAGGGCTCCGTCGCGAACCCCATCCTGGTCCTGATCGTCCTCTGGTGGGCGCCGCTGCCCTTTCTCTGGCTCTTCAACAAGATCGCCGCGTGGGGGCAGCGCGACCTCGAGCACGCCTGCGACGCGATCGCCGCCGAGGTGGTCGGGGCCGAGTCCATGGTGAACGCCCTGCTGAAGATGGGAGACCGCGCCGAGATCTACGAGCTGATCGAGACGGAGCTGGCCCGGATCCTGGAGGAGAACCCGCGGACCAACGGCGCCAAGGTGGTCGAGGCTCTGCTGGAGCGGCTGCCCGAGGGCCCGGTGACCCCGAAGGAGGCTCGGCGGGCGCTGCGGCGCAAGGGGCCGCCCAAGGCCGACGGCGGCAGCCGGAAGAAGACCGGGGCGCTCCTCGAGACGGCGCGCCAGAACCAGAGGCTGCGGCGGGCGCTCCGGGTGGTGCGCTGGAGCCGGTTCGACACCATCCGCCGCGACGGCCGTCTGGACCGCGACGAGCTGCACGACTTCGTCCGCTCGCTGGGGGCCGCCCGGCAGGCCGCGACCCACGAGATCGCCTCCGAGCACCCCGATCAGGAGCCGGTCCGGACGCATCCGTCCACCCGGAAGAGGATCGTCTACCTCTACCTGCACTTCCTGGCCCGGGAGACGCGACCGTGAGCCGCGGCCTCGCGCGCGCCGCGCCCGCCGCCGCGATCCTGGGCCTCGCCTCGGCCGTGGGGGACTGGATCTGGGCCCGCTTCCTCCCCGACGGCGCGCTGGTGCCGGCCGTGGCCCACGGCATCCTGATCTTCGCCCTGCTCGCGGCGGTCCTGGGCTGGGCATCCGGCGTCCGGCGGGCCCGGCCGCGGCTGCTCGCGACCCTGCCCCTCCTCGGCCTCCTCCTGGCGGCCCTCTTCTACCCGCTGGCCGGTGTCGCCGGCTATCTCGGCGCTCTGCTCGTCACCTGGCTGGCGATGTGGCTGGGGGTGGCGGTGCTGCTGGAGTGGGCCCGTGGCGGAGGCGCCGGTCGGGTGAGGCCGCTGCTGCGCGGCCTGCTGGCCGCGGGGGGCTCCGGCCTCGCCTTCTGGGCCGTCTCCGGGATGTGGACCGACCCCGGCTTCGCCGGCTCCTACCCGCTCCGGTTCCTCCTCTGGAGCTTCGCCTTCCTTCCCGGCTTCGCGGTCCTGCTCGCCGCTCGCGACCCGCGGGCCTGAGCGCTCGGGCTCCGGTCGGCCCGCTCGGCGCCCCGCGGGCGGCCATCCTGTTTAGAATGGCGCATGGCCATCCGCGAGGGCAGGTGGGACTGCGCCACCTGCGGCCGCGTGGGCAACCGCGGTCCGGAGAAGCACTGCGCCGGCTGCGGCCACCCGCGCGGCGACGACGTCGAGCTCTACCTGCCCGAGGACGCCCCCGAGATCGACAACAGGGCGGCGCTCGACCGCGCCCTGGCCGGACCCGACTGGAACTGCGAGCACTGCGACGGCGACAACCCCGCGGGCTACGAGCACTGCACAGGCTGCGGCGCGCCTCGCGGGGAGTCGGAGAAGCGCGAGGTGGTGGACCACCATACTCCGGTCTCGGCCTCCTCGGCGCGCCCCGAGCCCCGGAAGCGCGTCGAGGCGCCGGCGGGGCGCCCGTCGAAGGAGCGCCGCGAGGAGCTCGCCAGGGAGCACCGGCGGCGCAAGAAGAAGGGCTGCGGCCGCCGGATCCTCGTCGGCCTGATCGTCCTGGCGACCCTCGTGCTGCTGCTCTCGTGGTGCAACCGCACCCACGAGGCGGTCGCCACCGTGACCGGCTTCGGCTGGGAGCGCACTATCGAGGTCGAGGAGCTGGTCACCGTCACCGAGGAGGCGCTGCCCAGCCAGGTGCCAGCGGGGGCGCGGCGAACCGAAGCCGGGGCGAGCGGTGGCACCCACACCGTGGTGGAGCGGGTGCAGGTGGGCACCGAGCGGGTGAAGGTCGGGGTGCGCGACCTGGGCAACGGCTTCTTCGAGGACGTCTACGAGGACCGGCCGGTGTACGAGCTGCGCCGGCGCCAGGTCCCGGTGCGCGGCCCGCCCTCGGGCGGCATGGTGCGCTACGAGATCGAGAAGTGGGTGGTGGCTCGGGAGGTCCGGACCTCGGGCAGCGACCGCTCGCCCCGCTGGCCCGATCTCGCCCTCGAGGCGGGGCAGCGGGCCGGCGAGAGGAGCGAGGCGCTGCGGGTCTTCTTCTCCGACGCGGAGGGCGAGACGCTGCGCTACCGCGCCCGCGACGACGCCGACTGGCGCCGCTTTGCCGTGGGCCAGCGCTGGCGGGTGGAGGCGACCGCGATGGGATCGGTGCGCTCGCTCTCGCCGCTCTAGGGCGGGGAGGGGCGATCCGTCGGTGCCGTGGCGTCGGGCGGAGGCGGAGGAGGGCTCCGGGATACGCTAGGCCGGCCGAGCCCGCCGCCT
>JAWWBN010000206.1:0-7033 GCA_033720955.1 Thermoanaerobaculia bacterium | reverse complement strand
GCGCCTCAGCTCCACGAGCGCCGCCCGGTAGTCGCCATCCATCGCCAGGCGTCGCCCGCGCGCGGAGTAGATCTCGGCCAGAGTCGATAGCAGAAGAGGGTCTCCGGGGTTGTTCTCCAAGCCGCTCTTCAGCACCTCCTCGGCCTCTCCCTCCCGGCCCTCGAGCTGCAGGCTCTCGGCGAGACGCCGGCAGGCCTCGGTGTCGCCCGGGTCGCGCTCCAGGACCTCGCGGTACTGGGCGATCGCCTCCTGGGCGTCGCCGATCAGCCCGTTGATCTCCGCCAGCAGCCGCCACGTCTCCACGGACTCGGGGTCCAGATCGAGCGCCGTCCCCAGGATTTCGAGGGCCTCCTCCTCCCGCCCCAGCTCGAAGAGGGACCTGCCGAGCTCGCGGTGCGCTCGGGCGCTGGCGCCGTCCAGCTCGATCGCGCGACGGAGGTGGCCGGTCGCCTCGCGGTGTCTCCCCTGCTGGGAACGCGCGAGCCCGAGCCCGAGGTGGCCGGCGGCCCGGTCGGGGTCCGCCTGCACCGCTCGCGAGAACAGGAGCACGGCACGAAAGAGCGTCTCCTCCTTGCCCAGGCTCGCCTCGGCCGCTTGGAGAAGGCCCTCCACGTCGGCGGGAAGGTCGAGGAGCGGCTCAGGCTGCCATTTGCCCCCACCTCGGGCCACCGCGCCGAGAGCCGCGCCGATGTCGGCGGCGAGGTTCCGCTCGAGCTCCAGGAGCGATGAGAAGCTCCTCTGGAGCCACGCGATCTGGATCGGCGGCCTCTCCTCGCCGGTCAGGAGGGAGGCGGTCACCGTCATGGGCTCCCCCAGAGCGTAGGTGCCGAGCACCAGCCCGGCGGGCTCGAGTCGTTCGAAGATCTCCCCGAGGCTCTCCCCGGGCTCCCGACAGCCCTCTTCGACCCCGGACCCCAGCTCCAGGTCCACGCTCTCGAGATCCAGGTGGGAGAGCACCGAGGAGGGCAGCTCGGACGCCAGCCAGGAGAGGTCCCCGGTGGGCGGTTCGCCCGCCTCCGCGAAGCACGGCAACACGACGAGATTCGGCAGGCTGCCACGCCGGATGTCCGCGATCTCGGCCCGCAGGGCCTCGACGAAGCGGTCGATGCCGGCGAAGATCCGCTCGACCTCCACCATCTCGGAGGAGACCTCCCGCACCGAGCCGCCGGCCGGGGGGACGAGTTGGCCCCGCAGCCTGACCCGCCCACGGTAGGTGAAGATCTGCCCCTTGAGGATCAGATCGGCGCTCTCGCGGTCCTCCAGGCTCCCGAAGGCCTTGAACGAGGGAGCGGCCTCCTCCTCGGCCGTCACCGAGAACCGGTCTCGTCTGGCGATCGCGACGACCCTCTCCTCGTCGGTGAGGGCGAAGGCCAGGAGCTCGGGGAGCCCCGCCAGAAGGGGTGCGAAGCGGGGGTCGGCGGCGTGATCGGCGAACGGCTCGATCGCGACGGTGAGCCGGCGGTCGGAGGAGGACCCCTCCGCCGCCGCCGCGGGGCGACAGAGCAGGGACGGCGTCAGGACCGCGAGCAGCAGGAGCGGGCAGAGGCCTCGGGATCTCATGGCTCGACCTTCTTCTCGATCCACTGTCTGCTGATGTGGGCGGAGAGCTCCCTCGCCAGCTCGGCGACCATCTCGAACGAGAATTCCTCGTAGGAGTACGAGTAGGGGTCCAGGGCCCTCTCGTCGTCCCTCTCCATCCGCTCCACGAAGAGCGCGGCGGAGAGCTGGCGGTCGTCCAGCCAGAACGCTCCGTAGATCACGAAATCGGCGTACGGCGCCAGACGTGCCGGCTCTACGCTCTCGCACTGTGCCTCCACTTCGTGGGCCTTGGCGCTCTTCAAGAGGTGGGTCGAGAAGAGGTCGTGCGCCCTCAGCTCGTCCGTGACCCGGCCGGGTAGGTGGGTCTCGAGCAGTTGCACGGTCACGTCGTCCTTCGTCGTCTTGCTCTTGAAGCAGGAGGTGAACACGGTCTTCCGGAACGGCTCGCCGAGGACGGCGGCCGAGACCCACTGGGCGGCCTTCTCGAAGTGACGGTCGATGGCGGTCGCCTTGCGGGGGATCCTCGGGCGTGACCACTCGTGCGTCTTCGGTTTTCCGCTCTCCCCGGAGAATCGCTGGACCGTGACACGGACGGCGATGTGATCCGCGCTCCCCTCCAGCCGGCCCTCGATCGTCAGGTGATCCCCAAAGCTGGCTCGCGAGCTGGCGGCCAGCCAGTTCTCGCGCGTGAACCCGCTGATCCTCACCCCCGGGGAGGCTCGGAGGCGCTCCTTGATGCGCCCATGCAGCTCTGTGGCGAGCCCCGGGTCCTCGTCGATGAGCTCCCTGACCTCGAAGTCCAGCAGGTACACGGTCTCCTCCGCCGGGGAGGGGGATGCTCCCATCAGGGCGACGAGACCGATGACGAGCGGCGTCCGCATGGTCTCAGGAAGAGCAGGGGGCGTCCTGGATCTCGCTGCAGGCGGCGTCGACCCAGCCCCTGATGAGACGGATCTGCGCGAGGTCGGGAGGAGGCTCCTGACGTTCGAAGGTGGTGAGAAACCCTTCGAGGTAGGTGACCGCGGCCGAGGACGAGAGGGCGCCCAGAGCGCCGATGGCCGCGAAGTAGTTCTTCAGCCCGTCCACCCGTTTGTCCGCGGAGTGGAGGTACTGCTCTCTGAACGCCGCATCGGTCGCCTCGGTCAGGCGTCGGACCACCATCGCGGGATCCACCCTCTTCTTCTCGGCCACCAGACGGAGCGACTCGATGACCGGTTCCGGGTCCGACACCCGTGGCAGGGCGGCGACCAGAAAGGGCAGAGCGTCCTCCTCGAAGCTCGAGAGCAGGAGCGCGCCGGTCTCGCTCTTCTCCGGGTCGCCCGAGTTCAGGTCGCGGACGAGCTGGATCAGCTCCTGGCTCAGCTCCAGCTCGTACTCGCGCCGCCACTGACGCAGGGTCGTCCACCCACCGAGGATGCCGGAGGCCAGCGTCACGACGGCGATCCCGAGCCCGACCCAGACCTTGAAGCTCTCCGGCCGGAAGAAACGGCCCTTCTCCGCGACCCTGGACTCGATCTCCCGGAGCTCCGCGGCGAGCTTGCGGCGCTCGAGCTCCTCCCTACCTGCGAGTCGGGCATCCGGCGAAACGGCCATCCAACGCATCCAGACCAACGGGCAACCAGCCCAGGTGACGGGGATTGGCAAGATGGTAGCACGTGGCACCAGCGGTCCAGCGGCGTTGGAGGGTGGGGCTCGATCTCGGATCCGCTCGGCCTGGTAGTGTGGCTCCGACTTCCAAGGAGCGCCCCATGTGGATCGATCACGTCAGCGAGGAGGAGGCCACCGGGTACGTCGCCCGGGTCTACCGCACCTCGCACCGCCGCGGCGGCGAGCTCGACAACATCCTCAAGGCCCACAGCCTGAACCCCAGCGCGCTGCGGGCGCTGAAGAGCTTCTACAACGGAGTCATGCACGGCGACTGCGCCATCAGCCTGAAGCGGCGCGAGATGATCGCCGTGACGGTGTCGCAGATCAACGACTGCTTCTACTGAGTGCAGCATCACGGGGAGGGTCTCCTCGCGGAATCGGGCGACAGGGAGTGGGTCGAGACGCTGAAGCGGGACTGGCGGAGCGCCGAGCTGGACGAGGCCGACCGCGCCATGCTGGCCTACGTGGACAAGGTGACCCGCGCCCCGGCCACCACGGTGGAGGCCGACGTCGTGGCGCTGCGCGAGGCGGGCTTCTCCGACCGCCAGATCCTCGACGTCAACCAGATCGCCGGCTTCTTCGCCTGGTGCAACCGCACCGTCGACGGGCTGGGAGTGGAGCTCGAGGGGTACTGGTCGCGGGGCGGGCCGTCGTCGGCGAAGAGCTGAGGGGGGCGGACGGGCGGCTGGCTGGATCCCGCTGGCGGGGTGCCCGGGCTCCGGGGAGCTCTACCCGCGCAGGAGCGGGCACTCCTCCGGCAGGACCATCCGCAGACGCCCCGGCGCGACCTCGAACTCCATCCGATCCCAGCTCTGCGGCTCGCCGTCGAGGCTCACGGCCAGCTCGCGGTCGAGCACGACCTCGCACCGCGGCACCTGGTGGTAGCGCACCACCTCGTTGCCCGGGTTGGCGGGGTCGCGGAGCTCGCCCACCACGGCGGCGAGCCGGGTGGCGGGGAAGTCGTGCACGTAGACCAGGTCCAGGAGCCCGTCGTCCAGCAGCGCCTCCGGGGTCACGGTGAACCCGCCGCCCGCAAGCCGCCCGTTGCCCACCGCCATCACGAGGAAGGGGCCCTCCACGGTGGTGTCCGGCAGCTCGATGCTCCCGCCGCAGGGGGCGAGCTTGGCCGCGGCGGTGACCAGGCCCACCAGGGCGTAGGCGCCGCCGCCGGCCACCGTCTTCAGGTTGTCGGGAGTCTCCGCGGTCACCTCGGCGCCGAACCCCCCGGAGGCGAGGTTCACGAAGCACCTACCCTGCACCCGACCCAGATCGATGGGCCGCGCCTCGCCGCGCAGAGCGAGGTCGAGGGCCGCGCCGCAGCCCGCGGGGATGCCGCACCCGGTGGCGAAGTCGTTGGCCGTCCCCAGGGGGAGCACCGCCACCGCGCTCGCCGCCTCGTCGCCCGCCGTCACGACGCCGTTGACCACCTCGTGCAGGGTGCCGTCGCCGCCCCCCGCCACGATCAGGTCCACGCCGTCCTCCACCGCCTCGCCGGCGTAGCGCTCGGCGTCGCCCGCCTCCCAGGTGGCGCGCACCTCGAGGGTCTGCCCGGCCTTGCGCACCCGCTCGACGGCGGCCCGGACCTCGGGGTCGGCGGCGCCCTTGCCGTTCAGGATGAGGCGCGCCCTGGTCATGGCCGCCGCGCCCCGCCTTCCTCCCGCGCAAGGACGCCGGCGATCTCCGCCGCCACCCGGGCGTTGCGCTCCAGCAGGGCCACGTTGACGGCCACGACCCGGCCGCCCCCGTCGTCGGCCATCTTGCGGAGCAGATAGGGCGTGAGGTCCCTGCCGCGCACTCCGGCCCGCTCGGCCTCGCCGGCGGCGCGCGCCACCATCTTCTCGACCTCCTCGCGTCCCAGGGCCTTCTCGGCGGGCGGCGGGACCGCGAAGACGACGCCGCCAGGCATCTCCAGGTCGAGCCACTGGGCGGCGAGCAGCCGGGCGGCGGCTTCGGCGTCGTCGACCCGGTGGGGCAGCGGCAGCCCGCTGCCGGCGGCGTAGAAGGCGGGCAGCTCGTCGGTTCCGAAGCCCACCACGGGGACCCCCAGGGTCTCGAGGACCTCCAGCGTCCGCTCGAGGTCCAGCACCGACTTGGCGCCGGCGCAGACCACCGCCACCGGGGTCCGGGCGAGCTCGGTGAGGTCGGCCGAGACGTCGAGGGTCGTCTCGCCGCCGCGGTGCACGCCGCCGATCCCCCCGGTGGCCATGCAGCGGATGCCGGCGCGGCCGGCGGCGTAGACGGTGGCCGCGACCGTGGTGGCGCCCGGGGCGCCCGAGGCGACGACGGCCGCGAGGTCGCGGCGGCTCACCTTGGCCGCCCCCTCGGAGGTGGCGAGACGCTCGATCTCCCCCCGGCTCAGGCCGACCACCAGCCGCCCGTCGAGGAGCCCCACCGTGGCCGGCTCGGCTCCGGCTCCGCGCACCGTCTCCTCCAGCCGGAGAGCGGTTTCCAGGTTCAGCGGCCGGGGCAGGCCGTGGGCGATGACGGTGGATTCGAGGGCCACCACCGGCTCGCCGCGTTCGAGCCGCTCGCGGACGCGGGGGCGGACGTCCATCATCTCCGCGCCGCCTCCCCTACGGCCGTGGCGCGCCGCAGCAGACGCTCCGGCGTGAGCTCCGCGGGGACGGTGCGGGCGCTCTCCACCGCCAGGCTGGCGGCTGCCAGGGCGGCGCGCACCGGGTCCACGCCGGGCGCTGCGGCCAGCGCCCAGACCCAGCCCGCCAGGAGGGCGTCGCCGGCGCCGGTGACGTCGCGCACCCGGGCCGGCGGCAGCGCCGCGAAGCACTGGCGCCGCTCCCCGTCGTCCACGTAGACGCCCCGCTCCCCCAGCGACACCACCACGGCGCCCACTCCCAGCCGCCGCAGCCGGTCGGCCGCTGCGGCTACCTGGCCGTCGTCCTCCGCGGGCAGGTCGGCCAGCTCGGCCAGCTCGCCGCGATCGGGAAAGAGCACGTCGATCCGGTCGAGAAAGGGGCGCAGCCGCCCGGCCTTGGCCTCGGAGACCGGGTCGGCAGCCACGGTCGTCCCCTGCCTCCGGGTCCGCAGCAGGCGGCCGAGGCCGACCGGGTCCAGGTTGGCGTCCACGACCCAGATCTTCGCAGCCTCCGCGTCGGCCATCGCCGCCTCGGCCCAGGCGTCGTCCAGCCCCTCGAAGATCTCCATGTCGGCGAGACCGAGGTAGAGCTCGCCGCGCGGATCGAGGACGGCCCAGTAGCCGGCCGTGGGCGCGTGGGGAGACCGCTGGACGCGCTCGACGTCGACGCCCGCCGCGGCGAGTCCGTGCACCAGACGGTCGCCGTCGGCATCTTCGCCGACGATCGAGCAGAGCGAGACCGGGACGCCGAGCCGCGCCAGCCCTTCGGCGACGTTGCGGGCGACTCCGCCTGGGGCCGCCGCCGTCACCACCGGGTTCGAGGTGCCGCGGCGCAGCTCGTGGAGGGGCCGGAGGCTGCGGTCCACCACCGCGCCCCCGAAGCAGAAGATCCGTGGCCGGACCCGTTCGCGCGCCATCTCAGCCGGATCTTACGGCCCGGCGGCCGACCCGCCGGGAACTCCGGGAGGGGAGCTGCGTAGAAGCTCCATGCGCAAGACCTCTCTGCTGTGCCTGATCGTCGGCGCGGCCGCCCTGCCGGCCGTGCCCGCCGGCCCTCCGTCGCCCACGGTGGACGAGATCGTCTCCTGCCACGTGGCGGCGCGGGGCGGCCTCGAGGCGATCCGGGCCATCGACACCCTCGTCTACCGCGACGGGCTCTACGAGGAGGGGGAGTACGTGGGCTCCGGCGACGCCTTCATGGCCTTCGCCCGCCCCTTCTACCGGGTGGTGGGCGATCCCGACGGGCCCGGCGGC
>JAWWBN010000205.1:0-7058 GCA_033720955.1 Thermoanaerobaculia bacterium | reverse complement strand
GCCGCCAGAGCTTGAAGAGCGCCGTGGTCGGTGCGAACGAGCCGATGCCCAGGGTGTCGAAGAAGTTGGTGCCGAAGCCGATCGCCGCCTGGAGGGGGCTCGGCGGACCGCCCCCCTCTTCCGACCGCGCCCTCCGCCACCAGACGGCGACGAAGATCGCGCCCGCCACGCCCAGGGCGAGCAGCAGGACCAGCTTGGGCTCCATGGCGGCCCTAATCTAGCCTGCCCGGGCCGCGAGGGGGCGCGGCCGTCTCGTCCCGCCGCCGACCCCGGCGGGCCTACCCGGAGCCCGGCCCGCCCGGCGGCGGCGGCTCGGTGAGCCCGAAACGGGCGCCGGCGCCGAGACGGGAGGCTTCCCGGTAGACGTGGTGGGCGGCCGCCAGGTCCTCGACCGCCAGGCCCAACGACTTGAAGAGGGTGATCTCCTCCGCCGACCGCCGGCCTTCGCACTCGCCGAGCAGGATCTCCCCGAGCTCGCCCACGATGTGGCCGTCGTCCACGGCGCCCTCCGCTCTGGGGATCAGGAAGTCCCCGGCCTCGTTGAGGGTGGACTCCCTCCGGTCCACGAAGAGACGCGAGCGGCGCACCGCCTCGGTGTCGAGCTCCCGCTCGTTCGCCACGCTCGAGCCCACGTCGTTGAGGTGGCACCCCGGGGCGAGCCAACCGCCCTCCACGATCGGCTCGGGCGAGGCGGTGGTGGTGCAGACCAGGTCGGCGTCCTCGACCGCCGCGCGGGGGGTGTCGACGACCTCCACCGGCTCCCCGCCGGCTTCCTGGTGCCCCGCGGCCAGCGCCTCGGCGTGACTCCGGGTGCGGCTCCACACCCGGATCCGCTCGATCGGACGGACGGCGAGCATCGCCTCCAGGTGGGTGCGCGCCTGGACGCCGCTGCCGAGGAGGGCCAGCGAGCTCGCGTCGGGCCGCGCCAGCAGGCGGGTCGCCAGGCCCGAGACCGCGGCGGTCCGGATGGCCGTGATCTCGCCCGCGTCCACCGCGGCGACCGGCCGGCCGTCGCCGGCGTCGAACAGCAGCACCCACCCCTGGTGCGAGTCGAGACCGGCGGCGTGGTTGCCCTCGAAGATGGTGATCACCTTGATGCCGACCACCGGCGGGGCGCCCAGGTACCCGGGCATCACGCAGAGCAGGCCCGAGCCGTCGGGGGTCGGCAGCGCCGAGCGCAGGGGGTTGAGGCCGTCGCCGCGTCCCAGGGCGGCGAGAGCTTCGCCCATCAGGTCGATGCAGCGGCCCATGGGCAGCAGCCGCCGGACCTCGACCTGACCGATCAGCAGGACGGGGTCCCGGGTCGGGCGGCTCGGCATCCGGCGATCGTACCGCGCCAGGCCGGGCCCCGGGCCCCGGTGCAACGTACCGCATCCCGGCGTGGCGGCTCCCAGGTGACCGGCAGGCGACGAGACCGCCATTGCCTGCCGGCTCGCGTTGGGTTACCCTGGCGGCACTCTTCGGGAAAACGATGGGGTTCAGGCGCGGTCGGGTCGCTCCGGCCGGGCGTCCGGAACGACCGATGTCTCGTGCCGATTCCAGCAGGCCGCTGTGGCGGTTGGCAGCGTGGACCGCCGCCGCCGTGGGCGCCCTGGCCCTGGCTCACTGCCGCGAGAACGCGGTGAAGCTGAGCCTCTTCCTGGACGACTCCGGGCCCTCCTACGCCGTCCGCGAGACGTTCGGGCAGCTCGTCGACGACGCCCCGCCCCGGGTGGCCGGCTACATGACCGTCCAGCTCTCGCCGGCCGGCACCCAGGTGCTCGCGCCGACCAGCGGCACCATCCGCTACTACGACCAGCTCGACGGCCGCACGAGCTGCCTGCTGCTGCGGCCCAAGCTCCGCAAGAAGAGGGACGGCACGGCCTTCGACGACCTCGAGCCCACCCTGCCCGACCCGAGCGAGCTGCGGCTGGCGCTCTGCAACCTGGAGGCCGCCGCCCTCGAGGCCGCCATCGTCGCCCTCTACGAAGCCAGGGGGGTGGACGACGCCCAGGACCAGGCCGACGGCTTCCTCGACGACACCGTGGCGGCCGAGCAGCGTCCCGAGCTCGACGTCTGGGCGCCGCCCGAAGCGCTGTCCGGGGAGGCCGACGCCCCGCCCTGGTCCGAGCTGGGAACCGCCGAGTTCGACGAGCTCGAGGTCGCCGCCTTCGTCGAGGACGACGCCGGTCACCGCACCTACGTCAACCCGGCGCCGTATCTCGCGCGGATCCCCCTGGCGCCGTCCGATTCGCAGCTCCGGCCCCCGACCATCGCGGAGATCCGGGTCGAGACCGCGGTCGACCCGGCCTTCACCACCTCGGTCGAAGCCTTCTCGTTCGACCCCACGACCGGCGCCATGAACCCCGCCGCCGAGCTCTCCGGCTTCCTCCGGGTCTTCTTCCGGCTGACCAACTTCAACGACGACCTGGACCCGGCGTTCACCGTGGCGCCCTACGAGATCTCCTACGAGCTGCGGGAGACCGGCGGCGCGCCGCAACCGCGCAGCCGCGGCCGCTTCCTGCTGGCCAGCCTTCCCGCCGGCCCGGCCACCACGCCCCAGGATGCGGCGGAGAGCGCGGCCCAGGCCCTCTACCGTCTCCCCGGCGCGGACCCGCCGGCCAGCGACTTGGCGCTCTCGGAGCTCTGGCTCTACCTGCCCCTCGACCCGGCCGAAGTGGTCGCGGAGGAGGAGCTCGTCACCGGCAACGCCGGCGCCGCGGGCAGCTTCCCGACCTCTCTCGATCTCGACGCCGAAGCGGGCGGCCTCCGGCTCTACCCTGCCGGCGACTACGAGCTCGAGGTCACCGTGGCCAACGCCTTCGATCCGGCCGACACCGGCGTCGCTCTCGCCGCCTTCCCGATCCTGGGCCCGCACGAGGCCCATCTCACGGCGGCGAACGCGGCCGAGGCCGAGGAGGAGGTGCCGGGCGCCGCGATACGGCTCAACGACGACAACGACAACGCCAACACCTGGCCCGACCCCTCGCCCGACCCGGCGAACCACCTGCCGCTGGAGCCGTGGCTGGACCTCGACGAGACCACCGTCGTGGCCGGCGAGGACGACCTGATGGAGCTCACCGTGGACGTCGTTCCCCACACCCTGGTGGGCGATGCCACCCTGACGATCCCCAGCGGCGCCCACCGGATCCGGCTCTGGAACCAGGCCGACAAGGGAGGCGCCGCGATCCCGGCCGGCGACGTGGTGATCCCGATGGCCGACATGCCGAGAACGGTGTGGGTCGAGGGCCTCGAGACCGGTGCCGCCGAGCTCCACCTGGAGTACGACGACGGCGGCACGATCCTCGAGGACACGGTGAACGTGCACGTGGTGCGGCTGGTGGACGAGCAGAACGGCGCCCGGCGGGTGATCAACACCTACGCCACCGACGTGGACTTCGAGGTCGAGGGCGGCACCGCCGCCTTCGAGTACCGGTGGGACCTGGACGGCGACGGCGCCCGCGCCAACGACGTGTTCGAGGCCGGTCTCAACTCCCAGGCCCGCTCGGTGCGCTACGACGTGGCCGAGACGGCTGCCAGCGTGCAGCTCGACCAGGTGGCCGGCAACAACCGCCAGACCTACGACGTGAGCGTCGAGCTGACCGGGGGCCTGGTGCTCGAGCGAACCATCCGCGTGGCGCTGGGCACCCGGCTGGGGACCGCCCTGCCCGCCCAGACCAACCCGGGAATCCAGGGCGCCTTCGCCTGGAGCAACACGGTGCCGATCGACTTCGACAACGTCTCGCCGGCCGAGCAGACCGCCCTGGCGGGGATGGCCGGCTTCACCCTCGACATCAACCTCGGCAACCGGATCCAGCACGGGCCTTCGGAGACGTCCTACGCCGTGACCCACACCAGCCTGGTCTCCGACCTGGACGCCATGAGGATCTGGGTCGTCGGGGTGGGCCCCGCGCTCTGGGACCAGGGCTGGCACCACCAGGAGCTCGACGCCGTCGTCGCCCACGAGCAGATCCACCTGGAGCAGTACGAGCAGGTGCGCGCCGACATGGCGGGGGCCGTCGATCTGCACGCCAACACGGTGTACCGGCGCATCTTCACCAACCTGGTCTTCGCCCAGGGGGTCACCTTCCTCGAGGCCGAGGCCCACCTGAGCGAGCTCGACGACCCAGACGTGGAGTGGGGCTGGCACGTCATCGCGCCGGCGGCGACGCTGCAGATCTTCACCGACAACTACAACCAAGCCCTCGGCCACCTGCCCGGCCTGCCGGCCGCGGACCAGGCGCTCGCGCGCACCCTCCTGCAAGACATCTACGCCAACCTCCCCTTCGAGGAGATGAAGGTCCCCAACTATGACTTCTCGGTCCAGCCACCGCCGTAGCTCCGCCGCCGGGGCGCTGCTCCTGCTGCTGGCCGCCTGCGGCCGCGACGAGCCCGCGCCGCCGCGCCCGTCGGCGCCCGAAGCCCAGGAGGAGGTGAGCGTGCGCTCGCTCTACCGCGACAGCCTCTCCGACCAGGTGCCGGCGGCCGCCAAGCGGACGCGGCTGACGGAGGTGCTGGAGCGCGAGCCGGGGCTGTCGCCGGAGACCCGCGAGCTCCTGGCGGGGATCTCCTTCGAGGTGGCCGCGGTCGAGGACCCGCCCGGGCTCCGCGGCGGGCGGGCCGCCCTCGGAGTGCTTCAGGCGCTGCAGACCGGCGCCGCCCTGTCCCGCCCGGACGAGAGCCGTCGGGAGACCGTCTACGAGCTCTACCGGCTGGTGGCGCGGCGGTTCGAGTACGGGTGGTTCCAGTCCGCCGCGGACGCCTCGCTGAGCAGCCGCTCGACCGGCGTCGGGGTGCGCACCGACAGCCGCTCGATGCCGCCGACGCTGCCGCGCTTCACCCCCGAGGACCTCGAGCGGCTGGCCGACCTGCTCCTGGCCATCGGCGCCGACGACTGGGCAGCTCGCGTGCTGGGGTGGTGGATCGGGTCCACGGGGCTCGACGGTCTCCTCTCTCCCCGCGCCGCGCCCGCGTGGCGGCGGCTGGCGGCCCTCGAGACGGGGCCGGCCGGGGAGCTCGACGCGCTCTTCTACCGCGCCGCCGCGGGCGACGACGCGGCGCCCATCGAGGACGCCGCCACTCGCGCCGCGCCCCGGGCGCCGACGCGGGCCGAGACCGAGGAGATCGTCCGGCTGCTGCTCGACTTCGGCCTGCCCTGGGAGGCGGCGCGCTTCCTGGACGACGTGGCGGAGCGCTGGGGCGTCCGCCGTCCCGACCTGCGCCGGCGGGCCGAGGAGAGCTGGCGGGAGGAGTTCGCCGGCCGCGCCGGCAGCTTCGTCCTGCCCTGGTTCGTGGCCGGCGTGCGGATCGAGGAGGGGATGACCCTCTCCGACTTCGACGCCCGGCTGGGGCGCCGGGGCCCGCGCTTCGAGAGCGGCGCGGAGAGCGGGGAGGGCGGGTGATCGGAAGCGCCTCTCCGCCGCGGTCGAGGGCGCGCCGTGCGGCGCCGGGGGCGGTGCTCGCCGCGCTGCTGCTGGCGGGGGCGGGGGTCCTCGGCGTGGCCCGGGCGCAGGACCCCTACCTGCCGCCTCTCGACGCCTACATGGACACCGACGACCTGCCGCAGGACTCTCTCGCCCCGGCCGACGACGAGGGCACGCCGCTGGCCGAGCGGATCCGGGTCGCCTCGTTCGGCCATACGCCCATCACGGTGATGGGCGTGGACGGCGAGGAGCGGGAGATCGGCGCCGTGATCGAGGCGACGCTGGTGGTGGACGAGGGCTTCGAGCTGGTGATGCCGGGGCTGGAGGAGGCCTTCACCATCGTCGTGGGGGAGGGCGAGCTCACCGCCCTCGTGACCGCGCGGGACGAGGAGACCGAGGACCCCACCTCGCCCGACAACTTCCCCTTCGTGGCCCGCCTGGAGGCGGCCTCCTTCCCCCTCTCCCTGCGGCTCGACCCGGCCTTCTTCCGGCCCGTCCAGCCCGGCACCTTCGAGCCCTTCGCCGCGGGCGCGGAGCCCGACCCGGAGATCGACCTGGGGAGCGCCGCGGCGGTCGTGGTGAGGACGACGTGGGAGGGCGAGTCCTCGATCGAGCTCGAGCTCGGGGACGGCTCGACGCCCAGCTTCAGCCTCAGCACCCCGGTGATGCTGGGCGATACCGGCATCGTCCTCGAGGTCGCCGACCTGCTCCTCGACCTGTCGGAGACCAGCTCGCCGCCCGGCATCGCCGATCCGGCCTGGCGGGGCATCCAGCTCGGCAGCTTCGCCGTGCACTGGACCAACGGCCTCGAGGTGCCCCCCGCCTCGGTCGAGGACGACGGCGCCGGCGGGTTGGACGGCGACCTGGCCGGGGTCACCTTCACCGACTTCCTGATCGGCACCGGCGGCTTCTCCGGCACCATGTGCGGCAACGGTCTGGGCATCGCCCTGGAGGACGGCCTCTTCGGGATGGACTTCACCATCGACGAGCTCTGCGTGGGCTTCACCCGGAACGCCCTCTCCGAGGCGGGGGTCACCGGCACCGTGACCGACTTCCCCTACTTCGAGACCGACGTCCAGCTCCGGCTGGCCCTCGACATGAACGGCAACTTCGCCATCGGCGTGGTGGACCCGGGCGGCGGCCTGGTGACCTGGGAGGTCGAGGACATCCTCGCCTTCCACCTGGAGTCGGTCGCCTTCGAGACCCGCGAGGAGGTCTTCCTGGTACGGCTCAACGGCGACCTGGAGCCTCTCTTCCTGGGGGAGATGGACGGCGTCTCGGCCACCGAGTCCGACGGCTCGCCCGCCGGCGGCGACTTCCTGATCCCCGTGGACGGCCTCACCATCACCTCCGAGGGGGACGTGTCGATCGACGGTGGCTGGATCACCCTGCCGCAGAAGCGCTACATCGACTTCAAGGCCTTCCAGGTCACCCTGTCGCAGATCGGCTTCGGCAAGACCGAGGGCACCACCGAGCAGTCGTGGTTCGGCTTCACCGGCGGGGTCGAGCTGGTCCAGGGTCTCGACGCCGAGGCCGAGGTCAAGCGTCTCCAGTTCCTCTGGCCGGCCACCGGCGACGGCCCCGTGGACGTGCGTCTCGAGGGAGTCCAGGTGGCCTACGAGCAGCCCGGCGTGCTGCGCTTCGAGGGCTCGCTCG
>JAWWBN010000204.1:0-7066 GCA_033720955.1 Thermoanaerobaculia bacterium | reverse complement strand
GGGGGGCCCCCCCCCCGCCCCCCCCGGGGGGGGCGCGCGCCCCCGTGGGGGGGCCCCCCTGGGCGTGCCCCCCCCCCCCCCCCCGGCGCGGGGGCCCGGGGGGGGGGGGGCCCCCCCCCCCCGCCACCCCCGTCCCGGCGCAGCCGCAGCTCACCACGGGTGTGGAGATCGACCGCGGCCTCTCCGTGCAGGGGAGTCTGGCCGTCTGCCCCCCCGGCTGCTCCTGCCTGGCCGTCGAAGAGGCCCAGGCCCTCTTCGGCTCCGCCAGCCTCAAGTCGTGCTCCGACGAGGTCTGCGGCCAGGGCTGGTACAAGGACTTCTTCGTGGACAAGTACTGCTACGGGGCGCTCACGGCCGGGGAGTGCCTGGACACCGACGGCGGCAAGGACTACGAGACCAAGGGCGAGACCCCGGGCTGCGTCGACCAGTGCTCCGAGTTCTCGCACCCCCCCACGGTGCTCAAGGAGTGCTGGGCCCAGGTCGTGAACGGGAGCTGCCGGGTGAGCATCGACTACCACGGCTGCGACTCGGCCTGCGACGACGGACGCTGTCTGCCGGCGACCTGCGACGACTGGATCGAGAACCAGGGCGAGACCGGCGTCGACTGCGGCGGGCCCTGCGACGACCCCTGTCTCTGCCCGGCCGGCTACCGCTGCGCCACCACCGCGGCGGCCGAGCAGCACTTCGGGCCGGGCGCCTTCACCCAGGCCACGCCGGAGGCCTGCGACGACAGCGATCCCAAGGCGGTCCGCTACTGCTACAAGAAGATCCAGACCTCCGACTGCGTGGACACCGACGGCGGCGCCAACGTCGCGGTGAAGGGAAGCGCGCCGGGGTGCGTGGATCGCTGCGTCTCGGACCGGGACCTGGTGGAGTGCCTGGTGAGCCCCGGCATCGACACCTGCGAGGTGCGCTCGTCGAAGTGGCGCTGCGAAGGCGTCTGCGTGGACGGCGCCTGCCAGGACGCCTCCTGCGACGACGGCATCCAGAACCAGGACGAGATCGCGGTGGACTGCAGCCGCCCGTCGATCTTCGCCGACTGCGACTCCTGCTGCGGCAACGGCGTCCGCGACTTCGACGAGGAAGGGGTGGACTGCGGCGGCGCCAACTGCATCCCCTGCGAGTTCGTGGGCTTCAAGGGGCGCATCCTCTACGAGGACTCCACAGCGAGGGGCGGAGGGAAGTTCAAGCCGGTCCGCTTCGGCCACCTCTACGTGCGTCTCTGCTCCAGCCACCCGTGCACCAACCCCACCCACCAGGCCTTCGCCATGACCGACAGCCGCGGATACTTCGAGTTCATGGTGCCGCGGCGCGACTTCGTCTCCGCCTTCGTGCGGCTGGGGCACGAGGACGACGACGACCCCTACCGCGCCAACTACGCCGTGCGCATCACCAAGGACCTCGACGACTGTCACGAGACCGTCTGGTGGCACACCATCTCCCGCCGGCTGCCGGCGGGCGGCATGCTGAGCCTGGGCGACCTCAGGATCGGCCGCGACGTCAACCTGGACTTCCGGGGCTTCTGGCAGGAGGAGACCGACGCGGTGACCTGTGGCGGCGGCGAGGACGAGAGCGGCACGATCGACGGCGGGTCCGCCTACTTCAACATCGCCGACGCCATCCTGTACGCGCGGCAGTACGCCGACGCCCGGCGCGGCGACGACGACGCCGTCTCCTACGTGGACGTCGAGTGGCCCGACGCCGCCGACGCCTCCCACTACTCCTCCGGCTGGGAGGAGATCACCCTGCGCCAGAACCGCGGCTTCAGCGACGGGGTCATCATCCACGAGTACGCCCACTACCTGCAGGACGCCATCGGCACCAACGACGACTACTGGGGCTCTTCCAAGCACAGCTTCTGCACCAGCGACAAGGACGAGGAGTTCGCCTGGAAGGAGGGCTTCGCCGAGTACCTGGGCACCGTGGTGCCGCACCGGTTCGCCGCCCTCTCCCGCCCCGCCGAGCCGTTCGAGGAGATCGAGGCGCACTACTGCTTCGAGAACGAGGACTTCGACGAGTGCTGCGACTCGCCGGGCGAGGAGAGCGAGGCCACCGTGGCCGGGGTGCTCTGGGATCTGGCCGACGATCCGGCCACCTTCTCCGGCTCCCTGGTCGAGGCCCACGACACCCTGAGCAACCTCGAGACCGCCATCTTCCAGATCTTCGACGACGAGCTGGACAACGGCGACAGCTTCGCCGCCGACGCCCCCGACCTGTGCGAGTTCATCGAGCAGGGCTTCAACTGCCGCTTCGACGCGGCGACGCGGGCGGCCTTCAGCGACATCTGGAAGCACTACAGCGTCGATTGCGAGAACACCTGTGACGACTGAGGAGAGCCGAGGGAGGCGAAGATGAACCGACGCAACCGGATCCACCAGCTCCTGGCGCTCGTCTGCGGGCTGGCCCTCGCCGGCTTTCACGACCCGCCACCGCAGCCGCTCGACCGGAGGGCGGTGCTCATCGCCCTGGAGGAGATCCGGGCCGTCCAGGTCGCCCCGGACGCGAGCTACGTCCGGCGGCTGGACCGGATGGTCGTGGAGAGCCCCACGCCGTACCTGCGCGAGCGGGCGCTGGCCACCCTGACCGAGATCGCGGTGCGCCGAGGCGAGGCCGAGAGGGTGGTAAAGCTGCTGGAGCGGCACGCCGAGACGGCCGAGGACGAGACCGTCCGCACCTCGGCCTACGCGCATCTGGACCTGCTCCGCCAGCATTTCCCGCCGGAGCGGCGCAGCACCCTCGCGCTCTCGATCCGCGGTCCCATCGCCAAGGGGGCGACCGTCACCCTGGTCGCGACCCTCTCCTCGACCGTGGAGCCGGTGGAGGAGGTGGTGGTGGGCCTCGACTCGCTGCACGAGAACGTCGAGCTGCTCGGCAAGAGCGAGGTCTTCCGGATCTTCCTGAAGCCCGGCGAGCCCCGCGACGTCGAGTTCGAGCTGAAGCTCAAGGAGACCGGCGGCTACACCGTTCCCGTCACCGCGCTGGTGAGCTTCGGACGGACGGACTTCGAGCGCCTGGAGAGCGAGGGGCGGCTCCTGGTCGGCGAGTCGCGGGGCAGCTTCGGCGACCGGCGGGTCGGCAAGGGCGAAGGGCTGCGGCCCGTCTACTGAGGGCGGTCCGGCGCGCGGCCGGGCCCGACAGCCGCCCGCGTGGCTAGAGCAGGTTCATCTTCTCGAGCAGCCTCTCGTAGCGGGGCTCGCCTCGCACGGGGTCCAGGCGCGGGTGCACCTTGAGCCACACCAGGGTCTGGTCGTGCTCCCGGTGGGCCCGCTCCAGCCAGTCCAGGGCGGTCTCCACCTCGCCCAGACAGGCGTAGATCGAGGCGATGCCGTAGGGCGACACGTAGCGCCGGGTCGAGAGCGCCTTGAGCTCCTCGACGATCGCCAGCGCCTCCTCACGGCGGCCCATCTGGGCGTAGACGTGCGCCAGCCCGGACGACGGCTCCGGGGGCCCCTTGGGCGCCAGCGCCTCCGCCTTCCGGAACTCCGCCACCGCCTCGTCGTACCGCCCGGCGAGCTCGAGGGCGCGGGCCAGGTCCGTGTGCCCCGGCAGAAAGCCCTCGTCCATCTCCACGCATCGGCGGTAGTAGCCGATGGCCTCGTCGTAGCGACGGGCGTAGAAGAGGGTGTCTCCCACGACCGTCAGCAGGATCAGGGAGAGGGGATCCAGCTCGAGGGCGTAGCTCGCTTGCTCGAAAGCCGCTTCGTGCTCCCCCAGCCCGGTCAGGAGGTTGGCGTAGAACCGGTGCGCTGTGGCGTAGCCCGGGTTGAGCTCGATGGCCCGCTCGTACGAGCGGCGGGAGGCCTCCCAGTCCCACTCCCAGAACCGCTGCACGAAGCCCAGCGAGGTGTGCAGCTCGGCCAGCCCGTCGTCGATCGCCAGACCCTGGAGCGCCGCGTTCTTGGCCTTCGGATAGGCCTCGCCGGGGGAGATGGCCTTCACGTTGCCGAGGATGCTGTAGCTGTCGGCCAGACCCGCGAACGCCTGCGCGTAGAGCGGGTCCAGGGCCAGCGCGCGCTCGAAGAAGCCGATCGCGGTGTACATCGCCTCCGGCGTCTTCCAGCGGTTCCAGACGTGACGGCCCTTCAGGTAGGCCTCGTGCGCCTCGGGATTTCGCGTCCGGCGCGGGGCGATGCGGTCCTTCTCCTCCGGGCTGAGCTGGAAGCGCAGGTTGTCCGCGATCTCCCGGCAGATCTCGTCCTCGATCACGAGCGCGTCGCCCACGGGGCGCCGCAGCCGCGCGCCCCAGAGCCGGGTGCCGTCCGTCGCGTCCACCAGCTCGGCACGGATGACGAGGGTGCCGGCGCGCATCTGCAGCCGGCCGGTCAGAACCGCCCTCACCCCGAGCTCCCGGCCCACCTCCTCGGGCCGGTCGTGCAGGTCCCGGCAGCGGAACACCGTGCTGCGCGCCATGACCTTGAGCTGGGGCAGCCGCGAGAGGGTGTCGATCAGCGAGTCGGTCAGGCCGTCGATCAGGTAGTCGGCGTTCTCGTCGTCGGCCTCGTTGTGGAGCGGCAGGACCGCCAGCGAGTCGATCGAGTCGGAGGCCGGGGCCGTCCGGCACGCCTCCAGACGCGCCACGACCTCCCGCGCCGAGGCGATCCGGCGGCGCGGGTCCTTCTCCAGACAGTCGCGCAGCAGGGAGAGGAGCGCCGGCGGCGCCCCCTCGGGATCGGCCGGCTCCACCGAGAGGATGGCGCCGATCGTCTCCGGCGCGGTGTCGCGGACGAACGGGTTGCGCCCGGTGACCATCTCGTAGAGGATGACGCCCAGCGCGAAGAGGTCGGCCCGGACGTCGGCGGAGGCCGCGCGGATCCGCTCCGGCGACAGGTAGGCGACGGTGCCCAGGACGGTGCCGGCGGCGGTCTCCGCGGCCAGGGTCGCCGCCGACTCGCCGGCCTCCGGCTCCACCAGCCGCTTGGCGAGCCCGAAGTCGAGGATCTTGAGCCGGTCGTCCCGGGTCAGAAAGACGTTCTGGGGCTTGAGATCGCGGTGGAGGATGCCCTTCTCGTGCGCCGCGACCAGGCCGCGGGCCATGCGCACGCCGAGCTCCAGCGTCCGCTCGACGCCGAGGGGTCCGGCCCCGATCTCGTCGGCCAGGGTGCGCCCCCGGAGCAGCTCCATCACCGCGTAGGCCACGCCGTCCTCGACGCCGAAGTCGAAGATCGACACCGTGTTGGGATGGGAGAGGGCGGCCAACGCCTTGGCCTCGCGCTCGAAGCGGGCCCGGCGATCGGTGTCGTCGGCCACCCCGGGCGGCAGCACCTTCACCGCCACCTCGCGCTCGAGCAGGGTGTCGCGGGCGCGGTAGACCTCGCCCATTCCGCCGGCGCCGATCCGGCCCGTGATCTCGTAGTGGCCGAGTGTCTTCCCGATCAAGGAGGCTCCGCGGGGGTGCCAGGGGGCGGGCCCAGTATAGGACGCGCGGCCGCGCGCGCCGCTCCTCCCCTACCGGAAGAGGTCGCGCAGCTCGAGGGTCGAGAAGTCGGGGATGCCCAGGGGCGGCGGGTCGAAGTTGCGCACCCGCCAGGCGTGGACGAAGCTGAAGGCGCCGTGCATCAGCGGCAGCACCGGCATCTCCTCCGCGGCCAGCCGGAGCAGGGCGTGCCGGTCGCGGTCGGTCGGGCTGCGGCGGAGCCGGCGCAGGAGCTCGTCGGCCCGCTCGTTGCGCCAGTGGGCCAGGTTCGCCTCGACCGAGATCGGCTCGCCCGGCCGCGGGATCATCGAGGAGGCGAGGATCGCCTCGAGGAAGTCGGTCGGGTCGGCGGTGTCGGCGATCCAGCCGGTCAGGAAGAGGTCGAAGCTCTTCTCGGTCAGGGTGTCGTAGTACTCCTTGCTGTCCTTCGTCTCGTGGACCTCGACCTCCAGGCCGACGTTGGCGAGCTGCTCCGCGATCACCGCGGCGCTCCGGGTGGGATGGGGCAGATAGGGCCGTGGCCCGAAGATCAGCTTGAGCTTGAGACGCCGGGGGCGGTCGGGCCCGAGCTCGTCGAGGAGCGCCCGCGCCCTCTCGGGATGGGGGCGCAGGTCGTCGCGCCAGTCGCTCATCAGCGGCGGCAGGATGTTGGCGGCGACGTGGGCCAGGGCGTTCTGGTGGGACCGGGCCGCCACCTCCAGCCGGTCGATCGCCAGCGCCACGGCCCGCCGCGCCCTGGCGTCGGCCAGCGCCGGCGACTGGGTGTTCATGTACAGCAGCGCCGTGGAGTTGCCGCGCTCGAAGTACTTCCGCACCCGCTGGAGCGACGAGACCGCCTCGCGCGGCAGCATGTTGGTGAAGTCGACCTCGCCCCTCTCGAACGCCGCCACCAGGGCCGCCGGCTGGCCGTCGGCGTCGGGAGGGTAGACCCGCAGATCGATCTCCCCGATGCCGACGGGCGAGCGGTAGCGCTCGTTGCGGCGCAGACGCACCCGCTGCGGCGTGATCTCGGCGGGAAGGTACGGCCCGGTGCCGACCAGCTCGCCGCCGCGCTCCAGAGTCACCGAGGCGTAGGTCTGGGTCAGCACCTGGTCGAAGCGGGCGTTGGGCTCGGCCAGCCGGAAGACGACCCGGTCGCCGTCGGCCTCGATCGTCGCCTGGTCGCGCAGCGGCGTGCGGCCGAGGCAGTCGGCCAGGATCGCCGCGGTGAGGGGAGTCTCGTCCCAGAACTCCACGTCGTCGCGCAGCGTGGCGGCGAAGCGGCGCGACTCCAGATCGCCCTCGAGCGGTCCGCGGAAGAGCCGCGGCTGGGCCGGGCGATCGCGGGTCGGCGGCGCGTACGGCGACTCGTAGAGCTGCGCCAGCACCAGGGCGCTGATGAAGTCCTGCGCGTGCCGCGGATCGAGGCTTCCGATCGTGGACAGCAGGCCCACGCGCAGGGTGTCGGAAGGCGCCAGGCTATCCGTCATCTGTCTCCCCCACAAAGATGGCGGGGCCATCCTACCGCGCCGGCCGCGGCGCCCGCCCCGCCCGCGCCCGGGGAGCGCGCCCGGCCGGGGACCCGGGGACCCTAGAATGAGCCCATGACTCCCCGCAGCCTCCTGGTCGCCGCGCTTCTCCTCTCCCCCGGACCCGCCCTCGCCGAGGGCGTCC
>JAWWBN010000203.1:0-7079 GCA_033720955.1 Thermoanaerobaculia bacterium | reverse complement strand
GGTAGTCGCGGACCAGCTCGGGGACCTCCCGCGGCCGGAAGGCGTGCAGATCGAGGACGTCGGTGATCGGCAGCGGCCGGACCGGGGGCTCGGGCTCGCTCAACCCGGCGGCCTCGCCGTCAGCTCACCGGGCGGGCCAGAAAACGGACCGCCAGGACGATGATCGCCGACCCCGTCGCGAGGGAGATCCAGGGCGAGAGGCCGAAGGCGGTGGGGATGTCGCCGAGCGCCATGCCCAGGAGGCCGGCGAAGAGTGCGTAGGGGATCTGGGTGCGCACGTGGGCGATGTGATCGCAGCCCGATGCCATGCTCGAGAGGATCGTGGTGTCGGAGATGGGCGAGCAGTGGTCGCCCCAGACCGAGCCGGCCAGCACGGAGGAGACGGTGCCGACCAGCAGGGTGGTGTAGGTCGGGCTGCCGACGGGCAGCGCGGCGGCCGTGGCGAGCTGGTGACAAATGGGGATCACCAGCGGCATGAGAATCGCCATGGTCCCCCAGGAGGCGCCGGTGGCGAAGGAGATCGCGGCCGAGGCCAGGAAGACCAGCACGGGAAGCCAGTGGGGGGCCAGAACCCCCTCGGTGAGCCCCACCACGTAGTCGGCGGTGTTGAGCTGCTCGCAGACGGCGCCGATCGACCACGCCAGGATGAGCACCACCAGCGCCAGGAGCATGGACCGGAACCCCTCGACCATCGCCTTCATCGACTGGGTCACGGTGAGGATGCGCTGGGCCAGGGCCAGGACGATCGCGAGGGTGACGCCGGCCAGGCTCCCCCAGAGCAGGGCGTGGAAGCTGTTGGAGGCGGAGAAGACCTCGCGCAGGAACGCGAAGACGGAGGGGTGGTCGGCCGGGTCCACCCCCGGCCGGCCGGTGACGTAGAGGCCGACCAGGGTGACCGCCACCACGGCGCCGATGGGCGCCAGGGCGTTGACGGCGCGAAGCGGCGCCCCCGCCGGCGGCTCCAGCGCGTCGGCGCTCTCCATGGCGAGCGGGGTGTCGCCGTCGGCCACCAGCTTGCCCGTGGTCGCCGCCCGCCGCTCCGCCGCCAGCATGGGCCCGGCGTCGCGACGCGAGACGGCGATGGCGAAGCCCAGGACCAGGGCGAAGATGGGGTAGAAGCGGTAGGCGATGGACCCCAGCAGCACGCCGTAGGCGTTGTAGTCGTCGTCGATGCCGAGCTGGGTGAACGCGGCGGCGATGAGCCCGATCTCGAAGCCGATCCAGGTGGAGATCGGCACCACGCTGGCCACCGGCGCCGCCGTCGAGTCCACGATGTAGGCCAGCTTCTCCCGGCTGATCCTGAGGCGGTCCGTGATCGGCCGCATGGTGTTGCCCACGATCAGGGTGTTGGCGTAGTCGTCGAAGAAGATCGCCACGCCCAGCGCCCAGGTCGCGAGCTGCCCGCGCCGGGCGTTGGTGGCCAGCTTCGTGAGCCGCTCGACGATGCCGCGGGTGCCTCCGCTGGCGCCGATCACCCCGACCATGCCGCCCAGCAGGGTCGAGAAGATGACGATGCTGGCGCGGTCGGAGTCGGCCAGCGACGGCACCACGAACTGGTCGATCGAGCGGGCGAATGCGACGATCGGGTGAAAGGAGTTGAGGATCAGGGCGCCGGAGAAGACCCCCAGGGCGAGCGAGACCAGGACGTCCTTGAAGAGGAGCGCCAGTCCGATGGCGATGAGCGGCGGGACCAGCGAGAGCAGGCCGGGCAGCACCGACACCTCGATCTCGGCGCGGGCGGCCCCACTGGCGGCGCCCAGGGTGTGCCGCCCGGCGGAGAGGGCCCGCGGCAGACGCACGGTGCTGGCTCCGGCGGCTAGCTGACGGGTCTCGAGCGGTCGGCCGTCCACGATGAGGGTCACCGCGAACGGGCCCTCCGCGCCCTCCGCCACCAGCTCGACGGTGAGCTCCGGAGGCGCCCCCGTGATGGGCGCGCCGTCCGGAGCGAGACGGATCTCCGTCACCTCCTGGGCCACCGCGGGCGCGGCGGTGAGGAGGGCGGCCAGCAGCAGTGACGCCCCGACCGCCCGGCGGGCCCTACTCGTCGTCGCCGGCGCCCCCGTCGTCCTCTTCCTTGACGACGGCCGGCGCCATGGGCGGCAGCCCGAGGGCTTCGCGGAGCTGGCCCTCCAGCTCGTCGGCCAGGTCCGGGTTGTCCCGCAGGAACTGCTTCGCATTCTCACGACCCTGGCCCAGGCGAACGTCGCCGCAGTTATACCAGGCACCGCTCTTGCCCACCAGCTTGTGCTCGACCCCCAGGTCGATCAGCTCGCCCACTCGGGAGATCCCCTCGCCGTAGTCGATGTCGAACTCCGCCTGGCGGAACGGGGCGGCGATCTTGTTCTTGACGATCTTCACCTTGACCCGGCTGCCCACCACCCGGTCGCCGTCCTTGAGCGAGGCGATCCGGCGGATGTCGATCCGCACCGAGGTGTAGAACTTGAGGGCCCGGCCGCCGGTCGTGGTCTCCGGGCTGCCGAACATCACCCCGATCTTCTCGCGGATCTGGTTGATGAAGACGAGGCAGGTCTTCGACTTGGCCACGATGGCGGTGAGCTTGCGCAGCGCCTGGGACATGAGACGCGCCTGCAGGCCGACGTGGGAGTCGCCCATCTCGCCCTCGATCTCGGCCCGCGGCACCAGCGCCGCCACCGAGTCGATCACCACCACGTCCACGGCGTTGCTGCGCACGAGCATCTCGGCGATCTCCAGCGCCTGCTCGCCGTAGTCGGGCTGCGAGACCAGGAGATCGTCGATGTCCACGCCGAGCTTCTCGGCGTACTCGGCGTCCAGGGCGTGCTCGGCGTCGATGAAGGCGGCGACGCCGCCGGTCCGCTGCGCCTGGCCGATCACGGAGAGGGCCAGGGTGGTCTTTCCCGACGCCTCCGGGCCGTAGACCTCGACCACCCGGCCGCGGGGGAAGCCGCCGGCGCCGATCGCCGCGTCCACCGCCAGCGAGCCGGTCGGGATGGTCCGGATCGCCAGCGCCTCCTGCTTCCCGAGGCGCATGATGGAGCCTTTGCCGAACTGTCGCTCGATCTGGGTCAGCGCGCCGGCGATCGCCTTGCTTCGTTCGGTATCGGCCTGTGCCATCGGGGAAGCTCCTTTCGCGTGCGGGAAGGGGAGGACCCGGCTCGGGGCCCCTGGCTATACTAGTCGAGAGCGCGGCGCGCCACACGGACGGATCGGGCTCGGCCGAAGAGACGGATTCCGGCCGCCGGATCTCGCGGAACCGCCCCGTGATGCCCAACCCGAGAGCCTCCCTGGAAGCCGAGCTCCGGGGCGTTTCCGGGCTCGCGATCCGGCCCGGCGAGCCCCTGGCGGAGCGCACCACCTTCCGCATCGGCGGCCCGGCGGAGCTCTTCGTGGAGGTCGAGAGCGAGGCCGCCCTGTCGCGGCTGCTGGGGATCGCCGACGCCTCCGGCACGCCGCGCTTCCTCCTGGGTCTGGGCTCCAACCTGCTGGTGCCGGACGAGGGGCTCTCGGGGCTGGTCATCCATCTCGGGGGCGAGCTCGAGCGGATCGAGATCGACGGCACCACGGTGCGCTGCGGCGCCGCGGTGCCGCTGCCGAAGCTGGCCCAGCGCACCGTCGCCGCCGGCCTCTCGGGTCTGGAGGCGCTCGCCGGCTTCCCGTCCACCGTGGGTGGCGCGGTGGTCATGAACGCCGGTTGCTACGGCAGCGAGATCGGCGACGTGCTGACCAGCGCCCGGGTGGTGGACCCGGGCGGGGTGCCGCGGACCGTGAGCGTGGCCGAGCTCGCCCCCGCCTACCGCAGCACCCGCCTCCAGGGCGGCGCCGCCGTGGTCACGGGGGCCACCTTCGAGCTCGTCCCCGGGGACGCCGAGGCCGGTCTGGAGCGGATTCGCGAGATCAACCGCCTGCGCTGGCGCAGCCTCCCCAGGGGGCGCAACGCCGGCTCGATCTTCCGCAACCCGCCGGGGGACTCGGCCGGCCGTCTGATCGACGTCTGCGGTCTGAAGGGGCTCGCCCACGGTGGCGCGCGGATCAGCCCACGGCACGGCAACGTGATCGTCAACGAGGACCACGCAACGGCGCTCGACGTCCTGGAGCTGATGGTGGCAGCGCGGGAGGCCGTCCGCCGGCGCTTCGGCGTGGAGCTGGTACCCGAGGTGGTGCTGGCCGGCTCGCTGGCCGGGGTGTGGCGCGAGCGCACCGCTGCCCCGGCGAGTTCGCTATGATCGGCGGTCTGAATCTGGACTCCCGGAGGTTGCCCGTGCAGAAGAGAGCTCTCCCGATCGTCGTCACCGTCCTGCTGGCCGTCGCCACCCTGACCGTGGTCGCCTGCGCTCCGAAGACCCCGGAGGAGAGGATCTCCCAGGCGCGAGGGCGCTACACCGCCCGGCTCAACGCCTTCATCGTGCAGGAGACCCCCGTCGAGCCAGAGCCCGTCGCCGCGGAGGGCGAGGGGGGCGAGGCGCCGGCCGAGCCGGTCGCCGTCACCGACGAGGCCGGGGAGGAGGGCGAGGCGATGGAGGAGGCGCCGGTCGAGACCCGCACGGACGTGGAGCTCGACCTTCTGGTCCAGCACGACCTGGACACCGCCCTTCCCGGCATCACGCTCGACGTCACCATGGCCTCGCCCGACGGCACCGAGAAGGCGTCGTGGAAGATCTACGTCGAGACGGCCGGGCTGCCCAAGGCGAACCAGAAGCAGGTCAGCTACATCCTCGAGGACGTGGACTACCAGGAGGGCGACGGCTTCGCGGCGGAGATCCGCCACCCGGTGCCGCCGGAGGAGCGCGGCGAGTACCGCGAGTTCGCCGCGGCGGGCGGTTGACCGAGCCGGGCCCCACGGCCGCGGCGGAGACCGGCGCGGCGGCGCTGGCGCGGCTCGAGCGCCAGGTGGGGACCATCGTACGCGGCAAGCCGGAGGTGATCCGGCTCGCCGTGGTCTGTCTGCTGGCCCGGGGACACATGCTGATCGAGGACGTGCCGGGCGTGGGGAAGACCACCCTGGCCCAGGCCCTGGCGCGCTCCCTGGGTCTCGAGTTCCAGCGCATCCAGTTCACCTCCGACCTGCTGCCCTCCGACATCATCGGCGTCTCGGTCTACAAGCGCAGCCCGGAGCAGTTCGAGTTCGTGCGGGGGCCCATCTTCGCCAACGTCGTCCTCGCTGACGAGATCAACCGGGCGAGCCCCAAGACCCAGTCGGCGCTGCTCGAGGCGATGAGCGAGCGCCGGGTGACGGTGGACAAGGTCAGCCACGCGCTGCCCGACTCCTTCATCGTGATCGCCACCCAGAACCCGATGGAGTACGTCGGGACCTTCCCGCTCCCCGAGTCGCAGCTCGACCGCTTCATGATGTCGCTGCAGCTCGGCTACCCGCCGCGCAGCGACGAGCGCGAGCTGCTGATGGCCGGCGGGGTGCGGTCGCAGCTCGGGACCCTCGAGCCGGTCCTGGGGGAGCGCGAGCTGGCCGGCTTCCAGGAGGAGGTCCGGCGGGTCCGGGTGGAGGAGAAGCTGGTCAACTACATGCTGGCGCTGGCCGGCGAGACCCGCCGCTCGCCCGACTTCCTGCTGGGGGTCTCCACCCGGGGAGTGCAGAGCCTCTACGCCGCCGTGCAGGCGATGGCGGTCTGCGAGGGCCGCTCCTTCGCCATCCCCGACGACGTGCAGCGGCTGGCGCCCGCGGTCCTGGCCCACCGCGTCATCCTCCGTGGCGGCGAGGCCGGGCTCGACGCAACCCGGGAGGCGGTGCGGCGGGTGGTGGCCGGCGTCGCGGTCCCCATCTGATCGCCCCATGCCCACCCGGCGGGTCTCTCTCGAGCGGGTCCGGATCACCCGGGTGGGCGTCGGCTTCGTCTTTCTGACCCTGCTGGTCGGCTTCGCAGCCGTCAACACCGGCAACAACGCGCTCTACATGGTGGAGGCGATGCTGCTGGCGCTGATGGTCGTCTCGGGTCTCGCGTCGCGTCGCAACCTGCGCCATCTGACGGTCGAGGTGCGGGCGCCCGGGGAGGTCTACGCCAACCGGCCCTTCTCCCTGCGCTACCGGCTGGCGAGCACCGACCGCTTCCTGGGCAAGCGCTGGCTCACCCTGAGCGCGCGCCAGCACGGCGCCACGGAGCTGGTGGCTCATCTGCCGCCGCGGGCGGCCCACGAGGGGCGCCTGCCGATGGCGCTGCGACGTCGCGGCGTCCACCGTCTCGAGGGGCTGCGGGTGGCGTCCATCTTCCCCCTCGGGATCTTCTTCAAGGTCATGCGTCTGCCGGCCGAGCTCGAGATCCTGGTCTACCCGGAGATCTTCCCCGTCGCGCTCCAGCCCAGCGGTCCCACCCGACAGGCCGGAGAGCGGCCGGCCCGCCGCGCCAGGGCCACGAGCTGCTGTCGCTGCGCGGCTTCCGCGAGGGCGACGATCCGCGCTCCATCCACTGGAAGCAGTCGGCGCGCAGCGGCGACCTGATCTTCATGGAGCGGGAGGTGGACGAGGGCCGCCGGCTGTCGGTGCAGCTCGACAACGGCGTCGGCGAGCTCGTCGGGGAGAGGGCGGTGGCGCGCTTCGAGCGGCTGGTCAGCGAGGCGGCCAGCGCCGCGGTCCAGCACCTGAAGCGCGGCTGGGCCGTGGAGCTGGTGACCCGCACCGGGGCCATCGGCTTCGGCCGCGGCCGCCGGCAGAAGACCCGGGTTCTCGAAGCCCTGGCGCGGCTGGAGGCGGCGGCCCCGGGGCGCTCGCCGCTGCGCTCCAGCGATCCCACGGCGCCGCTGCTGCGCTTCGGCTTCGACACCCCGCGGCGGGCCACGGCGTGAGCTTCGCGCGCGAGAAGCGGCTGCTCCTCGCCGCCCTGGCGGCGGTGGCGCCGCTGCCGCTGCCGTTCAACCGGGTGATCACCTGGGTGGCGGTGCTGATCTTCTGGGCGGCGCTGGCCCTCTTCGCCTACCGCGCCGCGGCCGACGCCCAGCGGTGGCTCTCGGGCTGGGCGATGAACGCGCTGGCGCTGCTCTACCTGCCCTTCTTCTTCGGCGATCTGACCCTCTTCTGGCGCGGTCAGGTGCTGCAGGCCTTGGCTCATCTGGCGCTGTTCACCCTGACGGTGATGCTCTTCGCCCTCAAGCGG
>JAWWBN010000202.1:0-7118 GCA_033720955.1 Thermoanaerobaculia bacterium | reverse complement strand
CTCGTCGCCGGCTCCTCGGGAGGGGCCGGCTCCCTTCCCGCCAGCGCGAAGAGGAGGGTGCCGGCGACTCCGAAGAGCGCGGCGACGATCAGATTGAGGGCCGGGTCCAGCGCCCACAGCCAGGCGCCGCCCAGGGCTCCCAGGGACACGATGACGTCGCGGACGAGATAGTAGAGGCCGAAGCTGGCCGCCTTGCGGCCCTCCGGCGCGAGCTCGAAGATCATCGCCTTGCGGGTGGGCTCGCCGAGCTCCTTGAGACCGCGGACCACGAACGCCGCGACCAGCGGCCAGAAGGAGTGGCTGACCAGGAGCGCCAGGGGGAAGAGGGTGAAGAAGCCGAACGTCACCACGACGAACGGCTTCTTCCGCCCCCGGTCGGCGAAGTAGGCGACCGGCAGGTAGACGGCGAAGGCGGTGAGCATCTCGACCGCCGTGAGCATCCCGAAGGCGGTGGCGGAGACGGGCCGCTGGATCGTCTCCATGGCCCAGATCACCACGAACGCGTAGGGGATGTGCTCGCAGTAGCGCACCAGCACGTCGGCGGCCAGCAGCGCCTTCAGCGGCCGCCCCATCACACGCCAGAGGGCGCGGGCGCCGCCGGGCGGCGGCGTCGCGCCCAGCGCCCGGTCGTCGCGGATGAGCCGCGTCTGGAAGACCGCCGCCACCCCGGCGAGGAGCGCGGCCAGGGCGAAGGCGGTACGGACGCCGGCCTCGACCCCCAGACGGTCGATCATCAGCCCGCCGAGAATCGGTCCCAGCGCCATCGGGACCCGCCGGGTCAGCGAATGCATCGACACCCCCATCACCCGGCGGTCGGCGGGACGCTCGCGCCCCACCAGCTCCATCGAAGCGGGCAGCGAGATGGCGCTCCAGGAGAGAAAAAGCGCCGAGGCGGCCAGCACGGCGGGCCACGAGGGCACCGCGACCACCACCAGGAACCCGGTGGCGGCCAGGCCGTTGAAGAGCAGCAGGGCGCGCTTGATCCCCAGCCGCTGGGAGAGCTGGCCCCCGACGTGGGAGTAGACCGCGGAGAGAAAGTTGTCGAGCCCGTTGAGCAGGCCGATCGAGAGGGCCCCGCCGCCCAGGGTGACCAGGTAGAGGGGAAGAAAGCGCTCGGCCAGCTTCTCGCCGAGGCCCACCAGGACCACCATGGCCAGGAGGCCGACGATGCTGCGCCTCAGACCCAGGAAGAGCAGCGCGGCGCGCACCCCCCGGGCACCGCCGTTCGCCGGGCGCGGGGCCTCGGGCATCCGCCAGCGCTCAGGAGGAGCGGGCTTCGAGGGCCGCCGGCCACTCGCCGGGGTCGAGGAGACGGGCGTGCGGACCCGGACAGCCCCACCGCTGGGCGCAGGCGGAGCAGCTCAAGCCGGAGCGCATGGCTCTGGTCTCGACCACCAGCTCGTCGCCGTCCTCGCGGATGTACTCGCACTCCTTCAGCCGACCGAGCACGCGGGAGAGGGTCTCGGGCTGGATGGAGAGATGGGCGGCGAGGGTCGCCTTGGGCAGCGTCAGCTCCAGACGCTGCGGGCCGTCGTCGCCCTCCACCTGGGCCAGGAGGTAGGTCATGACGCGCTGGGTCGCGTTCTGGAGGGTGAGCCGCTCGACGTGGTCGAGGAGCAGGGTCTGCCGCCGGTACAGGGTCTCCATCACCCGGAAGGCGAGAGAGACCGAGCCCTCGAGGTAGGCGCGGAAGCGGCTCCGGTCCAGGCTGAGCACGGTCGCCGCGCCCACGGCGCGGGCGTTGAGGTGGTGTCGCGCCTCGTCCAGGAAGAGCAGCTCCTCGCCGAAGACCTCGTCGCGCCCCACCACGGCGACGATGCTCTCGCGGCCCTCGTCGCTCTGACGGAAGAGGGCGATCTGGCCCTCGCGGACGACGTAGAAGCGGGCGGCGGCGTCGCCCTGGTGGAAGAGCCAGCGGCCCGTCTCCAGCTCCACCGTGCGCGTGCCGCCCACCATCTCCTCGATCTGCTCGCCGCTCAGGCCCTCGAAGAGATAGGTCCGGCGCAGATAGTCCGCGACCCGCTCATCGCAGAAGAGAGCGGCCCGCTCGTCCGTGGCGCACGCGCGGCACATGACGGCTATTCTGGACCGCGGACGTCCTTTTTTCAAGCGCGGCCCGGGCGGTCTTGACCGAGATCAAGGCGGCCGGGGCTCGGGTGGCCTAACGTCTGCCCGGAGGCCGCCCCCGGCCTTCCGCTTCCCCGGTCCCCGATCATGCGCTTCCTCCGCCTCCTCTGCCGCGACCCCCTGCCGGCGCTCTGTCTGCTGGCTCTGGTCTGCTGCGCCCCGCCGGTGCGGGCAGCGGAGGCGGAGTGCTCGGCGGAGCCGGCGGAGGCCCGGGAGAGGGCGCAGGAGTGCGAGCGCCCGCGGCTCTTCGAGGAGCTCCTGGTGGTCGGCTCGGAGGCGGAGGCGCTCCGCGTGCCCGGATCGGCGCACGTCATCGGGCGCCGCGAGCTCGAGCGACAGGAGCACTCCGACGTCCACCGCGTGCTGCGCCGCGCTCCCGGGGTCTCGATCCAGGAGGAGGACGGCTACGGTCTGCGGCCCAACATCGGGATCCGCGGCACCGGCGTCGAGCGCAGCCAGAAGGTCACCCTGCTGGAGGACGGCGTGCTGGTGGCTCCGGCCCCCTACGCCGCGCCCTCCGCCTACTACGCGCCCACCGCAGGCCGCATGGAGGGTTTCGAGATCCGCAAAGGCTCGGGCGCGATCCGCCAGGGTCCCTACACCAACGGCGGCGCCATCAACTATCTCTCCACCGGCATTCCGGGTGCGCTCCGCGCCCGCTTGCAGCTCGCCGCGGGCGACGACGAGCTGCGCCGCGCCCACGCCACGGTGGGCGACTCGGGCCCTCGCGTCGGCTGGCTGTTCGAGACCTACCAGCTCTCGACCGACGGCTTCAAACGGCTCGACGGCGGGGGGGCCACCGGCTTCGAGCTGGAGGACTACCTGGGCAAGCTGCGTCTCACCAGCCGCCCCGGCGCCACCCTCTTCCAGGCGCTCGAGCTGAAGCTGGGCAAGACGCGGCAGGAGGGCGACGAGACCTACCTGGGCCTCACCCAGAGCGACTTCGAGCGCGATCCCTACCGCCGCTACGCCTCCTCGGCGGGGGACCGCATCGTCACCGACCACGAGCAGCTCCAGTTGAGCTGGTACGTGGACCCGGCGGGCCCTTTCGACCTGACGGCCACCCTCTACCGCAACGACTTCTTCCGCAACTGGCACAAGCTGGAGTCGGTGGGCGGCGTGGGCGTGGCCGCCGTACTGGCCGCTCCCGATCTCCACCCCGGACGGCTGGCGGTGCTGCGGGGCGAAGCGGACAGCGCCCCCGGCGCCCTCGCGGTGCGGAACAATCGCCGCGACTACTACTCCCAGGGCCTCCAGATCGTCGCCGGGCTCGATCTCGGCGGGCGGTGGGGGCACGAGCTGGCGATCGGAGTGCGGGCGCACGAGGACGGCGAGGACCGCTTCCAGGAGGAGGACCTCTACCGGATGGAGAGCGGGCGCCGGGTCTTCGAGCGCTTCGGCGCACCCGGCAGCCAGGCCAACCGGGTCGCCGACGCCCGCGCCCTGGCCCTCTTCGTCGAGGACACCTTCACCAGCGGCCGGTGGACCTGGACGCCGGGCGTGCGGGTCGAGGCGATCGAGCTGACCCGCCGCGACTTCGGCACCGCCGACCCCCTTCGCACCGGCGCGTCGCTCTCCGTGCGGCGCAACGACCTCACCGAGGTGATCCCCGGTCTGGGCGTCGGCTACCGGCTGAGCGCCGCCACGATCCTCTTCCTGGGGGTGCACCGCGGCTTCTCGCCCCCCGCGCCGGGCTCCACGGAGGAGGTGGCCTCCGAGGAGAGCGTCAACTACGAGCTCGGCTGGCGGCTCGATCGCGGCGACCTCGACGCCGAGCTGGTGCTCTTCGCCAACGACTACGACAACCTGCTGGGCACCGACACCACCTCGGGCGGCGGCGGCGGCACCGGGGAGCAGTTCAACGGCGGCGAGGCCCGGCTCCAGGGGCTCGAGGCGGGCTTCGGCGTGGAGCTGGCTCGCGCCTCCGGCGGCGCTCTGCGGCTGCCGTTGCGGCTGGCCTACACCTACACCGACAGCGAGTTCCGGACCAGCTTCCTCACCGGCTTCGCCGACTGGGCGCCGCGGGTCGAGCGAGGCGACGAGCTGCCCTACCTGGCGGAGCACCAGCTCTTCGCCGGTCTGGGGGTGGAGGGAGGCCGCTGGGCGGTCCACCTGGACGCCCACTACAGCGACGAGATGCGCACCAACGCCGGCCGCGGTCCGATCCCGGCGGGCGAGAGGATCGGCTCCCGTCTGCTGCTCGACGTGCGGGCCGAGCTGGAGCTGGGCGCGGGCTTCGAGGTGTGGGGCCAGCTCCTCAACGCCACCGACGAGACCTACGTGGCGGCCCGCCGTCCCGCCGGTCTGCGGCCCGGCCGTCCGCGGGCGCTGCTCTTCGGCCTCTCCTGGGACTTCCCCGGTCGCCGCTAGGGCCGCCCCGGGAAGGGGGAGTGGCGGCCGAGCGACCGCGCGCGGGGGGAATCACCGCGTGCGCGAAGGATCGGAGGTAGCCTCGCATCTAAGGAGACAGGTCCCGGGCCGGCCTGGAGGCCGGCGGGACCGCGAAACGATGGAGAGCGCGGATTCCATGGGCCCCGGAGACGACCGGGGCGACGAGCGCCGGCTGGTGCGGCGGATGGTCGCGGGCGACGAGCAGGCCTTCGAGCTCTTCGCCGACGAGTACCTGCCGCCGCTCTACCGCTTCGCCTGCCGGCGGCTGCGCGGCGACACCGAGCTGGCCCGTGAGGTGGTCCAGGCGACGGTGGTCAAGGCCATCGCCAACCTGACCGGGTTTCGCGGCGAGGCCGGTCTCTCCACTTGGCTGTGCGCCTGCTGCCGCAACGAGATCGCGGCCCACTTCCGGGGCGCGACCCGCGCCGGGCTCGCGGTGGGGATAGACCGCCTCG
The DNA here is from genome assembly GCA_033720955.1 of Thermoanaerobaculia bacterium. Lineage (GTDB taxonomy): Bacteria > Acidobacteriota > Thermoanaerobaculia > Multivoradales > JAHEKO01 > JAWWBN01. Next base: position 2,145 of record JAWWBN010000202.1, on the reverse strand, counting down.
AGGAGGGCGCCGCGCATCCGCCGGATCCGCCTCCCCCCGGGCCCGAAGCCCTGCTGCTGCAGCGCGAGAGGGGGGAGCGGGTCCACGAGGCCCTGGACACCCTGCCGCCTCGCTACGGCCGCGCGCTCGAATGGAAGTATCTGCAGGACCTGCCGGTGCTTGAGATCGCCGGCCGGCTGAACCTGGGGGCCAAGGCCGCCGAGTCGCTGCTGACGCGCGCGCGGCTGGCCTTCCGGACCGCCTACGAGAGCCTCTCCGCACCTCCCGCCGACCCCGCCGGCGCGGCGAGCCGCGGTGCGGCGCCTCCCGGGCGGAGATTGGAATGGAGATCATGAGCCGCGACGAGAGCCGATCCGACGAGACGGCGGTCCGCGAGCTGCTGGGCCGGGCCGGCCCGCGGCCGGAGGTGCCGCCCGAAGAGCTGGCCGCCATCCGGGCGGTGGCCCACTCCGAGTGGAGCCGCCGCTACGCCCGCCCGGTCTCCCGGCGCTCCGACGCCGGCGTTTCGCGCTGGGCTCTCGCCCTGGCCGCCGGCCTCGTCCTTGCCGTGGTGGGTCTCTGGTGGTGGAAGGCGCGGCCGGCGCCGGCGACGACCCTGGCGGTGGTGGCTGCGCTGGGCGAGGGGGGATCGCTCTCGGTCGCCGGCGAGGAAGGGGCCCGTCCGGCCGTCCTCGCCGAGGGCCTCCCGGCGGGGGCGGAGGTCGCCACCGGGGCGGCGGAGGGCGCCGTCGCGGCCCTGGCCTGGCGCGACGGCCAGTCGGTGCGGATCGCCCCCGGGAGCCGGCTGCGGCTCGTCTCGACGGACCGGATCGAGCTCCTGGCCGGCGCCGTCTACCTGGACTCGGGCGAGGGCGCCTCCGGTCCCCCGGCCATCGCCGTCGCGACCCGGCTGGGCACGGTGGTGGAGGTCGGCACCCGCTTCGCGACCCGGCTGGTGGAGAGGGACGACACGCTCCGGGTGCGGGTGCGACAGGGCAGGGTGCGGGTGGAGGCCGGCGGCGAGCGGCATCTGGCGGGGCCGGGAGAGGAGCTGACCGTGGATGGCGAGGGCACCCTGTGGCGCACCGCGGTAGCGGCCTTCGGCCCGGAGTGGGAGTGGGTGGAGAGGGCGGCGCCCGGCTTCGACGCGGAGGGGGCGCCGCTGGCCGCCTACCTGGAGTGGGTGTCGTACGAGACCGGTCTCCGGGTGGTCTACGCCGACTCCCGGCTGGAGCGGGAGGCCGGCGCGCTGGAGCTTCTGGGCGCCCCGGCGGAGCTGTCGCCGCGCGAGTCGCTGGCGGCGGTGCTGCCGGCCAGCCGTCTCTCCTATCGGATCGAGTCGGGCGAGCTCAGGATCGAGCGCGCCGCTCCCTGAGCCCGGGCCGGCGCGGCTCAGAACTCGATCTCGACGCCGAGGGACGGGAGAAACCCCGGCCAGCTCTCGCGGTTGTCGATCAGGGTTCCGGTCTCGTCGTCGATCTCGTAGTCGAAGCCGGCCAGGTTGGCCCGGTCGTACACGTTCTGCACGTCGAGGAAGAGGCGCAGCCGGGTGGAGCGCCACGCCCAGCGGCGGCTGGCCCGGAGATCCAGCCGGTGGTAGTCGGGAAGCCGGTCGCTGAACCGCCGGCCCAGCACCGGCACCGTCTCCACCGAGCCGTCGTCGCCCGTCCGTCGCTCCACGGTCAGCGGGGTCGTGGGCCAGCCGGTGTGGTACCGCCAGGCCAGGTTGACGCTCCAGCGGGGTGAGAGCCGCAGGTCCAGGTCCAGGTTGACGGCGTGGGTCTGGTCGAACTGCCGCGGAAAGCGCTCGCCGGCGATCACGTCCTCGGTGGACGAGAGGGCGTAGTTGATCCACCAGCCCGTCCTCTGCCCGAGACGACCGCGCAGGAGGAGCTCGATTCCCTCCGCCACGCTCGAGTCCGGCGCCACCCGCACCCGGTCGGGCTCCACCTCCGGGAAGGTGTTGATCGGCTCGTAGAGGTTCTCGTACCGGGCCAGCGGGTTGCTCACCTCGCGCCGGTAGAGCTCGATCCGGGTCACCAGGTCGCGGGCCGGTCCGCGGCCCTGGAAGAGGTTCTCGAGGCCGACGCAGCGGTGCTCGGCGCGCTCGACCCCGCCCAAGCGGGTCTCGCCCTCCGCCACCGGGAGCACGGACGGCCCCGGGCT
>JAWWBN010000201.1:0-7221 GCA_033720955.1 Thermoanaerobaculia bacterium | reverse complement strand
GCCCCCCCCCCCCCCCCCGGGGGGCCCCCGGCGCCCGCCGCCCGGCGCCCCCCCGGGGGGGTCGGGGCCGCCCACGGCGATGTCGGCGCCCGCCACGGCGCCCACCAGGAGCGGGATGGCGGCCGGGTCGTGCTGCAGATCCGCGTCCATCACCACGAGCGCGGCGCCCGAGGCCATGCTCAGACCCTCGAGAATCGCGCTGGCCAGGCCGTGCCGGGCGAGCCTCCGGTAGCAGTGGATGCGGGGATCGGCGGCGCTCAGCTCGTCCACCGTCCGCCAGGTCCCGTCGGGCGAGTCGTCGTCGACCACCAGGATCTCGTGATCGGGGTGGGAGCGGAGCGCGACCTGGGTCGCCGCGATCACCGTGCGGATGTTCCTCGCCTCGTTGTAGGTCGGCAGCACCACGGTCACCGCGGCCGGAGGGGGGCCGGTTCGGGAGGTGGGACCCGGCGTCGCGGGCGGGGATTCGAGAGGGGTCATGACGGCGGCGTCCCGGGCCGCGGGCCGACGGCGAGAAAGGCGGTGCCGCTCAGGGAGAGGGGGTGCTTGGGCAGCTCGACCCACTCCGGCGAGAGCCGCGCCACCTCCTCGCTCCGGTCCGTTCGCAGCAGCAGCACGCTCTCCGGACGACGGAGGTAGAGAGCCGCGTCCCGCGGCGTCGCGAGGAGCTCCAGGAGCAGGTACGCGGGGTCGTTGACCCGGATGCCCGCGTACTTCCTGTGGGCGCCCGGGAGGTAGAAGCCGATGGGGTGCGGACCGGCCTGCCGGCGCAGCCAGACCGCGGCCTCGCGGTACGACTTGGCCTCGTCCATGCGCGGCGCCAGGGAGCTCAGGGCCACCAGGTAGACGACGAAGAGCACGGCCGTGCCCCGGGTCACCAGCGAGGGGGTCAGGCCGTCCCGGGCGCCGAGCAGGAGGACGAGGCCGCCCGCCGCCAGCGCCACACCCAGAACGATCAGGGGCGCCGCCAGGCTGCCGTCGAGGGCGGCGGCCGCGCGGCCCGTGGCGGGGAGTGCGGAGGGAAGATCGAGCAGCGCGGCGGCGAGCGCAACCCCTCCGGCGAGAAGCGCCGCCGCTCCCAGCCCGACCCGCACCCATCGATACCCGGTGCGGCCGGGACGCTCGGCGGCCAGCGCCGCGTGACGACCCACGAGGAAGGCGATGGCGGGGTAGACCGGGAGGAGGTAGACCTCGCGCTTGGTGGCGGCCAGGCTGAAGAACAGCAGGCTCACCACGAAGCTCAGAAGCGCCAGGCGGGGCAACGGCGCGTCCCAGTCCCTGCGCCAGGCGGTCACCAGCGCGCCGGGGAGAAGGAGGCTCCACGGCCCCCAGTCGGGCCAGATCCGCGTGAGGTAGTAGTGCCAGGCCTCGCCGTGGCCGCGGTTCGCATCGGTGAAGCGGGCGAAGTTCTGCAGATACACCTCGTGCCCCACGAGCTCCGTGGACGTCTTCGCCGCCAGCGCCAGGTACCACGGCAGCGCCACGGCCAGGGCGACCAGGGTCAGCGGCGCCATCCAGAGAAGGGCTCGCCACTGGCGGCGAGTGAGGTGCCAGACCACCAGCAGCAGCCCGGGGAGCAGGAGCCCCAGGATCCCCTTCGCCAGGACCGCGCCGCCGAAGCAGGCGAACCCGGCGGCGCGGAGCGCTCCGCTGCGCCAGCCCTGCCGACGCTCGACTCCCCAGGCGTAGGCGGCGAGACCGGCGGAGATCAGCGTCGCGAACGCCATGTCGGGGTGGAAGCTGACCGCCTGGTAGAGGAAGTGCGGCGCGGTGGCCAGGCTCACGCTGGCCCACACGCCGGCCTCCCGGCCGGCCAGACACTCGGTCGCGTATCCGGTGAGCGCCACGACCAGCACGGCGAGAAGGGCCACGGGCAGGCGGAGCGCGAAGGGGCTGGCTCCGCGCAGCAGGGAGCTGCTCGCCGCCCCGAGCCAGTAGGTCAGGGGCGGATAGTCCAGCCACGGCTCGCCGTTGCGCCGCGGGACGACCCAGTCGCCGCTCTCCACCATGGACATCGCCGGCTCCGCGACGTCGGGCTCGTCGGGGAACCAGAGGTCGCGCTGCCCGTTCCAGGGCAGGTAGAGCAGGACGGCTAGCAGGACGACCGTGCGCCAGTCGGCGAGCCGGACGCGCGGCGCGAGCCGCACCAGAGCGGCGGGCGGGGGGGTCGGACTCGGGGTGGGGCCGATCACGGTGCCAGGCTACGTCGCCACAGCGAGGCACGCCAGGGTACCCGGGTACCCAGTTTTCCACCGCCTTCGGCTGCCGCGAAGCCCCTTCCGGACGGCCTCCGGCCGGCGCTCTCCCGTTCGGGCCGCCGCCGGCGCCGGTTCGGGGCCCGCCGGCCTCAGCCCTCCCAGAGACCGTGCTGGACGCCGCCCTGGAGATAGATCGCCAACTTGCCGTGGCCCGGCAGCTCCATGGGAGGGAGGGCGATCTGGCAGTCCGGACCCTCCACGGCGCTCGCCGCGGCCTCGACGTCGGCCACCGACAGGTAGGGGCGCACCACCGCGGTCTCGCTCTCGTGCATCGGGGCGCGGATCCCCAGGACCCCGCCGCCGTCGAGGGGCGCTCAGACCGCCGTCGGTGCCGGCTGGGGGCTCCGCCCGCGCTCCAGGAGCACCAGCGCGAGCCTCTTCCAGACCCAGGCCACGGCGTTGAGGAGGTGCAGGCTGAGCACCAGCAGCAGGAAGCCGATCGCCGAGCACACCAGGGCCTCGGGCAGGGTGTCCACGTGCCACTCCCAGGCGCCCATCTCGAACCAGAGCCCCTCCCAGGGATAGTTGACCGGGGCCAGCAGGAAGACGAGGCTCAGGGAGAGACAGAAGACCGCCAGAACGAAGGAGGCGACGCCCAGGGGGAGCTTGAGCAGCAGGAACACCGGACCCGTCCAGGTGAGACGGTCGCGCAGCCAGCTCGCGAGGCGGGCGCCGGCGGTGGCACCCGCGGGTGGTCTCGGCGCATCGGCCCGCAGGGGCGCGCCCAGCAGCCAGATCGCCTGCTGGCGCTCGAACGAGGAGAGCAGCCAGCTCACGAGCAGCACCACGGCCAGCACCAGGAGGCCCACCCAGACGATCACCAGGCCCAGCCCCAGCGACAGACCGACGGCGAGAAAGCAGAAGTAGACGACTCCGAGCGGGAATGCCAGCAGCAGGTAGAGGGCGTTGAGATACGAGCGGCCGCGCCCCACGACGCCGAAGAAGCGGGCCAGAACGGTTCGGGGGTCCCATCTCGAGGTCGTCATCGCATCTCCCTTCGACCTCGCCCTACGCCGGCGCCGTCCGGCGGGTTTCAGATCGGCCGCCTAGCCCGGCTCGCCCCGCGCCCGGAAGAGCAACGCCAGCACCAGGACCATCGGCAGACAGGTCACGAAGGTCCCGAGGACGCCGAAGGTGGCCTGGCGAATCGGCGTGTACATCGGGCGGAGCTCCGCGAACCGGGCGTCGATCCGCTCCTTCTCCCAGCCGGCGGCCTCGAGACGCGGGCGTCCACCTGCCCCTGGAGGAGCTGGTCGCCATGGTTGATGGCGATCAGGACGGGGCCCACGACCGCGGCGTAGGTGAGTCCCCGCCGCACCACGGGCCGCGACAGGGCGAGGGCCCGGCGGCCGGGGATCGGTGGGGAAGGGGGGGAGGAGCCGCTCATCACGGAGAGGTCGTCCGAGCCGCCCCGATTCTCGCACGCCTCGAGCCTCCCATGGGAGGGACGGGGTGCGTAAACTCCGGCGCAGGAGGTTCTGTATGCGACCTGCACTCGCCCTCGCCCTGCTCGTGCCGCTGGCCGGCTGCGCCGGAGAGCCGGCCTCGCCACCCGAGAAGACTCTGGCCGTGGCCGCCGACGTCGAAGAGCGGCTGGCGCGCTACGCCCCCACCGAGATGACCGTGGAGCTCTCCCAGTTCGGCGACGCGGAGCGCGACGTGCTGCGGCGTCTGGTAGAGGCCGGGGTGCTGATGGACGAGATCTTCCTGCGCCAGGTGTGGGAGGGGAACCCCCAGATGCGGACCCGGCTCCAGAGCGGCGGCTTCCCCGAGTCGGTGCGGACCTACTTCGACGTCAACTTCGGTCCCTGGGACCGGCTGGACGAGATGGAGGCCTGGCTGGGCGAGATGCCCCATCCGCCCGGGGCCGGCTTCTACCCGGTCGATCTGACCGCGGCGGAGCTCGAGGCCTATCTCGCGGCCCACCCGGAGGCCCGGGGCGAGCTGACGGAGCTGACGACCCTGGTGCGGCGCGATGGCGACGCCCTGACCCCCGTCCCGTACTCCGAGGCCTACGCCGAGTGGCTGGAGCCGGCGGCGGAGAAGCTCCGGGCGGCGGCCGCTCTGACCGACAACGTGTCGCTGGCTCGCTTCCTGACCACCCGGGCCGACGCCTTCGGCACCGACGACTACTACGAGAGCGACATGGCCTGGATGGACCTGGACGCGCCGATCGAGGTGACCATCGGCCCCTACGAGACCTACGAGGACAAGCTGAAGGGGTACAAGGCGGCCTTCGAGGCCTTCGTGACGGTGGCCCTGCCCGAGGAGTCGGCGGCCCTCGAGCGCTACAAGGCGGAGCTCCCGGCCCTGGAGCGCAACCTCCCGATCCCCGACGAACACAAGAACTTCGACCGGGGCAGCGAGAGTCCGATCCGGGTGGTGGATCTGCTTTTCTCGGGCGGCGACACCAAGGCGGGGGTGCAGACCCTGGCGTTCAACCTGCCCAACGACGAGCGGGTGCGCGAGGCGAAGGGCTCCAAGAAGGTCCTGCTGCGCAACGTCATGCGGGCCAAGTACGACCAGATCCTGGTGCCTATCGCCCAGCAGGTGCTGGTGCCTGAGCAGGCGGCGCGGGTCGCCTTCGACGCCTACTTCAACGAGGTCCTGCACCACGAGCTCTCCCACGGCCTGGGCCCGGGAAAGATCGTGGTGGACGGGCGCGACACCGAGGTGCGGCTGGAGCTCCAGGAGCACTACTCGACCCTGGAGGAGGCCAAGGCCGACGTCCTGGGGGTCTACAACATCCTGCACCTGATCGACCGCGGGCTGATGCCCGCCGAGCTGCGCCAGACCCTGGAGGCGAGCTACCTGGCGGGGCTCTTCCGCTCCGCGCGTTTCGGAGTGCACGAGGCGCACGGCCAGGGGGTGGTGTCGCAGTTCAACTACCTGATGGAGAAGGGGGCGCTCGAGGTGACCGAGGAGGGACGCTTCCGCTCGGTCTCCGAGCGCTTCCCGGGGGCCATCCGCGACATCACCGCGGAGCTGCTGATGATCCAGGCCACCGGCGACTACGAGGCGGCCGGACGCTTCCTGGCCACCTACGGCCGGGCGACGCCGGCCATCCTGACGGCGATCGACCGGCTCGGCGAGGTGCCGGTGGACATCCGCCCGCTCTACCCCCAGGCCCGGGAGCTGCTGGCCGCGGGCGGCTGAGCCCCGCGATCCGACCGCGGCTCCGGCGGTCGCCCGCCGTGGGCTACTGCAGGTAGCCCAGGGCCTTGAGGCTGCGCTCCAGCTCCTCGTCCAGCTCGGCCTCCTCGCGGCGGAGCCGGGCCCCGCCGCCCTCGAGACGCTCGGTCAGCATGCGGGCCATGACGGCGGTGCGGATGGGGTAGCGGTCGGCCAGGTTCACGGTCTCGCCGGGGTCCTCGCGCAGGTTGAACAGCGCCCGGTGAGGTCCGCGCCGGGCGTGCCACTCGATCATCTTCCAGTCGCCGTCCACCACCGACAGGATGAGGGAGCCGTCGAGCTCCAGGTGGGAGAAGATCCGCGCGCCGCTTCCCGCCGGCTCCTCGAACCGCGGGTCGGCGACCGCCGCCAGGCTGCGGCCCTCCACCGCGTCCGGGATGGGCAGCCCCAGGTAGTCGAGCAGGGTCGGCATCAGGTCGGTGTGCTGCACGGGCGTCGCGACCCGGCGCCCCTCCCGCTGGCCCGGGAAGCGGATCACGAAGGGGAAGTCGAGGGTCTCGGCGAAGAGGTTCTTGCCGTGGGTGAAGTTGCCGTGCTCCTGGAACTCCTCGCCGTGGTCGGAGACGAACGCCAGGATGGAGTCGTCGTAGAGCGCGCGCTCTCGCAGCTCGTCCAGGAAGACGCCGAAGCTGGCGTCGTTGAAGGCCACCTCGGCGTCGTAGAGCCGGTTCATGTGCCACAGGTTCTCCTCCGTGGTCGACCACCGGTCGCGCCGGCGCTGGGCGGCACGCTCCTCGAGGTACTCCTTCGACTCCGGCGCGAAGCGCTCCATGAACTCGGGCGGCGGCGTGTAGGGGTCGTGCGGGTCCACCGTGTGCACGAAGAGGAAGAGCGGCCTGCCGTCGTCCTCCCACTGGTCCAGCCACTGCAGCACCCGGGCCGTCACCCGGGGCGAGTCGGTGCCGCGGCGCACGTGGTAGTACTCCTCGAAGCCCTGGCTGAAGCCGAACCGCTCGTCGATGTTGGGGTTCGTGGCGAAGGCCACCGTGTGGTAGCCGCCCGCGGCGAGCGCTTCGGCCAGGGTGACGGCCTCCTCGGACAGCCGGTCACGCCGGCCGATGGCCCCGTGGGTGTGCGGCCAGAGGCCGGTGAAGATCGACGCGATCGAAGCCCGGGTCCACGACGACTGCCCCACGGCGCGCTCGAAGACCACCGCCTCGCGCGCGAACTCGTCGAGCCGCGGCGTCAGGGGCCGCTCGTAGCCGTAGACGCCCAGGCGGTCGGAGCGCAGGGTGTCCACCAGGTAGAGGACGATGTGGGGGCGCCGCGGCCCGTCGGGCTCGGGCGCTCTCCACGCGGCCGCCTGCTGGACGGGGTCGCCGGACCAGAGCTCCGGCTCCTCCAGCAGCACTCCCGCCTCGCGCTCTGCCGTGCCCTCTGCCAGGGCGCGGAGAACCAGCCGGCCGGGAGTCGGCTCGTCCACCGGCAGGCCGACCGCCCCGCCCTGTCCGCCCTTCTCGAGCCGGGCCATCCGCCGGGGCTCGGCGGTGTCGGTCTCGAGCCAGACGTCGAGGTGGCCGGAGCTCCCCCGGAAGGCCAGCCGCTTGACGCGCAGCTCGGTCTGCGGCTCCAACCGCACCACGTAGGCGAGCTGCGAGCCGTAGGGAAGAAAGAGGGTGCCGCGCTCGGCGTCGGCGCGCGGCGAGCCGGCCTGCCGCGAGCCGCCGGCCAGCTCCAGGCGGTAGAAGGCCACGGCCAGCCGCCGGCGGTCGTCGTCGGGCCCGTCGGGCTCGCGCACGTGCCGGTAGCGGAAGACGATCCGGTTGTCGCG
>JAWWBN010000200.1:0-7246 GCA_033720955.1 Thermoanaerobaculia bacterium | reverse complement strand
TGGGCGGCGGCCGGCGCGGGGCGGCTGGGCTTCGCCGCGGTGCGCCCGCCGGGCCACCACGCCGAGAGCTCGCAGGCGATGGGCTTCTGCTACCTGAACAACGTCGCCGTGGCGGCGGAGCATCTGCTCGCCGCCCACGGGCTGGAGCGGGTGGCGATCGTGGACTTCGACGTCCACCACGGCAACGGCACCCAGCAGATCTTCTACGAGCGCGCCGAGGTCCTCTTCGTGAGCCTGCACCGGTATCCCTTCTACCCGGGGACCGGCGCCGCCTCGGAGCGCGGCCGGGGCGCCGGCGAGGGCGCCACCCTGAACCTCCCGATGAGCGCCGGCGAGGGCGACGCCGCCTACCGCCGGGCCTTCGACGAGTCGGTGCTGCCGGCGCTCGAGCGCTTCCACCCGCGCCTCCTCCTGGTCTCGGCCGGCTTCGACGCCTGGCGCGACGATCCGCTGGGGGGCATGACCGTCAGCCGGGAGGGGTACGCCGAGTGGGGGGAGATGCTGGGCGCGGCGGCACGCCGCCTCTGCGACGGCCGGGCGGTGTCGGTGCTCGAGGGCGGGTACGACCTCGGCGCCCTGCCGGGCCTCGTCCGCGGCTATCTGGACGGTCTGGCCCGCGGCGCCGGCCCGGCCTAGAGGCCGACGCCTTCCCGGGCGGGGGTCGCCGGCTCGTCCTCGAGCCCCTGCCGTCGCGACAGGAGCGCCGACGCCTCGCCGAAGAGCTCGAGAGCCCGCTGGATCTGGGGATCGCCGTCGGCCAGCACCTGGTGACGCGCCTGGAAGTCGAACGCGGCGTTGAAGACCTCGGCGCGGAGCTGGCGGGCCACCGCGGCGCGGACCTCCGGGTCGGCGAGGGCCTCCTCGATCTCCTCCGGGCTCGACAGCTCGCCTTCGACGAGCCACTTGGAGAACCCGGCCAGCGTCTCGTCGTCGGGCCACCACTCCCGGCCTTCGACCTGGTTCTCGGAGGTGAACAGCACCGCGTAGTCGAAGAAGGCGCTGCGGCTGAGGAGGTACTGCAGGTAGGGCGGAAGCTCCTCCAGGGGCACCTCGATGTCGGGGGTGATGCCGCCGCCGCCGTAGACCTCGCGGCCGAGGTCGGTTCGGAAGATCTCGGTCGGGCGAGCGAGCTCCTCGGAGCCGGGGAGCTCGTCCTCGGCCTCCGTCAGCCGGCCCGGGTGGTTCTGGTAGTCGAAGAAGGAGGTGTAGTCGCGCTGGATCAGGCGGCCGGAGGGGGTGTAGTACTTGGCGGTGGTCAGGGCGATGCCCGCGCCGTAGGAGAGGCTGTAGACCGTCTGGACGAGTCCCTTGCCCCACGTCTGGCTGCCCACGATCAGACCCACGTCGTGATCCTGGATCGCTCCGGCCAGGATCTCCGCCGCGGAGGCGGTCCCGTTGTTCACCAGCACCACCACCGGCAGACCGACGTCCGGGCGCGAGCCGGTCGCGGAGTACTCCTGGAACGAGTCGCGGGTGCGCCCCCGGGTCTCGACGATCCGGGCGCCCTCGGGCAGGAACAGATCGGAGACCTCGATGGCCTGGTCCAGAAGGCCGCCGCCGTTGTTGCGGAGGTCCAGCAGGAGCCGGCGCATCCCCTGCTCCTGAAGCCTCTCGATGGCCTCCTGCACCTCGCGGCCGGTGCCGCGGTTGAAGTCGGAGATCGCGATGTAGCCGGTGTCGGGCCGGATCATGTAGGCGTAGCGGACGGTGTTCTGCGGGATCTCGTCGCGGGTGATGGTGAGCTCGAGCGGCTCGTCCAGGCCGGCGCGAACCACCTCGATGGTGACCTGGGTGCCCTTCGGCCCCTTGAGCTGGCGCACCGCGTCGTTGATCCCCATGCTGTCGGTGGGCTGGCCCTCGATGGTGCTGATCACGTCGCCCGCCCGCATGCCCATGCGCGAGGCGGGGGTGCCCTCGATGGGGGTGATGACCGTCAGCAGCCCGTTGCGCATGCCCACCAGGATCCCCAAGCCGTAGAAGCTGGACCGCTGGCGGTCGCGCATGTTGTCGTAGGCCTCGGGCGAGAGGAAGGCGGTGTGGGGATCGAGCTGCCGCAGCATGCCGTTGATCGAGGAGAAGACCAGGTCGCGGTAGGCCACCTCGCGGGCCGCGTTCTCGTGGATCACCGTGACCAGCTCGGTGTAGGAGCGCAGCAGCCCGCGCGCCTCGTCGGTGAAGGCGAGCACGCGGGGGCCGAAGAGCCCGCCCGAGAGCAGCGACAGAACGAAAACGACGACGGCGGTGATCTTCCAGCGGCGGCGCATGACGGCGTGAGTCTACCACCGGTCTCGCTTGACAATCCCCGGGTGCGGCCGGAAGATCGAGACAGCCGGAAAGGACGGCGTCTTGGGCCCTCTTGGCTTACCTGAGCTCATTTTCATCCTCGTTCTGGCGCTGCTGATCTTCGGACCGCGGCGGCTGCCGCAGGTCGGACGCACCCTCGGCAAGGCCATGGGCGAGTTCCGGCGGGCCACCAGCGAGCTGACCCGGACTCTCAACGCGGAGGTGGCCCTGGAGGAGGAGCGCCCCCGCCGTCCGGCGCCCGCGCCGACCCCGGGCGGCGCCGCGACCCCGTCGGCCGCCGCGACGCCGCGGGAGGAGAGCCCTCCGTCGCCGGCCACGCCCGAGGCGGGGGATGGCGAGGAGGGCGAGCCGCAGCCGGCCGACAGGGGCGACGCCGAGGCCGGCGACTGAGCCCGCCGTCACCGATGGAGCAGCCGATCTCGCGCCTCGAGCGCGGCGCCGAGCCCGAGGAGATGGCTCGCATGAGCCTCTTCGAGCACCTCGACGAGCTGCGGCGGCGCATCTTCCGCGCCCTGGCGGCGGTGGGGGTCGCCTTCATCGGCTGCTGGATCTTTGTCGACGAGATCGCGATCTTCCTGGCCCGCCCGATCTACCGCTGGCTGCCCGAGGGCACCCGCCTTGCCTTCCTGGGGATCACCGACCCCTTCGTCCTGTACGTCAAGATGGCGGCGCTCGCCGGTCTGTTCGTCGCCTCGCCCGTCGTCCTGTACCAGGCGTGGCGGTTCATCGCTCCCGGCCTCTACGCGCGCGAGCGCCGCTGGGCCGTGCCCTTCATCTTCTTCGGCACCCTCTTCTTCGTCGGCGGGGGCGCCTTCGCCTACTACGTCGCCTTCCCCTTCGCCGTGGAGTTTCTGCTGGGCGTGGGCGAGGCCTTCCAGCCGGTGGTCACCGCCGACCGCTACTACCGGTTCCTGCTCTACGCGATCTTCGGCCTCGGGGTGATGTTCGAGCTCCCCATCGTGATCTTCATCCTGGCCCAGGTCGGCATCGTCACGCCACGCTTCCTGATGCGCAACTTCCGCTGGGCGGTGCTGCTGATCTTCGTGGCCGCCGCGTTCATCACGCCGACCCCCGACGTGGTGAACCTCTGCCTGTTCGCCCTGCCCACCATTCTGCTCTACCTGCTGGGGGTGGCGGCCGCCGCGGTGGTCGGCCGGCTGCAGCGCAAGCGGGAGGAGGCGGAGCGGGCCGGCGAGCTCTAGCGGCGCTCGAAGGTGAAGGGGGCGAGGACGCGCTCCCAGTCGCCCCGGGCGCGGAGGATCCGCTCGACCATCTCGCGCACCGCACCGCGCCCCCCTCGGGCGTCGAGGACACGATCGGCCACCGCCTTCACCTCGGCCACGGCGTCGGCGGGAGCGAAGGCCAGGCCGCAGCGGCCGAGGACCACCAGGTCGGCCAGGTCGTCGCCGATGTAGGCGATCTCGCGGGCGGCCAGCCGCTGCCGGTCCAGAAACCGGTCCAGCCAGGCGCCCTTGTCCTCGATCCCCAGGTGGACGCCGTCAAGGCCCAGCTCCGCCGCCCGCCGCTCGGCGGCGTCGGAGGAGCGGCTGGACAGGAGACCCACCTGGAGCCCGGCGCGCTGCGCCAGCTTGAGGCCCATCCCGTCCTTGACGTCGAAGGTCAGCGAGGCGGCGCCGCGGCGGTCGTAGGTGAGCCCACCGTCCGTCAGCACCCCGTCCACGTCGCTCAGGATCCAGCGCAGACCGCCGGCCCGGCGGATCATCTCGTCGTCGGAGAGGATCGGCATGGGGGCTAGAACATCTCCAGGCGCCAGAGGTCGTGCAGGTGGAGCACCCCCTGGAGCCGCCCGTCCTCGTCGACCACGAAGAGCGAGGTGATCCGGTGGTCCTCCATCTTCTGGAGCGCCGCCGGCGCCAGCTCCTCGGGGCGGATGGTGCGCGGGTCACGGGTCATGCAGTCGCCCGCGGCCAGCTCCAGGGGGGTGGCCTCCCGCTCCAGCAGACGTCGCAGGTCGCCGTCCGAGATGCAGCCCGCCAGCCGCCCCTCGGCGTCGGTCACCGCGGTGACGCCGAGACCCTTCTTGGACATCTCGTAGATCACCTCCCGCATCGGCGTGGTGAGATCCACCCGGGGGAGCTGCTCGTCGCGGTGCATGAGCTGGGTGACGCGCAGGAGCCGCTTGCCCAGGCTGCCGCCGGGATGGAGCTGGTGGAAGTCGTCGGTGGTGAAGCCCTTGGCCACGGAGAGCGCCATCGCCAGCGCGTCGCCCATCGCCAGGGTGGCGGTGGTGGAGGCGGTCGGGGCCAGGTTCAGGGGACACGCCTCCTGGTCGATGGGCACCGTCACGTGGACCGCGGCGTGCCGGGCCAGGGGACTCTCCGGGTTGCCCGTCAGGGCGATGAGCTCGACGCCGACGCGGTGCACCAGCTCCACCAGCCGCACGATCTCCTCGGTGGAGCCGGAGTAGGAGGCCGCCAGCACCACGTCGCCTTCGGCGATCATGCCGAGGTCGCCGTGGATCGCCTCGGCCGGATGGAGAAAAAGCGCCGGCGTTCCGGTGGAGGAGAGGGTCGCCGCGACCTTCTTCATGACGATCCCGCTCTTGCCCATGCCGGAGCAGACCACCCGGCCGCGACAGGCGGCGAGGAGCTCGATGGCGCGGTCGAACTGCTCGTCGAGGCGGTGGGGGAGGGCGGCCACGGCGGCCGCCTCGATCTCCAGCACCTGGCGGGCCACCTCGCGCGGCGACCGCCCGCTGCGCGCCGCGTCGGCGGTCACGCCGGCGCCTCGACCCCGCCCAGCGCCCGGCGGAGGACGAAGAGCGCCGCCAGGAGGCTCTCGGCCCGCTCCGGTGGCAGTTGGGTGGCCCGGTCCGAGAGCGCCGTCTCCGGGTCGGGGTGGACCTCGAGATAGACGCCGTCGGCGCCCGCGGCCACGGCGGCGCGGGCCAGCGGCTCGGCAAACCGACGCTGCCCGCCGGTCTCCTCCCCGGCGGCGCTGGGAAGCTGCAGGGAGTGGGTGACGTCGTAGAGCACCGGGATGCCGTCGGCGTGCAGCATGGCGAAGCTGCGCATGTCCACCACCAGGTTGTGGTAGCCGAAGGTGACTCCTCGCTCGGTGACCGAGACGCGCCGGTTGCCGGTGGCGCGGGCCTTCTCGACCGCCCGCCGCATGTCGTCGGGGGCCATGAACTGCCCCTTCTTGATGTTGACGGGCCGTCCGGTGGAGGCCGCCGCCTGGATGAGATCGGTCTGCCGGCAGAGGAAGGCGGGCACCTGGAGCACGTCGCACACCTTGGCGGCGGCGCGGCAGTGGTGCGGCTCGTGGACGTCGGTCAGCAGCGGGAGACCCGTCTCGGCCTTGACCTCGGCGAGGACCTCGAGGCCCTTGGAAAGGCCGGGCCCCCGGAAGCTCGCCACCGAGCTGCGGTTGGCCTTGTCGAAGGAGGCCTTGAAGATCAGCCGGCGGCCCAGCCGCTGGCCCATGGCCGCCACGGCCCGCGCCGCCTCGAAGGTGCGCTCCGGGCTCTCGATGACGCACGGTCCGGCCACCACGGCGAGCTCGTCGCCGCCCAGCGGCACGCCCGCGGCCAGGTCGAAGGGCTGCGGGGCCGCCCTCTCGCTCACGCCCTCTCCCCGCCGGCCACCACCGCCTGGCGCTCGCGGGCTCTCTCCGGATCGGCGCGGCGCTCCTGCTCGTCCAGCGCGGCGCGGATGTAGGAGACGAAGAGCGGGTGCGGGTCGGTGGGCTTGGACTTGTACTCGGGGTGGAACTGGCAGCCCAGGTACCACGGGTGGTCCTCGAGCTCCACCATCTCCACGAACTTCCCGTCCGGGCTCATCCCGGAGACCACCAGGCCGTGACTCGTGAGCTGGGGCAGGTACTTCTGGTTGACCTCGTAGCGGTGCCGGTGGCGCTCGCTGATCTCCGGCCGGCCGTAGATCTCCCGCGCGCGGGTGCCCTCGGCCAGCCGGCAGGGGTAGGCTCCCAGCCGCATGGTGCCCCCCATCTCCTCGACCCCGAGGAGGTCGCGGAGCTTGTAGATCACCGCGTGGGCGGACTCGGGGTCGAACTCGGAGGAGCTCGCCCCCTGGATGCCGCAGACGTTGCGGGCGTACTCGATCACCATGCACTGCATCCCCAGGCAGATGCCGAACATCGGCACCTTGTGCTCGCGGGCGTAGCGGATCGCGCGGATCTTGCCGGCCGTCCCCCGCGGCCCGAAGCCGATCGGCACCAGGAGGCCGTCCACCTCGAACACCTCGCGCGGCCAGCTCGCCCCCTCCAGCTCCTCGGCGTCGATGTAGACCAGCTCGGTCCTGGCCCGGTTGGCGATGCCGCCGTGGGTGAGCGCCTCGTTGAGACTCTTGTAGGCGTCCGGCAGATCGACGTACTTGCCCACGATGCCGATCCTCACTACGTGCTCCGGCGCCTTCTGACGGCTGACCAGGTCCTCCCAGCGCGACAGGTCGCGCGGCAGCTTGGGCAGGTTGAGGATCTCGAGGAGCTGCTCGTCGAGACCCTCGCGGGCGAAGCGCAGCGGCACCTCGTAGATCGTCTCGACGTCGCGGGCGGCGATCACCTGCTGCGGCTCGACGTTGCAGAAGAGGGCGATCTTGCGCTTCAGCTCCTCGGGCAGGGCCTTCTCGCAGCGGCAGAGGAGGATGTCGGGCGAGATGCCGATGGCGCGCAGCTCGCGGACGGAGTGCTGGGTGGGCTTGGTCTTGAGCTCGTCGGCCGCGGCGACGTACGGCACCAGGGTGAGGTGGATGTTGGCGGCGTTCGAGCGGCCGAGCTCGAGCCGCAGCTGACGGATCGCCTCCATGAACGGCAGGCTCTCGATGTCGCCCACCGTGCCGCCGATCTCGACGATCACCACGTCCACGCCGTCGGCCAGCGAGGTCATCGCCTGCTTGATCTCGTCGGTGACGTGCGGGATGACCTGGACCGTCTTGCCCAGGTAATCGCCGCGCCGCTCCTT
>JAWWBN010000199.1:0-7264 GCA_033720955.1 Thermoanaerobaculia bacterium | reverse complement strand
GCGGAGGGGCGGCGGGACAGGATCGGCCCCCGCCCCAACCTGCGCCGGGCGCTGGAGACGCTGGCGAGGGAGAGGAGCTTCTCGCTGAAGCCCCGTTGACGCGGCCGCTCCCGGTGAAGCAGCTCGACCTCCCGTCGCTGGACCTCGGGGAGACGAGCTCAACCCTGCCACCGCGTCACCCCAGGCCCACAGCCCTCTCTCCGAAGCCGGCCACCTCGGCGGCGTTCCTGTTCAGAACGCAGGCTGCCGGCCGTCCCGGTCGAGCCTCGTGCCGGTCGCCCCGCCTCAGATGTCGAGGTCGATGAACACCGCGGCGTGGTCGGAGGCCTGCTCCGAGGAGCGGGTCATCTCGGGGTAGGTCTCCCACCGGTCGGGCCGGGTCTGCCGGGTGCCCCAGAGCCCCTTGCGGAAGACGCCGCCGCCCCGGAAGGCCGGAACCAGGCTGCGCGAGATCAGCATGTAGTCGAGCCGGTTGCGCAGGCCGCAGGAGTCGAAGGTGCCCGGCCGCGGCCCGACGTCGAAGCCGGGTTGCTCGTAGGCGTCCACCAGGGGGCTCGCGCTCTCGAAGAGGGCGAAGAAGTTCTGGGCCTGGCTCCCCGCCGCCGCGGGGCCTTCGTTCAGGTCGCCGAGAACGACCACGTGCCTGCCCTGCCCCACCAGGCGGTCGGCGATCCTACGCACCTCCTTCGCCTGACGCTGCCGCTTGGTGCCCCCGCCGCCCGACTGCGACTTGAAGTGGTTGATCAGCAGGTAGAGGGTCTGGCCGCTCGGCGTGCGCACCTCGTACTCGGGACAGTCGCGGCTGAAGACCTGGCCGACGTCGTCTTCGGTGTCCACGTTGGAGCGGATGTTCTCGATGGAGAACTCATCCTTCGCCATCAGACCCACGTCGATGCCCCGCTCGTCGTTGCCGTCCACCAGCATCACGTGGCCGTACTGGTCGTCGAGGAGCTCCTTGTTGAAGCGCACCAGCGACGGCCGGCTCTCCGCCTCCACGATGCCGATGAGGTCGGCGTCGACGTCGGCGATGACCTGCGCCGTGAGCCGGGTGCCCACCTCGTTGGTGGGCTCCTTGGCCAGCGCCACCCAGCCGATCCAGTGCTCCCGTCCCGTGGCCACGATCTCCACGTCCCGGCTCGCGTCGCGCGGCTGGCGGTCGAAGGTCCCGCGGTTCTTTCTCAGCCAGGCCCACTTGGGGTAGATCGTCTGCCGCCGCCGGATGGCCCCCTGGGCGTTGCGGTAGTAGATGTCGAGCTGGAGCAGCAGCTCCCGCATCCGCACCTTGTCGGCCGGCGAGTAGACCGTCTTGGCCATGAGGTCGTTCACCTGGTAGTAGGCGTCGAGCACCGGCCGTCCCGCCGCCCAGCCCTCGGTGTTGAAGACCTTGGGCCTGGCGAACAGGTTCTCCACGTTGTAGGACGCGATTCGCACCATGGTCCGACCTCCTCCGACTTCACAGGCGACGGGGCAGGGTCTCTGTTACCACGGAGTGTGCCAGAGGGCCTGGCGAACCGCGGGACCGGACCCGATCCGGGCGCTACTCCCGCCCGACGCCGGAGTTGATCGGGGCTGAGATGGAGGCGACGGTGGGAATCGAACCCACGTATGAGGGTTTTGCAGACCCTTGCCTTACCACTTGGCTACGTCGCCCCGTTTCCGAGGCCGGAGGGACAGGCCGCGGACGACGACCTTGGCGGGACCCGGGGGCTGGCCGTCGTCCGGGTCTCTAACGTGAGGCGATCTGGAGCGGGAAACGGGATTTGAACCCGCGACCCCAACCTTGGCAAGGTTGTGCTCTACCACTGAGCTATTCCCGCTCAGACGCTCAGGATAGCCAGCCGGGCGCGCGAGTGTCAACCCGGGGGGTCACCAGCTCGCGGGGGCGTCGAAGGCGTCCCGGACCAGCTCGTAGCGCCACTCGCCGGCCTCCGGCTCGAGGCCCAGAACGTCGAAGCGGCAGGGGCCCTCCCACCCCGTTTCGGCCAGGTAGAGAGCTGCCGCCCGGGCCACCCGGCGCTGCTTCCGCGCGTCCACCCGAGCCACCGCCGGGCCGTAGCGGAGGTCCCGCACCGCCTTCACCTCGACGAAGCAGCGGGTGCCGCCCTCGTCGGCGATCAGGTCGATCTCGCCGGCGTCGTTGAGGTGGTTCCTCTCCACCACCCGGTAGCCGCGCTCCTCCAGGAAGGCCACCGCGGCCGCCTCGGCGCTGCGGCCCCGGGCCACCGCGTGGGGTTGCCGGTCGAACTCGTCGAGACGGGTCGGAGTCACCCGACCCGCTTCCAGCGGGTGCCGCCGGGGGTGTCCTCGAGCTGGACGCCCCGCTCGGCGAGCTGATCGCGAATCTCGTCGGCGCGGGCGAAGTCGCGGTCCGCCCTCGCCTGCCGGCGCTCGGCGATCAGGGCCTCGATCTCCTCCTCCGTGGGGCCCTCGGAGGCCGACGGGTCTCCGGCGCGCCCCTCCCAGGTCTCGGCGTCCAGCACCCCCAGCACCCGGTCCAGGTCCGCCAGGGTCGCCTCCACCCGCTCCCGGTCCCCGGCCGCCAGGCCACCCTCCTCCACCGCCGTGTTGACCCGCTTCACCAGCCCGAAAAGGGCCGCCAGGGCGCGCGAGGTGTTCAGATCGTCGGCCAGGGCGGCGGCGAACTCGGAGCGGGTCTCGGCCAGCAAGGCGGCCAGCTCGGAGGTCTCCTGCCGTCCCCCCGGAGCTTCGGGGGAGCTCTCCTGCGCGTGCCGCAGCCGGAAGCGCATCTCGTCCACCCGCTTGAGCGCCGCGTCGGCCCCCGAGAGCGCGTCGAAGGTGAAGTTGAGCTTCTTGCGGTAGTGGACCGAGAGCAGCAGGTAGCGGAGGGACCGCGGGCGGGCCCCGCGCTCCATCAGGTCGCCCAGGGTGTAGAAGTTTCCCAGCGACTTGGACATCTTCTGGCCGTCCACGATGAGGTGCTCGGCGTGCAGCCAGAGACGCACGAAGGGTTTTCCGGTGGCGGACTCGCTCTGGGCGATCTCGTTGTCGTGGTGGGGGAAGATGTTGTCCACCCCGCCGGTGTGGATGTCGAAGGTCTCGCCCAGGTACTTCATGCTCATGGCGGAGCACTCGACGTGCCAGCCGGGGCGACCCGGCCCCCAGGGGGAGTCCCACGAGGGCTCTCCCGGCTTGGCTCCCTTCCAGAGGACGAAATCGCGGACGTCTTCCTTGTCGTAGTGGTCGTCCGCCACCCGGTCGCTGCGGCGCACCTCGGCGATGTCGATGCCCGAGAGCCGGCCGTAGTCGGGGTCGTCGGCGATGCGAAAGAAGACCGACCCGTCCCGCCGGTAGGCCACCCCGGCCTCCTCGAGTCGCTCGATCAGCTCGATCATCTCGGCCACGTGGCGGGTGGCGCGCGGGTAGTGCTCGGCACGCTCGATCCCCAGGCGGTCGAGGTCGGCGAAGAACGACTGGATGAACGGCGCGGTGTAGTCGTCCAGCGCCACCCCCGCGCGGCCGGAGGCCTCGATGGTGCGGTCGTCCACGTCGGTCAGGTTCATCACCTGGGTCACCCGGTAGCCCAGGTAGGCCAGAGCCCGGCGCAGCACGTCCTCGAAGAGGAAGGTGCGCAGGTTGCCGATGTGGACGTGGTCGTAGACGGTGGGGCCGCAGGTGTAGATCGACACCCGGCCCGGCACGAGCGGGTCGAGAGCTACCGGCCGGCGCTTCTCGGTGTCGTAGAAGACCGGGGTGACGCGCGGGGGGGACCCCGTCACGCCGGGACCTCCTGCTCCTCCCGCAGCTTGCGCAGGAACCGCCGCGCCCTCTCCTTCTTCAGCCCCCGCAGCCGGTCCACGAAGAGGACCCCGTCCAGGTGGTCCACCTCGTGCAGGATGGCCCGCGCCTCCCAGCCGTCGGTCTCGAGCTCGAACGGCTCGCCGGCGAGATCCTGGGCGCGGACCCGGATCCGGTCGGCCCGCTCCACCTTCTCGGTGAAGCCGGGGATCGACAGGCACCCCTCGACCTCGACCTCCGTGCCCACCTGCTCGACGATCTCCGGGTTCACCAGGACCAGCAGCTCGCCCTCCTCCTCGCCCACCGAGACGTCCACCACCACCACCCGCATGCGCTCCCCCACCTGCGGCGCGGCCAGACCGACCCCCGGGGCGGCGTACATGGTGGCCACCATGTCGTCCACCAGGTTCCGCAGGGCGTCGTCGAACACCTCGACCTCGGGGCACTCCTCCCGCAGGACCGGGTCGGGGTAGATGCGGATCGGCAGCAGCGCCATCAGCTCCCCGGCCCCCGCTCCCCGCCCGGGAAGATCTTGGTCACCAGGCTCGCCACCTCGTGGTCGTGCCGCTGGCACCGCAGTGCGTCCAGAAAGCCCCGCGGGTCGGTCTCCCCCTGCATGGCCGCGCCCAGGCTCTCTCGGGTCAGCGCCAGGACGGCCCCGCTCTTGGTGACGACGTACTCCGCCGGCCACGACTGGTGCTCCAACAGGACCCGGTCGCCGATCAGGTCCCCGGGGGTGAAGCTGCGCAGAGTGGTCCGCTTGCCCGAGGAGAGGACGGCCTGGGCGGCGATCTCGCCGGCCGCGATGAGATAGATCTCGGCCGTCGCGCTGCCCGCCGCCGCGAGGATGGAGCCTTCCTCGACCTTGCGCATGCGAAAGGCGCCGAAAAGACGGCGGAGCTGGGCGTCGCTCATCCGCTCGACCAGGGGGTTGGCGGCGAGATCGCGCCAGAAGCGCTGCACCTCGAAGGCGGACCGGGCCATCCCCCTCTCGTCCCGGTCCTGCAGCAGGGCGCCGACCACCAGATCGCGCCGCCGCTCCACGTTTTGCACCCGCTCCAGGCTCTCCATCTTCTGCCGCACCTTGTCGTTGCCGGGCAGGAGACGGTCGAGCTTGGCCAGCAGCGCGTGCGCCTTGCTGTAGAAGCCCTCCAGGGCGTGCCCGTCGGCAACGGTGAAGTACTCCTTCAGGGCCTCGCCGCGGCTTCCCTGCTCGAGGAGCAGATCGGCCAGCTTCAGCCGGTCGTGGAGATCGTTCGGGCTCGCCGCGATGCGCTCCCGGAGCCGGGCCGCCGCCTCGTCGAACCGTCGCAAGGCGATGAGCTCGTCGATCGGCACCTCCTCCTCGGTGCCGCTGCGGCTTCCGAACCAGCTCTTGATCGCCACGTGTCCTCTCCGTCCGTCCCCGGGCCCCTCGGTCCGTCCCTGTCGCGCCGAGAGGACGGTCCCGCCGCCCGACAGGTACGGGAGAACCCCCGGAAACACCGCGAGTATACTGGAAATTGCCCCTGGTACGGCGGTTGCACTCACTGGTTGTCGGAGGTGAGACGATGAAAGGCTGCTATCGCTCGACCCGCATCCTGTTGGCCACTCTTCTGCTCTCGACCGCGGCCCTGCCGGCGGCCGGCCAGGCGCCCGAGCCGGGCCAGCCCGAGGGCTACGGCTACTTCCGCACCGTGGAGGGCGAGATCCGGCTGACCACCTTCGACAAGGCGGAGCCCATCGAAGTCGAGCACAACTATCCCGTCCTGACCGGCGACCGTATCTGGGTCTCGCCCGGCGCGAGGGTGGAGATGGTGCTGCCCGACCGCACCGTGATCCGCGCCGGCGGCGCCACCGACCTCTTCCTCGAGAGCCTGGCCCTCTCGGCCGACGGCGAAGAGGGGGCCGCCACCGCGATGAGCCTGGTGGAGGGCGAGATCGTCGTCACCGTGCTCGACTTCTTCGACGAGCTCGAGCCCATCGTGGTGGACACCGGCCACGCCTCCGTCTATCTGCAGTCGCCCGGCACCTACCGTCTGCGCGCCGACAACGGCGACTTCACCGAGGTCGTGGTGCGAGACGGCTTCGCCGAGCTGTTCACGAGCGGCGGCTCGACGGTGGTGCGCACGGGCGAGGAGGCGGTGCTGGACGGCTACGGTCCGCCGCGGGTCGGCGTGGGCACCGCGGCCTCCCTCTCCGACCTGGAGATCTGGGGCGAAGACCTCGACCGCACCTCCTACGCCGCCGCGGGCAGCGGCTATGTGGACCCGTCACTCGAGTACGCCGCGGCGCCGCTCGCCCAGCACGGCACCTGGGTCGCCGTGCAGGGCCGAACGGCCTGGCGGCCCCACGTGGCCGTGGGCTGGCAGCCGTTCACCAACGGCTGGTGGATCCACACGCCCTCCGGCCTCTCCTGGGTCTCCTACGAGCCCTTCGGCTGGGTGACCTCCCACTACGGCACCTGGGCCCTGACCCCCGGCTGGGGCTGGCTCTGGTACCCCGGGGCGATCTACTCCCCCGCCTGGGTCTACTGGTACTGGGGCCCGACACACGTCGCCTGGGTGCCGGTGGGCTACTACAGCCACTACTACCTGGGCGGACCGTGGTCCCGGTGGGGCGGCTTCCGGTTCGGCGTCTACGGCTGGGCCGGCGGCTCGTGGGACTACTTCGCCCACTGGACCTTCTGCCCCGTGCGCTACTTCGGGCGCCGCGGCTACCGAGCCTACTGGCGCTCCGGCACCGAGGAGCACAACTACGGCCGTCTGCGGGCCGTGCCCCGCGGCGTGATCACCGCCGACACCCGCTCCGTCTCGCCCGGGCGCTGGGGCAAGCCGTCGGAGATCGTCGAGGTGTTGACCCGCCCCACCCGGGAGGACCGGATGCGGGCGTTCGCCGACCGGCAGCTCCCCGACGTCAGCCGGTTCGTGGCCCGGAGCCCCGATCTGAGCCCCGACGTCGAGGAGCGCATCTTCTCCAAGAGCGAAGTCCTCGCCTCCCGCCTCTCCCGGGGCTCCACGGGTGGCGCGGTGAAGAGCGGCGTGGCCACGCCCTTCCGGCCGGCGCCGCCCCTCGGAGCCGCCGAGGTGGACCGCTCGAGCCTGGCGGACCGGCTGCGCGAGGCCGAGGTCACCCGCGGTACCCGGATGATCGACGTCCGGCGTCCGGAGATCGGCGGACGGGACCTCGGGGCGTACCGCGAGCGACCCCAGACGCTGGAGATCGATCCCTCGGGTGAGATTCGCCGCTACGTGGTTCCGGAGCGCTTCCGTACCGGCGCCGAGCTGGCGCGGCCGTCCATGCCCCCTTCGGGCCGGGCGGTGACGCCACGCTCCCCCCTCTTCTCGTCCGGCGACGCCGGCGACAGCTCGCGGCCGCCCATCGTGCGGCGCATTCTGGAGGGGATCCGCTCGGGCGAGGTGCCCAGCAGCGTGCGGGAGCGCGTGCCGGTGACCCGCGGGGACGACGGGGGCAGCCCGCCCTCCTCGGTCCGTAGCCCGTCGCCCACCCCCCGGCAGCCCACCACCCG
>JAWWBN010000198.1:0-7381 GCA_033720955.1 Thermoanaerobaculia bacterium | reverse complement strand
GGAGCTGCCGCCGGAGCAGCGAGGTCCGGGGTCGCGCGGCGCGCCGCGCCCAGGGAGGCACGGAGGGTCGGGAGGCCGCGGCGGGCTTGGGCGGGGCCCGGCCCGCCGGTAGACTCTCCCGCCGTGGCGACGATCCGAACCCTCACCACCCGGGAGGACCTCGACGACCTGTGGGAGCGCTCGCGCGAGCGCCCCGTCTGGCTGTTCAAGCACAGCCTGATCTGCGGCGTCTCGAGCCGGGCGCTCACGGCCTATCGCCAGTACGCCGACGGGGAGCGGGCGGCCGAGATGGCCCTGATCGAGATCCAACCCTCCCGCCAGCTCTCGATCGAGGTCGTGCGCCGCACCGGCGTGCGCCACGAGTCGCCACAGGCCATCCTGGTCAGCGGCGGCCGTCCTGTCTTCGACGCGAGCCACTGGCGGATCTCCGCCCAGGCGATGGCGCGAGCGTGCCGCGAGCTGACGAGCCTCTCGGGCGCCGCGACCGACGCATGAGCGCACGACGGGCCGTAGCGGTCCTCCTGCTGCTCGCGGCCTGCGGCGAGGCTCCCCCGCCGGCGCGCCCGGCCCCGGGCGAGCTGGTCACCGCGGTCCACGCCGGCGAGGTGGAGCGGATGCGCGAGCTGCTCGCGGTGGGCGCCGATCCCGACTCGGCCCTGCTGGCCGCGGTGCGCACGGGTCGCGGAGAGCTGGTGGAGGAGCTCGTCGCGCGCGGCGCATCGGTCGAGGGGCTGCCCGGCGCGGTGGCTCTGGCGACCGCCCTCCACCGGGGCCTGCCCGACATCGTCTCGGTTCTGCGCGACGCCGGCGCGCGTCTCTCCGCCCGGGCGCCCGACGGCACGTCGGTGCTGCACCGCGCGGCGGAGCGCAAGCGCCCGCGGCGGCTGCGGCTCCTGCTGAAAGAGGGCGCCGATGTCGAGGCCACCGATCGCCTCGGCGCCACGCCGCTGCTGACCGCGGTGCGGGCGGGTCGGTTGCGCAGCGTCAAGGCGCTTCTCAAGGCCGGCGCCCGGGTCGACGCCGCGGACCGCGACGGGTGGACGCCCCTGGTGCTCGCGGTCAGCCGCAAGGAGCGCAAGGTGGTCCGCGTGCTGCTGGCAGCCGGCGCCGACCCCGCCTGGATGACCGCCCTGGGCTGGACGCCGCTGCACTGGGCGGCCTGGAACGGTGACGGCCCCATGACCCGGCGGCTCCTCGCCGCCGGCGCACCGCCGGACCTGGCCTCGGAGGCCGCCGGGTCGCCCGCCTATCGCGCCTCTCTGCGGGGCAACTTCGGCCTGGCCGCGCAGTTGCAGCGGGCGGCCGGCCGCCGGAGGGCCGAAGGGTGAGACGGATCGCCGCCCGGGTGCTGCTGCTTGCCCTCTCGACGGCTCTCTGTCTGGTGCTGGTGGAACAGCTCCTGCGGGTGGCGGGCTTCGAGTACCGGCCGATGTCGATCGAGGTCGCCAGCCCCACCGACGCGCGCCTCTTCCACCTGTTCGAGGACGAGCACTTCGCCTACGACCCCGAGCTGATCTGGCGGCCGCAGCCGGGAGTCGGGGTCTTCAACCGGCAGGGCTTCCGCGGCCCCGTGCTCGAAGAGGGCAAGCTCCCCGGGGAGATCCGGATCTTCGCCCTGGGCGACTCGAACACCCTGGGCTGGGCGGGGCAGACCGGTCCGAACTGGCCGCAGGACCTGGGCGAGATGCTCGCGCGGCTGGATGACCGGGTGGAGGTGGTCAACGCCGGCGTGTGGGGCTACAGCTCCTTTCAGGGAACGCTCCGCCTGCGCGAGGCGCTGGCCTTCTCGCCGGATGTGGTCCTGGTGAGCTTCGGCTCCAATGACGCGCACCGGGTGCGCCGGGGCGACCGCGAGTTCGCCCGCGGCTCGCTGCTGGGTCGCGACTCGCTGCGCCGGCTGCTGCACTTCCGGACGGCTCAGCTCGCCGCCGCCGCCTGGGACCGGGTCGCCGCGGGCGGCGGCGAGCTGGGGCCCCGGGTGGGGCTCGAGGAGTACCGGGAGAATCTCCGTCAGATGGCGGCGGAGGCGCGCGCGGCCGGCGCCCTGCCGGTCTTCCTCACCCGCCCCTTCACGGGGCCGGTCAACGACCCCGGATGGTGGAAGGCGTACGGCCACACCTACAACCTGGCCACCGTCGAGGTGGCGGCCGAGGTGGGAGCCCCGGTGGTGGACCTCTACACCATCTTCCGGGAGCGGCCCGACCTGTTCAGCGACGAGTCCCACTTCACCCGCGAGGGGCACCGGCGGGCGGCCCGGGTGGTGGTCCAGCACCTGGTGCCCATCCTCCGCCGCGAGACCTCCTTCCGGCCCCGGCCGCCCGCGCCCGGGCCCGGCTGAGCTGCCCTAGCGTGCGCGGACGCGGAGCAGCACGGTGGTCGCCGCCGCCGACAGGGTGACGGCGCCGAGAGTGGCGGGGAGCAGGGCCCAGTCCACCGCCGCCAGCGGCCAGAGGCCCGTGGCGGTGCGCAGCTCCGCCCGCCCGGTCAACGCCCCCCAGATCTCGAACGTGTCGCCGCCCAGGTGAGCGGCGTGGGAGGCGCCCGGCGGGAAGGTCCACCGCTCGGCGACGAAGTGCGGGCAGCGCACCAGCTCCTCCACCTCGATCCTGCCCTCCGGGCGGCGGCGGGGGGCGACGGCGCCTCCCGATCCGTGCAGGTCGGCCACCGCGAGGGCCTGCTCGAGGTGGAGCGGGCGATCGGCGTCGCGGCGCCCCCAGTCGAAGAGCCGGAAGGTGAGGTCGCTGGCCTGCTGGATCTCCGCCAACAGCAGGCCCGGCCCGAGGGCGTGAATGGTCCCCGCGGGCACGAAGAAGACGTCGCCGGCGCGTGCCGGCACCCGCCGCAGAAGCGGCTCCAGCTCGCCCTCGGCCGCCGCCCGGGCCACCTCCCGCCGGCCGGCGCCGGGCCGGAGGCCGTAGACCAGCTCGGCCCCGGGCTCGGCGTGGAGGACCACCCACATCTCGGTCTTGCCCCGCTCGCCGCGGTGATGCCGGAGGGCGTAGGCGTCGTCGGGGTGGACCTGAACGGAGAGCCACTCGTTGGCGTCGAGCAGCTTGACGAGCAGCGGGAAGCGACCGCGCTCGAGGGCGGCGCCGCTCCTCTGCCCGACCAGGTCGGCTCCCAGCTCCCGCTGGAGCTCGGCCAGCGAGCGCCCGGCGTGCTCCCCGGCGCGCACCGGGGTGGGGCCGTGCGGGTGGTCCGAGATCTCCCAGCTCTCCGCCGTCCTGCCGGGAGGCAGCGCCCTCCCCAGCCGCTCCAGGTTGCGGCCGCCCCAGGCGTAGGCCTTGAGGACCGGCTGGAAGAAAAGGGGCTCGAGGCGGGGCATGGGACCGGGGGCCCGGGCTCGCTGTCGGCCCGCGGAAGAGGCTAGCACAGCGGCCGCAGTAGGGTAGATTGAGCCTCTCGTGGGAGCTTCTCATTGGGTCGTGTCCTCGTCGTCGAATCAGACCCCGTCTTCGCCGCGTTGATGGAAGACCGCCTGCGCGAGGCGGGTCATCAGGTCGAGCTGTGCGAGAACGAGGACCAGGCGCTGGCGGCCGCGGCGCGCGGCTGGAGCGACGTGGTGGTGCTCGACCTCGACCTGCCCATGGCCGCCGGCGGCTCGCTGGTGCGGGCCGTCCGCGATCTCGAGGAGGGCCGGCCGCCGCGAGTTCTGGCGATCTCCGGTCCGCTGGAAGCGAAGGAGCGGGTCGAGGTGCTGCGCGCCGGCGCCGACGACCTGCTCGTTCGGCCGATCCACTTCGACGAGCTGGTCCTCAGGGTGGACCGGCTCAGCCGGTCCGGTCACACCGATCCGATGGTGCTCGAGGGAAGCCTCGCCACCTACTCGCTGTGGGAGCTGCTGCAGCCCCTGGTCGAGGCGCGCCGGCGGGGCCGGTTGATGGTCTGGGGCCGCCGCGGCGGAGGCTCGGTCGAGATCAGCGGGCACGGCCGGGTCGTCGCCGCGGCCTGGGAGCGGCTCAGCGGAGCCGAGGCGCTCCTCGCCCTCCTGGGTGTGGAGGAGGGGAGCTTCCGCTTCGTGGCCGCGCCCTCCGCCCCGCCGGAGGAGGAGGGCGAGCGGAGAGAGGGGCTCGAGGTCCAGCGGGCGCTGCTCGAGGCCGCCTGGCTCAAGGACGAGCTGGACCGCCGGGCGGAGTCCGTGCCGGCGACCGGCGAGCCGCTGGCGGAGAGCGGCCTCACGCTGCTGCCGTCCCCCGAGCCGGATCTGCCGGCGTTGCCCGTTGTCGAGGTGCTGCAGCGGGTGCGGCAGACTCCCGGCACGCGTCTCTTCGACCTGCTGGCGGCGAATCTCGCGGCGCCGCAGCGGGTGCTCCTGACGGTGGCCTGGCTGTGCGAGAAGGGAGTGCTCGTCCCCCACGATCCCGACGCGCGGGACGGCGAGGCGGCCTCGACGGTCGAGATCACCCGCCAGGAGCTGCTGGACTCGGCCCTGGACGATCTCGTGTGGACGGCGCGGGAGCGGGGGATCCGGTCCGACCCCGTCTCCATCCTGCTGCTGGCCGAGCCGGCGGCGTGGCGGCGTCTCACGGCCCTCTTCACCGAGGTCGAGGAGGGCTGGCGGCCGGACGTCCTGCCGCCCCTTCTTGTGGCGCTGCGGAGCGGCTCGGGCGGCTCCTGCGTGCTGGCCACCGAGGAGGGCGAGGTGGCGCTCCACGTGCGTCTCCTCGACGAGGCCTCGCAGGCCCGGATCGCCGCCGTCGCCCCCGCCTGCGCCGGCGCCGTGGTCTGGCTGGGCGGAAAGGACGGCTCGCCGACGTTCCGGCGGGTGGCCGGCCGCTTCGACCTCTCCGAGCACGGCGTCGGCTTCGCCGTGGCGGCCTCCGAAGAGTCGTCGGAGACGATCCGCCGCGTTCTGGCCGAGCATCCCCGCTGGCGTCTGGTGCCGGAGGCGCCACGCAATCTGCTGGCGGTCTTCCGGCTTCTCCGCGGGGGCGGCTCCTCCCCGCCCGCCGGGCGGTAGACTCTAGCGCCGCGATGCAGAACGCCAGCGTCCTTCTCGTGGAACGGGACCCGGAGCGCCGCCGCTCCCTGGGCTTCGGCCTCACCGCCGAGGGCTACGAGGTGGTGCCCACGGTGGACGAGGCCGAGGCGGTGCGATTCGCCGATGCCCTCGCGCCCTCCGTGGTGGTGGCGCCGGCGGCCCTCGCGGCCGGTCCGATCGCCGTCATCGGCTCGCGCAGCGGGCCCGACGCCCCCACCATGCTCTACCTGGGGGACGACGAGGAGGAAGCCGAGTCGCTGCCGTCCGAGGCGCTCTTCGTGGCCACGGCGGGGCTCGACGACGCGCGGCTGGTGCGCCGGATCCGTCTGGCGCTGGTCGCGCTGCAGGTCGGGGTGGAGCCCGACTACGATCTCAAGGCGCTGGTGGGCGACTTCGCCCACACCCCTCCGCTCGACCTGGTCCGGCGACTGCGCGTGGCGGGCGCCAGCGGCCGGGTGTCGCTGGAAGGGGGCGGGCTGGTGCTGCGCGACGGCGAGGTGATCGCGGCGAGCGTCGGCCCCGTGCGGGGGGTGAAGGCGTTCTGCCGGCTCGCCCGCAGGGTCGACGGGGCGTTTCGGGTGGAGCTGGGGGACGACGGCCTTCCGCCTCGGGAGATGCTGGAGGAGTTCGATTCCCTGGTGGCGGCGGCCATCGAGGACGCCGTCGGCGAGCTGCCCGAGCCGCGCTCCCGCTACGAGGTGCGGCTGGGACCCAGCCTCTTCTCCCAGCCGTTCTCGACCCTCCAGCAGCAGATCCTGGGCGAGATTCACGGCGGCGCGCGCGCCGGCGAGCTGCTCGACTCCATCCCGGTGCCCGATTCGCGGGTGGCGCGCGAGCTGGAGGAGTTGGTGGCCCGCGGCGTCCTGGCCCGCACCGAGGCCCTGCCGGCGGTGACCGTGATCACCGATTCCACCGCGGACCTGCCCGCCGAGCTGGTGCGGGCGCACCAGATCGAGATGGTGCCCCTGACCGTCCTCTTCGGCGAGACGCGCTACGTGGACCGGGAAGAGCTCGAGCCGGCGCGCTTCTACGAGCTGCTCGAGCGCGGCGAAGAGCACCCCTCCACGCGGCCGCCGGAGCCTTCCAGGTTCGCCTTCGAGTTCCACCGCCGCCTGCAGCGTCAGGACGTGGTCTCCGTGCACATCTCGGAGAAGATGTCCCAGACCGTGGTGCACGCGCGACAGGCCGCCTCCGACCCGGCCATGCGCGAGCTCACCCGGCTCACCGGCGAGACGCCGCGCATCGAGGTGGTCGACAGCGGGCAGGTGAGTCTTCCCCTGGGTCTCCTGGCGCTGTTCGCGGCGCGGTTGGCCGAGCGCGATCTCGACGCCGTCGAGATCGGCCGTCGGCTGCGCGAGATCGGCGGCCGGATCACCACTCTCTTCGTGGTCGACACCCTCGAGTACCTGGCGCGCGGCGGCCGGATCGGCAAGGCCAAGGCGTGGCTGGGCGGGTTGATGGGCATCAAGCCCATCCTGGGGGTCCAGGAGGGGGAGGTGGTCCCCGTCAGCCGGGTGCGCGGCCGCCGGGCGGCGCTGCCGCGTCTGATCGAGCTGGCCGGGGAGCGGCTGGACGCGGAGCGTCCGGTGCTCGGCGGCATCGCCCATGCCAACGCCCCCGCGCGGGCCGACCGGCTGCGAGAGCTGCTCGTCGAGCGGTTCTCCGTCGCGGAGCTCTACGTCACCGAGATGGGCCCGGTGGTCGGCACCCACGTCGGACCCGGGTGCGTGGGGGCCACCCTCTTCCAGCCCGACAGCGAGGAGCTGGAGCTCCTCGGTCCGCGGCCCGGTGCGGCTGCGAGCGCGTGACGCGCCGCTTTGTGCTACCCTCCCCGTGGTGCAGCGCGCAGCGCACAAGCCGAACCCGGGCGACGAACCCTCGGCCCTTCCGTCCCCGCCCGGCACGCTGGAAGACTCTCTCCCCTGGCCGGACCTCGTGGCAGAGCTGTTCCGCACGTCGTGAGCGCGCGCCCGACCGCACGGCGCCCCGGGTCGACGGACCCGGCCGCCGGCACCATCGACCCTCGGCCGAAGAGAACGAAAGGAGACGATCATCCCTAGACCCCCACGTCGCCCGCCACAGCCCCCTCGGGGCCCGCGGGTCAACAACGCGATCCGCCGCAGCCCGGTGCGGCTCATCGACTCGGACGGCAGCCAGGTGGGCATCGTGCCGGTGGAGGAGGCCCGCGAGCGGGCCAAGGCGGCCGGTCTCGACCTGGTGGAGGTGGGCGCCAACGCCGACCCGCCCGTCGTCCGGATCCTCGACTGGGGCAAGCTCCGGTACGAGAAGGAGAAGCAGGCCCGAGAGGCCCGCAAGAAGACCCACGTCATCGAGGTCAAGGAAGTCAAGTTCCGGCCCAACATCGACCAGCACGACGAAGAGCGCAAGATCAAGCGGGTG
>JAWWBN010000197.1:0-7405 GCA_033720955.1 Thermoanaerobaculia bacterium | reverse complement strand
GTCGGGCTGCAGGCGATGATCACCTCGATCCTCTACAAGGCCACGCGCGACCAGGTGCAGTTCATCTTCATCGATCCCAAGCGGATCGAGCTCGGCGTCTACCGCGACGTCCCGCACCTCAAGGCCGAGGTCGTGGTGGAGCCGCGCAAGGCGGCCAATGCCCTGCGCTGGGCGGTGTCCGAGATGGAGAGACGCTACCGGCTGCTGGCGGACCTCCATGTCCGCTCCATCGACTTCTACAACCAGGCCATCCGCGACCCCGCGGTGCGACAGCGGCTCGCCCTCTCCGACTCGGAGGCGCCGGTGGACGCCGGCGACCTCTCGCCGCTGCCCTACTACGTAGTGGTCATCGACGAGCTGGCGGACCTCATGCTCGTGGCGGCCGCCGAGGTCGAGACCTCGATCGCCCGGCTGGCGCAGATGGCGCGCGCCGTGGGAATCCACCTGCTGGTGGCGACCCAGCGGCCCTCGGTGGACGTCCTCACCGGCACCATCAAGGCCAACTTCCCCTGCCGCCTCTCCTACGCGACCGCCAGCCGGCACGACTCGCGGACCATCCTGGACCAGGTGGGGGCGGAGAAGCTGCTGGGCAGGGGCGACATGCTCTTCATGCCCCCCGGCTCCTCGCGCGTGGTGCGTCTCCACGGCGCCTACGTGAGCGAGCAGGAGACCGCGGCGCTGGTGCGCTGGCTCAAGAAGCGCGGCGGCCAGCAGCTCGACCCCGAGGTGCTGCTGCCGCCCGAGGAGGAGCGGTCGGGCGGCGGCGCCGCCGCCGAGGAGGACGACCTCTTCGACGAGGCGGCGCGGCTGGTGGTCGCCGAGCAGCAGGCCTCGGCGAGCTTCCTCCAGCGTCGCCTGCGGGTGGGCTTCTCGCGCGCCGCCCGGCTGATCGACATCATGGAGCGCGACGGGCTGCTGGGGCCGCCGCAGGGGAGCAAGCCCCGCGAGGTGCTGGTGAGGCCCGACTACTTCGAGGAGATCGACCGGGCGCGGGCGGAAATGGAAGCGTGATCCGGGTCGTCTTCTTCGGCACGCCGAGCTTCGCCGTGCCGACTCTGGAGGCCCTCTGCGTCTCGGGGCGGCGCCCCGCGAGGGTCGTCACCCAGCCCGACCGCCCGGCGGGACGCGGCCGGCGGCTCCGACCGCCCCCCGTTGCGCTGCGGGCGCGGGAGCTGGAGCTGCCGGTGGAGCAGCCGGCCAGGCTGTCGGACCCCGCGCTCCTGGAGCGGCTGGAGGCCGACGCTCCGGATGTCGCCGTGGTGGTGGCCTACGGCAAG
The DNA here is from genome assembly GCA_033720955.1 of Thermoanaerobaculia bacterium. Classification (GTDB taxonomy): domain Bacteria; phylum Acidobacteriota; class Thermoanaerobaculia; order Multivoradales; family JAHEKO01; genus JAWWBN01. The sequence continues at coordinate 6,128 of JAWWBN010000197.1, read as the reverse complement.
ATCTTCCGCCGCCGCCTGCTCGAGCTGCCCGCCCTGGGCTGCCTCAACCTCCACGCCTCGCTGCTGCCCGCCTACCGGGGCGCGGCTCCCATCCAGGCGGCGATCGCCGCCGGCGAGACCGTGACGGGGGTGACCACCATGTGGATGGAGCGCGATCTCGACAGCGGACCCATCCTGCTCCAGCGCGAGACGGCGATCGGTCCCCGCGAGACCGCCGCCGAGCTCTCCGAGCGGCTGGCGCGGCTCGGGGCCGGCCTGGTGGTGGGGACGCTGGAGCGGCTGGAGAAGGGCGAGCTGACGCCGCGGCCTCAGGACGAGACCCGGGTGAGCTGGGCGCCGCTCCTCACGCGCGAGGACGGGCGGGTGGACTGGACGCTGCCGGCCGCGGCGATCGCCGACCGGCTGCGCGCCTACACGCCGTGGCCCGGCCTCACCGCGCGTCTCTGGGGCGAGCCGGTGAAGCTGGTGGTGGCGGCGGCGGCCGGTCCGGCGCCGCGGCCGGCGGAGCCGGGCGAGGTGGTGGCCGTGGAGGACGGGCGGCTGCTGGTGGCGTGCGGAGAAGGGAGCGCGCTGGCGGTCGAGCGGCTTCAGAGGCCGGGGCGCCGGGCGCTCCCCGGCGACGTCTTCGCCCACGGCGAGCGGTTGGCGCCGGGGGCCAGGCTCGAGTGACCCCCGAAGGGGTGCGTGCCGCGGCGGCGCGGGTGCTGGATCGCGCCCTCGACGGCCGGCGGCCCGCCGACCGCCTGCTGGACGCCGCCGCCGCCGGCCGCTCGGCTCGCGATGCCGCGCTCCTGCGCGAGCTGGTGCTCGGAACCCTGCGCTGGCTGCGGCGGCTCGACGCCGTGATCGCAGCGGCGGCGGGGCGCCCCCTGGGCCGGATCGACCGACGGCTGCTGGCGCCGCTGAGGCTGGGGGCCTACCAGCTCCTCTTCCTGGACCGGGTGCCCGCGCACGCCGCGGTGGACCGCGCCGTGGCCGAGGCCAAGCGGCGCACCCACCGGGGCGCGGCGGGCTTCGTCAACGCGGTGCTGCGGCGTATCGCGGAGCGCCCGGCGCTGGCGGAGTGGCCGCTCCGCGAGAGCGACCCGGTGCGCCGCCTGGCGGTCGAGACCAGTCACCCCGACCTCCTGGTCGAGCGGTGGTGGAAGCGGTTCGGCGAGTCCGCGACCCGCACCCTCCTCGACGCCGACAACCTGCGCCCCGAGATCCACCTGCTGGCCTTCGAGGACCGCGGCGGCCGCGACGCCCTGGCCACCTCGCTCGCCGGGGAGGGGGTCGCCACCTCCCCCGCGCCGCTGTCGCCGGTCGGCCTCCTGGTGGAGGGGGGCGATCCGCTGACGTCGACCGCCTTCGCGCGGGGCGACTGCTACCTGCAGAACCAGGCGAGCCAGGCCGCGGCCCTGCTGCCGCCGCCCGGCGCCGGCGAGCGGATCCTCGACGCCGCGGCCGCCCCCGGCGGCAAGAGCTTCGCCCTCCTGGCCGTCGAGCCGCGGCTCCGGCTTGTGGCCGGCGACCTCTCGCCCCGCCGGCTGGCGACGCTGACCGAGAATCTGGGACGGCTTCGCCGGACCCTGCCGCGGGTGGTCCTCGACGCGGCGGCGCCCCCCACTGGCGAGGCCTTCGACCGGGTGGTCGTCGACCTGCCGTGCAGCGGTACCGGCACCCTGCGGCAGCACCCGGAGCTCAAGTGGCGTCTGAGCGCCGCCGAGCTCGGGCGCCTGGCGGGACGGGGACTCGAGATGCTGCTGGGCGCCGCGAAGCAGGTGCGCCCCGGGGGGCTGCTGGTGGCGATCACCTGCTCGCTGGAGAGAGAGGAGAACGAGGAGGTCTTCGACGCGCTGCTGGCCCGCCGGCCCGACTATCGCCCCCTGCCGCTGGCCGGCCGGCTGGAGCCCGCGCTGGCGGCCGGACTCTTCGACGAGGGCCGCTGGCGGCTTCTCACCGGCCCCCGCAACGACGGCTTCACGGTGCAGGTGGCCGAGCGTCGCCGAGGGCGGCTGGTCGCGTCGGGTCGGGACGGCCGTGGTAGAGCCGCCCCAGGCGGCGGGGCGGCACCCCCACCGCCCAGAGGGCCACGATGAGCCAGTTGCGCGCGATCGAGCAGGCCAGGCCGTGGCGGTCGAAGCGCCGGGTGGAGGTCGTCACCGGTGCGGGCAGCACCGCCGCCGGGCCCAGCCGTCCGAGCCGCCGGATGAAGTCGAGGTCCTCCAGCACCGGCCACTCACGAAAGCCGCCCAGGACGCCGAAGGCCTCCCGCGTGCAGAACTGGGCCTGGTCGCCCAGCGGGGCGCGGGTCCACCGCGTGCGCAGGTTCACGATCCGCTCGCCCAGCCGGTACACCGGCCGCGTCGAGTCCCAGCGCAACAGGAAGCCGCCGCCCACGTGACCGGCGGCGACCGCCTCGCGGACGAGTCGCGGCGCCTCCGGGGGCAGCTCGGTGTCGGCGTGCAGGAAAAGGAGCAGATCGGTGTCGAGGCCGGCCGCGCCCCGGTTGAGCTGCACCCCCCGGCCGCGGGGCGAGAGCACCACCCGGGCGCCGGCCCGCCGGGCCACGGCCGCGGTGCCGTCGGCGCTGCCGCCGTCGGCCACCACCACCCGGTCGGCCAGCTCGACCGCCCGGCCGACCGCGGCGCCGATCCGCCGCTCCTCGTCGAGCGCCGGGATCACCACACCGAGAGAGGGCCGCATCGGCTTGCTAGCATAGTGCTTTCGTCGGCGCCGGACAGATGACACGCGACTCCTCGTTCAGCCATCTCGACGGCGAAGGCCGGGCGCGGATGGTGGACGTCTCCGGCAAGCCGGTGACCCGTCGCACGGCGGAGGCCTCCTGCCGGGTGCTCCTCTCCGCGGAGACGGCGGCCCGCCTCGAGCGGCTGCCCAAGGGCGACGCCGTCGCGGTGGCGCGGCTCGCCGGCATCCAGGCCGCCAAGCGCACCGGGGAGCTGATCCCCCTCGCCCACCCCCTCCCCCTCGACGAGGTCGGGGTCGAGGTCGAGCCGGGGGAGGAGGGGGTGCGCATCGTCAGCCGGGTGGTGGTGCACGGTCGCACCGGCGCCGAGATGGAGGCCCTGGTGGCCTGTGCGACCGCCGCCCTGGCGCTGTACGACATGGTCAAGTCGGTGGAGAGGGGGGCGGTGGTCACCGACTTGCGGCTCGAGCGCAAGAGCGGCGGCCGAAGCGGCGACTACCGCCGGCCGGGATGATCCGCTGCGGCCTCGACCGGCTGCTGGAGGACCCGGCGCGGCTGCGCGGCCGGCGCTACGCCCTGTTGGGCCACGCCGCCTCGGTGAGCGCGGGTCTGCGGCCGGCGGCTGTCGCCCTTCGAGAGGTCGGCGCGGCGCCGCGGCTGCTCTTCGGCCCCGAGCACGGCTTCCACGGGGTGGAGCAGGACATGGTGCCGTCGGCCGACGCGCGCGACCCGTGGACGGGGCTGCCGATCCACTCTCTCTACGGCGACAGCTCCTCCTCCCTGCGGCCCGATCCGGCCGCCTTCGCCGGCCTCGATCTGCTGCTGGTGGACCTCCAGGACGTCGGCGCGCGGTACTACACCTACGCTGCCACGGCGGTCTGGGCGGCGGCGGCGGCGCGCCGCGCCGGGTGCGAGGTCTGGATCCTCGACCGGCCCAACCCCCTGGGCGGGGTGGTGGTGGAGGGGAACCTGAGGCGGCCGGGCTACGAGTCGTTCGTGGGCGCCTTCGAGCTGCCGGTGCGGCACGGCCTCACCCTGGGCGAGCTGGTGCGGCTCGAGGCCTCGTCCAGCGGCTGGGGCGAGGAGGTGCGGGTCGTCGCCGCGGAGGGCTGGCGGCGGTCCCTCGAGTGGGAGAGTGTCGGCCGGCCCTGGCTCGCGCCGTCGCCCAACCTGCCCACGCTGGAGGCGGTGCGGGTCTACCCGGGCGCCTGTCTGCTGGAAGCGACCAATCTGTCGGAGGGCCGGGGCACCAGCCGCCCGTTCCTCCTCTCCGGCGCACCCGGCCTGGATGGCGCCGCCCTGGCCGGGCGGCTGGAGGAGGCCGGGCTGGAGGGCGTCCGCTTCCTGCCCGTCTTCTTCCGTCCGCAAGCGGGCAAGCACGCGGGCCGGGTGTGCGGCGGCGTCCGCTGGGTCGTCCTCGACCCGGCCCGATTCCGCCCCTACCGCGCCGGGGTGGAGCTGGTGCGGGCGGCGAGCCGGTTGTGGGGGGGCTTCGCATGGCGGTCGGAGCCGTACGAGTTCGAGAGCGAGCGCACGGCCGTCGATCTGCTGACCGGCGACTCGACGCTGCGCGAGGCCGTCGATCGGGGCGACGATCCCACCCCTTGGATCGAGAGCTGGGCGACCGACGAGGAGGCTTTCCGCACCCGCCGCCGCGCCGCCCTGATCTACCCGGAGGAGGAGGAATGAAGCGGCCCCATCTGCTGGCGGTGGAGGGCGGAGCCGAGGCGGTCGCCCCCCTCGTAGAGACCCTGGCGGCGGCCGGGCACCGGGTGGGGTGGCTGGATCTGACGGCCGCCGCCGAGGCGCCCCCGGAGCTCGCGGAGGCCTCGAGGCTGCCGCTGCTGCGCGCGGTGGCGGTGGGGGCGGGACGGTCGGTGGCCGTCAAGCGGCGGCGGGGCGCCCCGGTTCTCGACGACCTGCTGCGGGAGCACTTCCTGGGCTGCCGCCTGGTGCTGGTGCGCGGGGCGTCGGAGCTGCCGCGGCTGAGCCGGGACGGCGACCTCTGGCGGGTCGATCCGGGCGCCGGAAAGAGCCGCTCGAGGACCGCCGAAGAGCTCGCCCGGGACCTCCGGCGGCCGCGTCCGTGGTAGGGCGATTCCGTTAAGCTCGCGGCATGCACAGGGTGCTGATCTGCGACCCGCTCGACCCGTCGGGGATCGAGGTCTTCCGCGCCTCCGGCGTGGAGCCGCGCCTTCTGCAGCCCGAGGAGAAGCCCCGGCTTGCCGAGCTCGTCGGCGACTTCGACGCGATCGTGGTGCGCAGCGGCACGAAGGTCACCGCCGACCTGCTGCGGCACGGCCGCGAGCTCAAGGTGGTGGGCCGCGCCGGGATCGGAGTGGACAACGTCGACGTGGCCACGGCCACCGAGATGGGGGTGCTGGTCGTCAACGCCCCCACCGCCAACCTGATCTCGGCCACGGAGCACACCTTCGCCCTGCTGCTGGCCCTGGCGCGCAACGTCGCGGCGGCGGACGCCTCGGTGCGCGCCGGCAGGTGGGAGCGCAAGCGCTTTCTGGGTCGCGAGCTCCAGGGCAAGGAGCTGGGGGTGATCGGCCTTGGCCGCATCGGTCAGGCGGTGGCGCGCCGGGCGCAGGCCTTCGAGATGAAGGTCAAGGCCTCCGATCCCTACCTGGACCCCTCCGTCGCCCGGCGGCTGGAGATCGAGCTGCTGCCGCTGGACGAGATGCTCCCGCAGGTGGACGTCCTCACCCTGCACGTACCGCTGACCGACGCCACCCGCCGTCTGCTCACCGCCGAGCGCATCGGCTCGATGCGCCCCGGCGCGCTGCTGGTCAACTGCGCCCGCGGCGGAGTGGTGGACGAGGAGGCCCTGCTGGCGGCGCTCGAGTCGGGGCGGCTCGGCGGGGCCGCCCTCGACGTCTTCGCCAAGGAGCCGCCCGAGAACCACGACCTGGTGCGTCATCCCCGGGTGGTGGCGACCCCCCACATCGGCGCCCAGACCCGCGAGGCCCAGGAGCGGGTCGCCACGGAGACCGCCAAGATGGTGCTGGCCGCCCTGCAGGGGTCACTGGCGGTGACCGCGGTCAACCTGCCCTTCCACGCCGCCGGCGCGCGGGGCGAGCCCTACCTGGCTCTGGCCGAGCGTCTGGGGCGGCTCGCCGGCCTGGTCCTCGAGCGCAGCCTCAGCCGTCTGCAGGTCGACCTCTGGGGCATCGACGCCAGCCTGCGGGCGCCCATCACCATCGCGGCGGTGAAGGGGGCGATGACCCCCTACCTGGGCGAAGCGGTGAACTTCGTCAACGCCGAGCGGGTGGCGGAGGCCCGCGGCGTGGAGGTGGTCCGCGCCACCCATCGCCACGCCGGCGAGTACCCCCAGTTGATCGGCGTCTCGGCGAGCGGCGAGGGGGAGAGCGTGGAGGTGGCCGGCACCCTCTTCGGGGAGACCGACGCGCGGGTGGTGCGCTTCGAGGGCTAC
>JAWWBN010000196.1:0-7475 GCA_033720955.1 Thermoanaerobaculia bacterium | reverse complement strand
GGCGACCCGACGCTTCTGTTCACCAACGCCGGCATGGTGCCTTTCAAGGACTTCTTCCTGGGGGCGCAGCGGCCGCCCCCGCCCCCGGCGGTGAGCCTGCAGAAGTTCATGCGGGGTTAGGGCAAGCACAACGACCTCGACAACGTGGGGCCGAGCCACCGGCACCACACCTTCTTCGAGATGCTGGGCAACTTCTCCTTCGGCGACTACTTCAAGGAGGAGGCGATCCGCTTCGGCTGGGAGCTGGTCACCGGCGTCTGGGGGATTCCCGCGGAGCGGCTCTGGGCGAGCGTCTTCGAGGACGACGACGAGGCGGCGGCGCTCTGGCCGCGGGTGACCTCGCTGCCCCCGGAGCGGGTGGTGCGCCGCGGCGAGAAGGACAACTTCTGGGCCATGGGCGACACCGGTCCCTGCGGTCCGTGTAGCGAGATCTTCGTGGACGTCCACCCCGACCGCCCGGAGGTGGCCTTCGACGAGGGAGACGCCAGCGGCAGGTACCTGGAGATCTGGAACCTCGTCTTCATGCAGTTCGAGCGCGACGAGACGGGGGGCCAGAAGCCGCTTCCCGATCCCTCGATCGACACCGGCGCCGGCCTCGAGAGGGTCGCGGCGGTGCTCCAGGGGGTGACCTCGAACTACGACACCGACCTCTTCCAGCCCATCCTCCGGGCCGCGGCGGCGCTGGCCGGAACCGAGTACGGGACCGAGCCGGAGCGCGACGTGGACCTCCGGGTGCTGGGGGACCACCTGCGAGCGGTTTCGTTTCTGCTCGCGGACGGCGTCATCCCCGGCAACGAGGGGCGCGGCTACGTGCTCCGCCGGATCCTGCGGCGGGCGGCGCGTCACGGTCTGCGGCTGGGCTTCGAGGAGCCCTTCCTCCATCGCCTGCTTCCCGTGGTGGGGGAGGTGATGGGGGCGGCCTATCCGGAGCTTGCCCAGGTGGAGCGCGCCTCGGCGGCCACCGTCGAGGCGGAGGAGTCCCGCTTCCTGGAGACCGTGGCCTCCGGCTCGGTGCAGGTGCAGGAGGCGATCGACGCGGCGCGGGCCGCCGGCCGCGGCAGGCTCGACGGCGCCACCGCCTTCAGGCTCTACGACACCCACGGCCTGCCGCTCGAGCTGCTGCGCGAGATCGTCGAGGAGGAGCGGATGGGCCTCGACGAGGAGGGCTTCGCCGCCGAGCTGGAGCGGCAGCGCGAGCGCTCCCGGGCGGCCGCTGGCGGCGCCGGCGAGCGTCTGGCGGCGGTGCGCGAGCTGGTGCGCCAGCGCGGCGGCCTGGAGGCGACCCGCTTCGTCGGCTACGACCGGCTGCGGCTCGAGGCGGCGCGAGTGGTCGCGGCCTTCCGCGCCGACGGCGAGGCGACCGAGGCGGTGGGGGCTCTCGAGGGGGAGCAGCAGGGGGTCGTGGTGCTCGACAGCACCCCCTTCTACGCCGAGGCCGGGGGTCAGCTCGGCGACCGCGGCGCGCTGCACGCGGGCCAGGCGACGGCGCGGGTCCTCGACACCCAGAAGGACGACGCCGGCATCTACTACCACTTCGTCGAGCTGGCGGGCGGCCGGCTGGCGGCCGGCGACGAGGTCACCGCCGAGGTGCGGCCCGAGTGGCGAAGGCCCACCGAGCGGCACCACACTGCCACCCACCTGCTCCACGCCGCTCTGCGGCACGTGCTGGGACCGTCGGTGCGGCAGGCGGGGTCGCTGGTGGCGCCCGACCGGCTGCGTTTCGACTTCACGCACGGCAGCCCGCTGGCGGCGGAGGAGATCTCCCGCGTCGAGAGTCTGGTGAACCGCTGGATTCTCGCCGGGCGGAACACCCGGATCACCCCGGAGCGGCCGCTCGAGGAGGCGCTGGAGGCGGGCGCGATGGCCCTCTTCGGGGAGAAGTACGGGGAGCGGGTGCGCACGGTGGAGGTGGCCGGGATCGACACCGAGATCGCCGGGCGCGCGGAGACGGTGCCGGTGAGCCTGGAGCTGTGTGGTGGATGCCACGTCGCCAACACCAGCCAGATCGGCCTCTTTCTGCTCACCTCGGAGCGCGGAGTGGCGGCCGGGGTACGGCGGATCGAGGCGATCACCGGGGAGGCGGCCCTGGCCTGGATCGGCGAGCGGCGGCGGCTGCTCGCCCGCACCGCCGAGGAGCTGGGGGTGGAGGAGGAGCGGCTGGCCGACGAGGCGGCGGCGGTCAGGAGCCGGGCGCGGTCGCTCGAGAAGGAGCTCGCCCGGCTCCGTCTCGAGCTGGTCTCCGGAACCGCCGGCGCCTCCGGCGAGAGCGAGGTCGCGGGGGTCAAGGTGGTGGCGCGCGAGGTGCCGCCGGCGCCGCCCAACGAGCTGCGCACCCAGGCCGACGTGCTGCGCAACAAGCTGGGGTCCGGGGTGGTGGTCCTGGGCACCCGGGACGGCGAGCGGGCCAGCCTCGTCACGGTGGTGACGGCCGACCTCACCGATCGGCTGCACGCCGGAAAGCTGGCCAGCGGCATCGCCTCCCGGATGGACGGCAAGGGGGGCGGACGCCCGGATTTCGCCCAGGCGGGAGGACGCGACCCCGATCGCCTGCCGCAGGCGCTGGAGGCCGTGCCCGAGCTGGTGCGCGAGGCTCTCGGCGGCTGAGCGGGGCCGGCTCGGCGCCCCCCGTTGTAGACTGAGGCGTCGTGCCACGCACTGTCGTCGCCCTCGCACTGCTGCTGGCCGCGGCTCCGGCCGTAGCCCAGGGGGTGCGTGTCGCCCGGCTGCCCGACGGCACCCGTGTCATCCACAACCGGGGCGCGGTCCCGCGGCCGCAGCCGCCGCCCCCGGCCGAGCGAGCCGACGTCGACGTGCGGCAGGTGGTGGAGGCCAGCGCCCGGCGCCACCGGCTGGATCCCAAGCTGGTGGACGCGGTGATCCGCGTGGAGTCGGCCTACGATCCCTCGGCGCTCTCCCGGAAGGGGGCGATGGGGCTGATGCAGCTCATGCCGGAGACGGCGCGCGAGCTCGCTATCGAGGACCCCTGGGACGCGACCCAGAACATCGCGGGGGGCACCGCCTATCTGCGGCTGATGCTGGACCGTTTCGGCGAGGACCTGGAGCTCTCGCTGGCGGCCTACAACGCCGGGCCGTCGGCGGTGGCCGCCTACCGCGGGATCCCGCCCTTCCCCGAGACCCGGCAGTACGTCCGCAGGGTGATGGCGGCCTACCGCGACGAGCCCTCCTACCGGCTGCGCGGCGTCGCCGCGCCGCACGTGGTGGCGCGCAAGACCTACCTCTACCGCAACGCCGCGGGCCAGCTCGTCCTGACCACGACTCCTCCCGCGGGGCGCTGAAGCGCAAAGCGCCCGAGATGCCCGCTGAGCTCGAGCAGCCCGCGCCGGGCGCTCTCAACCTGCCGAACCTGCTGTCGCTGCTGCGGATCGTCCTGGTGCCGCTGGTGGTGGTGGTGCTGCTCACCGAGGCCCGCTTCGACGGGCAGGAGTACGTCGCGCTGGGGCTCTTTGTGCTCGCCGCCGCCACCGACTTTCTCGACGGCTACCTGGCCCGCCGGCACGGCCAGGTGACCCGTCTGGGCAAGCTGCTCGACCCGGCGGCCGACAAGATCCTGACCTCCTCGGCGCTGATCTCGCTGGTGGCGCTGGGGGTGGCCCCGGCCTGGATCGTGGTGGTGATCCTGGCGCGCGAGTTCGCGGTCTCGGCGCTGCGATCGATGGCGGCGGCCGACCGGCTGGTGCTGGCGGCCATCGCCACCGCCAAGGCGAAGACCGCCCTCCAGATGGTGGCGATCTCGCTCCTGATCCTCGCCCTGCGCCACCCCGGCCTGGAGCCGGGCGCGCGGCTGGCGCTGTGGGCCGCCATGCTGGCCAGCGTCGTGTCGGGGGTCGAGTACTTCGCGCGCCACGCGCCGGAGCTGCTCGGCCGCGGGCGGAGCTAGCGATGCTGCGGCTGCGGCTGGCCCGGGTGGCGCTCTTCGCTCGCCGGCGGTACCGCGTCGTCTTCGCCGTCACCGGGGTGGTGGTGGTGGTCTGCCTGGGGCTGATCTCGCGGCTCGAGTTCGACACCGACGTGCTGGCGCTCCTGCCCCGCGACGAGCCGACCATCGAGACCTTCCGCGACAGCCTGGACCGCTTCGGCAGCCTGGACTACCTGCCGGTGGCGGTGCGGGTCCCCGCGGACGCCCCCATGCCCCCGTACGAGGAGCTGGTCGGCCGGATCGCCGCGAGGCTCTCCGAGATGGAGGAGTTCGAGCAGGTCGAGTACCGGCTGGGCGACCTGGACAGCCTGGTGCGGGAGCTGCTGCCCACCGCGCCGCTCTTCCTGGACGAGGCCGGTCTGGAGGCCCTGGCCGACCGGCTCTCCGACGACAGCCTGAGGCGGCGGGCCCAGGAGCTGCGACGGCTGATCCTGTCGCCGCAGTCGCTGGCCCTGAACCAGCTCCTGCGGCTCGACCCCTTCGGCCTGGCGGAGCTCTTCCTGGAGCGGCTGCGGCCGGGGCGGTCGGGACTGGCGCTCGACTGGTCGAGCGGCTACCTGCTGTCGCGGGACCGGCGGATGCTGCTGGTGCTCGCCAAGCCGGAGAAGCCGCCCCAGGACGTCGACTTCGCCAAGCGGCTGGTGGCGGCCGTGCAGGGCCAGGTCGAGGAGGCGCGGGCGGAGTGGGAGGAGATCGGCGAGGGCACGGGGCTGGAGGTGCCGGAGGTGGTGCTCGGCGGTCGCTACGTGATCGCCATCGGCGACGAGAAACTGATTCGCAGCGACGCGATCGCCAACCTGGGCACCTCCATGCTGGGGGTGCTGCTGCTCTTCCTGATCGCCTTCCGCCGCTTCGGCCCGCTGCTCTACGCCTTCGTCCCGCTCACGGTGGGCCTCATCCTGAGCTTCGGGCTCGCCGCCATCCTCTTCGGAGGGCTCTCGGCGGCCACCAGCGGCACCGCCGCACTGCTCATCGGCCTCGGGATCGACTTCGTCATCGTCTCCTATGGCCGCTACGTGGAGGAGCGGCGGCAGGGGGCCGACCTGGAGACGGCGCTCGCCGCGATGAGCGGCTCCTCGGGGCGCGCTGTGGTGGTGGGGGCGATCACCAGCGCCGCCACCTTCTACTCCTTCGGCGTCACCGACTTCACCGGGCTCTACCAGATGGGCAACCTCTCCGGCACCGGGATCCTGCTATGCATGGTGGCGGTGCTGCTTCTCCTGCCCGCCATGCTCTCCTGGAACGAGGACCACCACCGGAGACGCCGCCGCTTCCCGCGGCTGGTCCTGCACGGCTTCGGCGCCGGGCGGTGGATCCGCTTCTGTCTGCGCCGCCCCGTTCCGGTCCTGGCGGCCGGCGCCCTGCTCACGGGCGTGGCCGGCTACGCCGCCTTCGGTCTCCGTTTCGACGACAGCGTCGCCTCCATGCGGCCCAAGGGCAATCCGGCCACGGCGGTACGCGAGGAGATCGCCTCCCGCTTCGGCTCCGCCTTCGACCAGATGCTGCTCATCGTCCGCGGCTCCACCCGGGAGGAGGCGGTGGCGCGGGCCGACCTCGCGGTGCGCCGGGTGCAGCCACTGGTGGAGGAGGGGGTGCTGACGGGGGTGGACTCCATCGCCAGCCTGCTGCCGCCGCGCGACCGCCAGGAGCGGGCCCTGGCGTGGCTGGCCGCGGCCCGGGCGGACCGGCTCGACCCCGAGCGGATCCGCTCCCGCTTCCAGGCCGAGCTGCGTCAGGCGGGCCTGCGCGCGGAGCCGCTGGCTCCCGGGATGGAGCTCTTCCTCCAGGCGCTGAGACGCACCGAGCCGCTGGGCGTGGACGAGGTCCGCGCCTCGGAGCAGGCGTCGAAGCTCCTGGACCGCTACCTCGTGCAGGGGCCCGAGGGCTGGGAGAGCGCGGTCTACCTCTACCCGCCGCCCAAGGTGTGGCGGCGGGAGCCGCCGCCCCAGCTCCGACGGATCGAGGCCGACCTGGCCCCCGATGCCGTGCTCACCGGCGCCAACGTGGTCTCGGAGTTCCTCCGCCGGCGGGTGCTCGAGGACGCCGTGCTCGCGGCCGCCCTCGGTCTGGTGCTGGTGGCTCTGCTGCTGGCGGCAGACTTCCGCAACGTCCAGGACGCCGCCCTCTCTCTGGTTCCCATCCTGATCGGCGTCGTGTGGATGCTGGGGGCCATGGCCGCCCTGGGCCTGACCATGAACTTCATGAACATCTTTGTCTCCACCATGATCATCGGCATCGGGGTGGACTACGGCATCCACATGATCCACCGCTACCGGGAGCTGGGCGGCGCGGGGGATGAGAAGCTCTTCACCGGCCTCACCGAGACCGGCAAGGCCATCGTGCTCGCGGCGCTCTCCACCATCGTGGGCTTCGGCTCGCTCTCCCGCTCCCACTACCCCGGACTGGCCTCGATGGGCCTGGTGGCCATCCTGGGGGCGCTCTCCACCTGTCTGGTCTCGATCTCCCTCCTGCCCGCCTGGGTGGCGCTCCGCCGGCGGCTCCGGGGCGGCGACGACCGAGGGTCCTAGGCGGCGCTCGCGTCAGCGGAGCAGTCGGTCGATCCGATCTCGATAGCTGCGGCTCAGCTTGACCGTCGCGCCGCTCTCCAGGACCAGCTCGAGCTCGCCGTGAAAGAGCGGCCTCAGCTCGCGGACCCGGGGCGCCTGGACCATGGCCGAACGGTGGACCCGCACGAAGCGCTCCGGGTCGAGGACCGTCTCGAGGCGCTTGAGCGAGTCGCGCACCAGGTGGGAGCGCGGGCCGCGGCCGCCGGGGGTGTGGAGACGGACGTAGGCGCCCTCGGCCGCGATCCACTCGACGTCGCGAACCGGGATCAGGAAGGTCCGGCCGCGTCTCTCGACGGGCAGGCGCTCGAGCGGCCGTGCTGGCTCGTCCCGAGGGGTGGCCTCGCGGGTCAGCCGGCGGCCGTCCACCAGACAGGCCAGCCGCTCCCAGATCTCCTGCGAGCGCCGCTGCCGCAGCGACTCCACGCTGCGACGAAAGGCGGTCTCGAAGCGCTCGTCCTCGAAGGGCTTGAGCAGGTAGTCCACCGCCGCCACCTCGAACGCGTCCAGGGCGTACTCGTCGTAGGCGGTCACGAAGACCACCGCGGGCATTCGCTCGGGGCCGACCTTCTCGATGACCTCGAAGCCGTCGAGCTCGGGCATCTGGATGTCGAGGAAGACGAGATCGGGGCGGCCCGCGGCGATCCGCTCCACCGCCTGGCGCCCGTCGGCGGCCTCGGCGACCGGCGCGGCGACCTCGGAACGACAACGCAGCAGCTCCAACAGCCGGCGTCTCGCCGGCGGCTCGTCGTCGGCGACCAGCACCCGGAGGCCGCGGGTCAGCTCGGCGCCGTCCGCCACGGCACCTCCATGCGGGCCCGGCATCCGCCCTCCGGACGGTTCTCGAGCCGCAGGCTCGCCTCGTCGCCGTAGAGGGCGGCCAGACGCGCCCGCACGTTGGCCAGGCCGACCCCCTCCGTCCCTCCAGGCACTCCCCGGACGGGCTCGGCCAGCCCGGGGCCGTCGTCGGTGAT
>JAWWBN010000195.1:0-7499 GCA_033720955.1 Thermoanaerobaculia bacterium | reverse complement strand
GCGGCCAGCAGATCGTGGACCCTGCGGGCGCGGATGTAGCCGTCCAGGTGGCGCTCGTCGTCGCGCCACTTGTCGAGAAACGCGGGCAGGTGGTCGAAGAGGTGCCGCTTCAGGAAGAGGAGCTCGTAGGCCAGGGCGCTGTTGACCTGATAGTCGGCCGACCCCTGGTAGGGAATGATGTGCTTGAGCTCGCTGCGGCGCACGTAGTGCCAGTGGAGGATGGTGCGCTCGGGGTCGTAGGCGCGGTGCTGCTGGTCGCGGATCATCCGCCGCAGCAGCCGGATGTCCGCCCACCGGGCGTACCGGCCGTCGGGTCCCTTGAGCTGGCTGATCGTCTCGATGTAGAGCCGGAACTTGCGCTCCGCCGGGACGCTCGCCGACAGCCCGTCGTAGAGGCCGTGGAGGGTGTCCAGCAGCACCAGCGTCCCCTCCTCCGGCTCGAACCGCTGGGTGCGCCCCAGCCGCCGGCCGCTCTTGAAGTCGTAGACCGGCATGTCCACGCCCCGGCCGCCGTCCACCGCGGCCAGATGCTCGTTGATCAGGTTGAGATCCAGGGCTTCTGGGGTCTCGAAGTCGTAGTCGCCGAACTCGTCCCTGGGGTGCAGCTCGAGATCGAAGAAGTAGTTGTCGAGCGTCATGGGCACCACGTGGAGTCCCTCGGCCTCGAGACGGCGGCGCAGCTTCTCGGTGGTGGTGGTCTTGCCGGAGCTCGACGGACCGGCGACGATGATGAACCGCAGCTCGCCGCGGCGCTCCAGGACCGCCTCGGCGGCGCCGTCGAGGATCGCCTCGTACCGCTCGTCGGCGGCGCGCACCAGCTCCGGCAGGCGTCCGTCGGCGACGATCCGGTTGAGCTGCTCCACGGTGTGGCAGCCGTGCGCCACCGCCCAGTCCAGGGCGTGCCACATCGCCTTCCAGGGGATGTACTCGACCCGTCCCTTCTCCTGGCGGCTGCGCATCTTGGCCCGCTCGTGCCGGTAGACGATGTACGCCTTCGCCGTCTTGGCGTGACCCCGCTGGATCAGCACCCGCTCCACCACGTCCTGCACGTCCTCCACGGTGGGGGGCAGGTCGGCCGAGTAGGTGGCCTGGAGGGCCTCGATCACCTCGTCGGCCAGCTCTTCCGCCAACCGCCGATCGTGCCCGCCGATGGCAGCCGTCGCCTTGTAGATCGCCACCACCACCTTCTCGCGGTCGAACGGCAGGATCCGTCCGTCGCGCTTGACGATCGAGGCGATTGCGGCAGTCATCAGCCGGAGAAGGTGTCGGTGAGCAGGGTGAAGACGGTGGGGACGAGCACGGCTCCGGCGCCCAGCCCGGCGCCGCCGCGGACCACGGCGCGCCGGCCCCGCCGGTCCTCGATCCGCGTGCTCTGTCCTCGTCCCTTCCAGCGCATGGCGGTCTCCGCGCCCCGGACCGCCGCCCGCGGTCCCGGGCCGACCGTTCTACCACAGAATCGCGACGGGAAAGGGGGCCCGGGGCCAGCGGCGGGACGCCGCCGCCGGAGGAGGCGCTACCAGGGGTGGGGACGCGAGACGTGGCGGCACCCGGCGACCGCGAAGCGGAGCGGCCAGGCGGCCGCTTCGCCGGCGTAGTCGACGCCGATGCGGGTTCCCACCGCGATCTCGGCGGCCGCCACCGGCTTCCCCGCCGCGACCGTCAGGGCTCCGCGATCGAGGCGCACGCCGTCCAGCGACCGGTCGATGCCCAGCGCCTGGCAGAGCTTCCCCGGCCCACCCAGCAGGTCGCCCGGCCGCGGCCGCGAGAGCCCCCGGCGCGCCGCCATCACCTCCTCGCCAGCCACCGGCTCGGCGGCGCGGAGGAGCACCGCGTCGGCGCCGCCGGCCTCGCCGGTCACCGCGTTGGCGCAGTGGTGCAGGCCGTAGATCAGGTAGACGTAGAGGTGGCCGCCGGGCAGGTAGAGCGACTCGTTGCGCGCCGAGCGCAGGCCGCCACGGGCGTGGCTCGCCGGATCGGGAGCCCCCAGGTAGGCCTCCGTCTCGACGATCCTGGCCACCAGACGCGTCCCGTCGAGCCGCCGCACCAGATAGCGCCCCAGGAGATCGGGCGCCACCTCCGCGGCGCCGCGCCGGAAGAAGGAGAGGGGCAGCCGGGCGAGACGCTGGCGGGCGGGCACGGTCGGGTCACCGCGGGAGGGCGTCGATCAGGACGTCGAGGAAGCGCTCCGGCTGGTCCAGGAAGACCCAGTGGCCCGCGGGCGACAGGAGGACGGGCTCGACCCCCGCCGCGACGAGCAGCTCCAGCGAGCGCTCGCACACGCCTCCCGGACGGTCGGCGCCGCCGACGTAGACGGTCGGGCAGGAGAGGGCGGCGAGCCGCTCCGCCAGCCTCTCTGCGCGCGACAGCTCCACCAGCTCGCGCGCGTTGGCGAAGAAGGTCCGGGGATCCGCCAGCCGCAGGCTGGCATGGTAGGTGGCCAGAGAGGGGTCGGAGGCGGCGCCGCGGCGGACCTGCTCGCAGATCTCGGCGAAGCCCCGGGCCGCGAAGCTCTCCACCGTCCAGCCCAGGGTCCGTCCGCTGAAGCCGCAGTCGCCCTGGCTCTTGTTCCCCTCCACGTCCACCAGCGCGGCGACCCGCCCGGGGTGACGCTCGGCCAGGAGCAGGGCCACCACTCCGCCCATCGAGTGACCCACCACCGCGCAGGGCGGTGCCCCGCTCCCCTCCAGCCAGGCGGCGAGCTGGTCGGCGTGGTCGCTGAGCGAGGCCGGGCTCCCGGACCGGCGGCGGCGTCCGTAGCCGGCGAGGTCGGGCGCCCAGCGCGGCCAGGCGGCCAGCCGGGGCGAGCCGGCCAGCTCCTCGAAGCCGAGACCCGAATCCCCCAGCCCGTGGACGAAGAGCACCGGGGGCCGACCCGCGTCATCGCCGGGCCAGGAGCGCAGGAACGGTGGCGGCGGGATGCTCATTTCGGGCGGCACGCGCGCCGCGACGTGCCCGAAACGAGCATTCCGTCACCGCTCCTCGAGCATGCCGAGCTGCCAGCGCAGGAAGATGCGCTGGTCGGCCAGGTCGCGCACCCGCAGGTCGAGCGGCTTGCCCTGGCCGTGGCCGGCGTCGCGGTTCACCCAGAGCAGCACCGGGTCCTCCTGCGGATCGGAGGCGGTGGCCGCCTGCAGCCGGGCCGTCATCTTGCGGGCGTGGAGAGCATGCACGCGGGTGTCGTTCTCGCCGGCGGTCAGCATCACCGCCGGGTACTCGACGCCCGGCTCGACGTGGTGGTAGGGCGAGTAGCCGAGGAGGAAGGGGAAGTGCTCCGGGTCCTCGGCGGTGCCGTACTCGGGCACCCAGAACCTCGCCATCAGGAAGTTCTGGTAGCGCAGCATGTCGAGCAGCGGGACCGCCGAGATCACCGCCGCGAAGAGGTCGGGCCGCTGCACCAGCGCCGCGCCCGTGAGCAGCCCCCCGTTGGAGCCACCGGCGATGCCCAGCCGCTCCGGCCGGGTGTACTTCTCGGCGATGAGCCACTCGGCCGCGGCGATGAAGTCGTCGAAGACGTTCTGCTTCTTCTCCAGCATCCCGGCCCGGTGCCACTCCTCGCCGTACTCGCCGCCGCCGCGCAGGTTGGCCACCGCGTAGACGCCGCCGGCCTCGAACCAGGGGAAGTTGGTGGCGCTGAAGAAGGGGGTTCGCGAGATGTTGAAACCGCCGTAACCGGTGAGCAGGGTCGGGTTGTCGCCGTTGCGCTCGAGACCCTTCCTGTGCACCAGGAACATCGGCACCCGGGTGCCGTCCTGGGACGAGTAGAAGACCTGCCGCACCTCTACCAGCGACGGATCCACCGGAACCTCCGGCTCCACCCAGATGGAGCGCTCGCCCCCTTCCAGATCCACCCGGTAGATCGTGCGCGGGCGGTTGAAGCTGGTGAAGGTCAGGAAGGCCTCGGTGCGGTCCTCGCTGGTGGTGATGCCGGCCGAGCCGATCCCGGGCAGCTCGATCTCGCCCAGGGGCGAGCCGTCGAGGCCGAAGCGCTCGATCCGGCTGGAGGCATCCTTGAGGTACTCGGCCACGAGTTGGCCGCGGGCGGCGGAGAGGTCCTCGAGCACCGCGTCGGAGCGCTCCGGGATCAGCTCGCGCCAGGTCTCGCGCGCCGGCTGGTTGAGATCCACCGCCACCACGCGGCCGTTCGGCGCGTCGAGGGTGGTCTGCATGAAGAGGGTGTCGCCGAGCACCGGCCCGAAGAAGGTGGCCTTCTCCCCGGTCACGATCTCGCGGCGCTCGAAGACGCCGGTGCGGAACCAGCGGTCGAGGTCCACCACCCACAGATCGAGCGAGTCGGTGCCGGTCCAGTAGCCGAGGATCATCCAGCGGGCGTCGCGGCTGGTGTAGGCGAACGGCCCCCAGGTAGTGGCCAGCGGGCCCTCCTCGTACTGCTCGAAGAGGATGGGGTCCTGGCTGTGGTGGGTCCCGAGCCGGTGGTACTTGATCTGCCGCGAGTAGGGGTTCTCGACGTCGGCCAGTCGGCTGTAGAAGAAGCTCTTGCCGTCCGGCAGCCAGTTGACGCCTCCGACCTTGCCGGGGATCTCCTCCGCCAGCCACTCGCCGGTGTCCACCTCCAGCACGTACAGAGTGGCGTTCTCGTCGCCGGCGTTGTAGAGCCCGAAGGCCATCAGCTCGCCGTCCTGGCTGGGGGCCGTCCACTGCGGCGCCGTGAGCCCGGTCTCGTCCAGCGCGTTGGGGTCCAGAAGCACGCGCGGCTCCCCGTCGTGCCCCTCCTGGACGTAGATCACGTACTGCGCCTGGTCTCCCTCGCGCCGCCAGGTGAAGTAGCGGTTGCGCGCCATCTCGGGCGTCCCCACCACCGGCAGCTCCATCAGCTCGCGCAGGCGGCTCTCGAGCGCCTCGCGGCCGGGCAGGTTGTCCAGCACCTGCCGGGTGTAGGCGTTCTGGGCGTCGGTCCACGCAGACACCTTGGTGTCGAGCTCGGGGTCCTCCGCTTCGAGCCCGTCGCTGCCCTCCAGCCAGCGGTAGGGGTCGACCACCTCCACACCGTGCAGCTCCTCGCGCACCTCGACTCTCTCGGTGGGCGGAACGGTGGCGGCGGAGAGGGTAACCGGGGCGAGCAGGATCGCGAGGCAGATGCGGGCTCTCGTCATCGGGGGCGCTCCTTCCAGGGGTCGGTCATCATACCCGGCGCCCTACGCCTGCCGCAGCAGGTGCTGCATCATCTCGAGCTCCCTGACCCGGTCGGCGAGGAGCCCCTTCTCCATCGCCAGCCCCACCTGCAGCAGGAGCAGCTCCATCTCCGCCAGCGATCCGATCGGCGCGTCGCCGGGCACGTTGTCGGCGTAGAAGAGGAGCAGAACCCGGCCGTTGACGATCAACGGCAGCACCGCCACCTCGCTGGGGCGGCCCTTTCCCAACTGCTCCACGAGTTTCTCGTTCATCGGCAGAAAGGGCAGCTCGCCGCAGTAGGTCTCGCCCCGCTCGAGGACCTCGCGCAGCACCGACGGCTGGCCCGCTGGAACGACGATCTCCCGCGCCGCGAGCGGCCCCGGCCCGCCCTTCTCTTCGGGGCCGAAGCCGCCGATGCCGTGGAACTGGCGGGCGCCCACCGTGAAGAGAACGCCGCGCCGGAAGCGGCCGCGGGCGAAGTCGAGCACCTGCGAGCTCATCTCGCCGGTGAACTCGGGCGAGCGCACTTCGGTCATCATCGCCTTCAGCGACGTCAGATCGGTGAGGGAGTGGGACCGCAGCCGCGCGTCCATCGACTCCTCGGGAGCCACCGTGGTCGCCGGCCCGCCAGCCTTTCCCGAGCCACCCTCCTCTTCGCGCTCCTTCTCGAGCTCGTCGAGGTGCACCGCGATCGACAGCAGGACGTGCTCGGCCCCGAGGCCCTGGTCGAGGAGGAAGTCGCCGGCGTCCACCTCGATCTCCTCCCCCTCCGGCAGATCGAGAAGCTCGAAGCGGAAGAAGCCCTCGTGCCACTCCAGGAACTCGGCGATCACCTTCTCGACCTGCTGCTGGATGACCCGCTCGAGGTCCTCCGCCGACACCATCCCTTCGGCGATCAGCACCTCCCCGAGACGGCGGTCGTCCTCCGAGCTCCGCTGCAGCGTCACCGCCCGCCGGAGATCCGCCGGCGCCAGCACGCCCTCGCCGATCAGGGCGCTGCCCAGGGTCTCGCGCGGCAGGGTGGTCGCGGCGGCGTAGGTGATCTTGCCGCCGCGAAAGACGATCACCCCCTTGCAGTCACGACGGGTCAGGCTGAGCTTGCCGGTCTTCCCGGCGGTAGCGATCATCTGCAACAGATCCGGCAGATGGAACTTGCTCAGCTCGCCCACGAAGCTCATGGCCTCTGCCTCCGCGGCGCTAGCTGCCGTCGCGCTCGAACTGGGTGGTGGGGGCGCCCTCGCCCCGCAGACGGCCGAGCCGGAAGCGGGGCTCGGCGGGACCGTCGGCCAGAACCGCCTCGGCCACCAGCTCTCCCAGCGCGGGGGAGAGCTTGAAACCGTGACCCGAGCCGCCCCCCACCAGCCAGACGTCGGCCGCGCCGGGATGTCGGTCGGCGATCAGGTCGCCGTCCGGGCTGTTCTCGTACTGGCAGACCCGGGTCTCCAGCAGGGGAGCGTCCGCCAGCCCGGGGAAGCGGCGGCGCAGGAAGGCCCGCGCCGCCTCCACGCCCTCCCCGGTGGGCCGCCGATCGAGCGAGGTGGGATCCACCGGCTCGCCGCGCGTGTCGTCGGCGATCTTGAAGCCCCGACCGTGGGTGTCGGGGAAGCCGTAGTAGATGCGTCGGTCGAAGTCGATCCAGATGGGCAGCCGGCCCGGCCCGTAGAGCGCGCTTCCCGCCGGGGTGCCGAAGTAGTAGACCTCCTGCCGCGACGGACGGACGGCCTCGCCCACCACGTCGGGGAAGAGCCGCCCCAGCCAGGGACCGCACGCGAAGACGAAACGGTCCGCTTCCAGCTCGGGTCCCTCCTCCAGCCGCAGCGCTCCCAGCCGCTCGCCGTCGATCGGACCTCCCGGCGCCCGCCCGGTGCGGTAGGCGCCGCCGGCGGCCACGAAGCGGTCGCGAACCAGCCGGCAGGCTCGCCGCGCGGACAGGACTCCCGCGCGTCGCTCGAGGACCGCGGCCGAGATGCCCTCGAAGTCGATCTGCGGGTAGCGCCGCCGCGCCTCGTCGAGGCTCGGACGCTCGACCGGGAAGCCGTGTCGCTCGAGCAGCGGCACCGCCGCGCTCACGTAGCCGTCGTCGCCGGGCAGCAGCCAGAGAGCCCCGGTCTCGTGGTAGATCGGCTCCTCGCAGGCCGCCTCGAGCTCGGCCCAGAGCTCGAACGCGCGCCGCACCATGCGCACGTAGATCTCGTCCGGACCGTAGATGGCCCGGATGGCCCTACCCTCGCCGCCGGAGCTGGCGCGCGAGTTCCCGGGGCCCCAGGCGTCGACCAGGGTGACCCGCGCTCCACGCCGCAGCAGCTCCAGGGCGATCCAGCCGCCGAAGGCGCCGGCACCGACGACGACCACCCGCGGCCCGGTCGTCG
>JAWWBN010000194.1:0-7525 GCA_033720955.1 Thermoanaerobaculia bacterium | reverse complement strand
GAGGCCCGAGCCAGACGACTTCCGCATCGCGCGGAGAAGGAAAGCAGTCATGACCCATTCAGCTTCGTGGACGTGGAGGGTGTGTCTCTGTTGCGGCCTCGTGCTCTTCGGCCTCGGCGCCCTGCCGGCGCAGGCCCAGGGCGACACCTGCCCCGCCGACTTCTGCGACGAGCCGGTGCTGAGCCTCTGCGACGGCGGCGGCTTCCTGGTCACCCTGGTCGACTATCAGCCGGCTCCCTCTTCGACCAGCGGCTTCGCCAGCTACACCTACGAGATCTGCAGCCCGCAGGCGGGCACCTGCGTGAGCACGGTCCGCCCCGGCGAGTCCTGCCTGGACAACAACTTCTGCCGCACCAGGGGCCAGAGTACCGATCCGGCCGCCTACTGCACCCGCACCTGCAGCGTGGACTCGTTCCGCGACCTCAGCCACTACGACGTGGGGCTTCCCGTCCCCGGCCAGAGCTGTCTCTCCGAGGGCACGGCCATCACCGGCTCGTGCACCGGCGGGCCCTTCTCCGTGGG
Source organism: Thermoanaerobaculia bacterium (assembly GCA_033720955.1). Lineage (GTDB taxonomy): Bacteria > Acidobacteriota > Thermoanaerobaculia > Multivoradales > JAHEKO01 > JAWWBN01. Next base: position 7,003 of record JAWWBN010000194.1, on the reverse strand, counting down.
CCCCGACGGCTCGTGTGGCAGCGCCTTCGTGGCGAAGTGTGACGCCGGCCTGGCGGTCGGGAACTGCTACCAGATGACCATCTCGATCGCCGGCGAGCTCAACTCGCCCGGGCTGGGCGCCGCCTTCCAGATCAGCAAGGAGTCCACGGACTGCAACGAGAGCTGCATCGCCGGCCCGTCCTGCGACCCGTGCGACGGCCCGCCGGTCACCGGGGAGCAGTGCCTGACCCGCACCCGCGGCTTCTGGGGCACCCATCCCCATCTCATCCAGAGCTCCGACCCGCGGAGCCTGGACCTGCTGCCGGTCACCGTCTGCGGCACGCCGGTCGGCACCGTGCAGAGCGGCTACTGCTCCACCTCGGAGGCCCTCTGCACCTCCGCCGCCGACCGCCGCAGCAACCCCACCTACCTGACGCTCGCCGCCCAGTTGACCGCGGCCAAGCTCAACCTGGCGGCCACCTCGGCGGTCACCGACGGTGAGGGCACCTGCGACGACTGGCTGTACGAGGGGCAGACCATCCAGCAGTGGATCTCCTACTGCGAGGCCGGCTTCTGCGGCGCCTCCAAGCAGGCGATCAGCGGCAGCGGCTGCATCGAGGCCCTCGACGACTTCAACAACTCACAGGACGTCGGCTTCGACGAGACGCCGTTCCCCTTCGACGCCCCCGGCCCGGCCCTGACCGACCAGTGCCAGCTCGCACGCGGCAACGGCAAGTGGGTCGGCGGGAACTGCGTCCCCGCTCCGTAGCGCGAAAACCGAATCGGGTGTAACCCCACCCCGGCGGCGGGGCCCCCGCCCCGCCGCCCATTTTTTTCCCGCCTCCCGCGCCAGGCGCGCCGAGCGCCACCGCGTGGGCCCCCTTCCCCCGCCGTCCGACCCGGCTCCCGTCCGGGGCCAGCGTCCCGCCCGGCGGGGCCTCCTCGTCCCTCCCGGTCGCGCTAGTCCCAGGTCAGGACGCCGCCGCTCTGGTACTCGGTCACCCGGGTCTCGAAGAAGTTCTTCTCCTTGGCCAGATCGGTGGACTGGGACATCCACGGGAAGGGGTTCTTGCGCTCGTAGAGCTTGGGCAGGTGGATCCGCTCCAGACGGCGGTCGGCGATGTGCTCGACGTACTGGCTGAACTGGTCGGCGTTGATGCCCAGGAGGTCCTCCGGGCAGGCGTCGTGGGCGTAGCGCTTCTCGAACTCCACGGACTCGCGGATCAGCTCGACGATCTCGTCTTTGAAGTCGGCGGTCCACACCTCGGGGTTCTCGCTGCGGATGGTGTTGATCAGGTCGCAGCCGAAGGCCAGGTGGAGGCTCTCGTCCCGCATGATGAACTCGAACTGCTCGCCCACGCCGATCATCTTGTTCTGCCTCTTCAACGCCAGCATCATGGCGAAGCCGGCGTAGAAGAAGATCCCCTCCATGATCACGTAGAAGCCCACCAGGTCGCGCAGGAAGCGCTGGATGTTCTCCGTGCCCTCGGTGGTGAAGGTCGGGTCGAAGACGGACCGGGTGAGGTCCACCACGAAGTCGTCCTTCTCCTGGATCGACGGGATCGTCTGGTACATGTTGAAGATCTCGTCCGGATCCAGGCCGAGGCTGTCGCAGCAGTAGATGAAGGTGTCGGTGTGGATGGCCTCCTCGAAGGCCTGGCGCAGCAGGTACTGACGCGCCTCCGGGTTGGTGATGTGGTTGTACACCGCCAGCACGATGTTGTTGGCGGTCAGCGACTCGGCCGTCGAGAAGAAGCCGAGGTTCCAGAGGATCAGGCGGCGCTCCGTCGAGGAGAGGACGTGCTGGGACTTCCACTGCTCCACGTCCTTCTGCATGGAGACCTCTTCGGGCACCCAGTTGTTGGCCACCCCGGCCTTGTAGTACTCGCGCGCCCAGGGGTAGGTGATGGGGAGGATCTTGTTGGGGTCGGTCTTGGAGCTGTTGATGATTCCCATGGCTCGACGGAGTGGCCCTCTCTTGATTCGGGGTTCGCTGATGGACGCCCTCTAGGCGTCGCTCACTGGCACGCTTCGCAGTCCGGGTCGTCGATCCGGCAGAGGCCCGGCTCGGGGGCGCCGCCGGTCGCGGCGTCGCCGCTGCCGGCCGCGCCCGCCGCTCCGGCGCCGCTCACCGCGGCGTAGTCGCGCTTCTGGGTGTAGCCGTACTTCTTGGCGTCCACCGTGGACTTCTCGATCTGGCTCGCGGCCAGGCTGCGCAGGTAGTAGGTCGTCTTGAGACCCGACCGCCACGCCTGCATGTAGATGTCGTTGAGGAGCTTGCCGGAGGTCCCCTTGACGAAGACGTTGTGGGACTGGCTCTGGTCGATCCACTTGGCGCGCGCGGCGGTCAGCTTGAGACACCAGAAGGGGTCTACGTCGAAGGCCTCCTTGTACTTCTGCTTGAGCTCGTCGGGGATCTCGGGAATGAGGCTGACGTTGCCGTCGGTGTACTTGAGCTTCTCGAGCATCTCCTCGTTCCACAGCCCGAGCTTCTTGAGATCCTGCACCAGGAAGGCGTTGACCACGGTGAACTCGCCGCTGATGTTCGCCTTGACGTAGATGTTCTTGTAGATCGGCTCGATGCAGGGGAAGCAGCCGCTGATGTTGGAGATGGTCGCCGTGGGCGCCACCGCCATGGTGTTGGAGTTGCGCATGCCGTGCTCGGCGACGTGCTGCCGCACCGGCTCCCAGTCCAGCCGGCTCACTCGGCTGACCTCCACCTTGACGCCGCGCTCCCTCTCCAGCAGGTCGAGGGTGTCGTAGGGGAGGATGCCGCGGTCCCACTTGGAGCCCCCGTAGGAGGGGTAGCGGCCCTTCTCCCGGGCCAGCCTGGACGAGGTCAGGATGGCGTTGTAGGAGATCACCTCCTGGGTGCGGTCGGCGAACTCCAGCGCCTCCTCCGACTCGAAGGCCAGCTCCTGCAGGAAGAGGGCGTCCTGGAGACCCATCACCCCCAGACCCACCGGCCGGTGCGCCAGGTTGGACCGGCGCGCCTCCTCGGTGGGGTAGAAGTTGATGTCGATCACGTTGTCCAGCATCCGCATGGCGGTCTGGACGCTGGCCGCCAGCCGCTCCTCGTCCAGCCGGCCGTCCACCACGTGGCGAGCCAGGTTGATCGAGCCCAGGTTGCAGACCGCGGTCTCCTCGGCCGAGGTGTTGAGGGTGATCTCGGTGCACAGGTTCGAGCTGTGGATCACGCCGACGTGGTCCTGGGGCGAGCGCACGTTGCAGGCGTCCTTGAAGGTCATCCACGGATGCCCGGTCTCGAAGAGCATGGTGAGCATCTTGCGCCAGAGCGCCTTGGCCTGGACCTTCTTGGTGAGCCGCATCTCGCCCCGCTCGGCCCGCGCCTCGTACTCCTCGTACCGCCTCTCGAAGGCGCTGCCGTAGAGCTCGTGCAGATCGGGCACCTCGTCGGGCGAGAAGAGGGTCCAGTCGCGATCCTCCATCACCCGCTTCATGAACAGGTCCGGGATCCAGTTCGCGGTGTTCATGTCGTGGGTGCGACGCCTCTCGTCGCCGGTGTTGCGCCGCAGGTCGAGAAAGTCCTCGATGTCGTAGTGCCAGGTCTCCAGATAGGCGCAGGTGGCCCCGCGGCGCTTGCCGCTGCGGTTGATCGCCATGGTCACGTCGTTGGCGATCTTCAGGAAGGGCACCACCCCCTGGCTCTCCACGTTGGTGCTCTTGATGGGGGCGCCGGTGGCGCGGATCTTGGACCAGTCGTTGCCCAGGCCTCCCGACCACTTCGAGAGCTGGGCGTTGTGCCCCAGCGACTTGAAGATGTGCTCCAGGTCGTCGTCCACCGTCGTGAGGTAGCAGGAGGAGAGCTGCGGGTGCGACGTGCCGGAGTGGAAGAGGGTGGGGGTCGAAGGCACGTAGTAGAGCTGCGACATGAGGTCGTAGAACTCGATCGCCCGCTCGTTGCGGTCCTTCTCGTCTACGGCCAGGCCCATGGCCACCCGCATCCAGAAGATCTGCGGCACCTCCGTGCGCCGCTCGCCGCGGCGCAGGAAGTAGCGGTCGTGGAGGGTCTGGACGCCGAGGTAGGTGAAGAGCCGGTCGCGCTCCGGCTTCAGGCTGGCCGCCAGCAGCTCCAGGTCGAAGCTCCCCATCCGCGGATCCAGGGCGCCCGCCTCCACCCCCTCCTCGATGGAGCGGGCGAACGCGCTCCGGTAGGTGGAGTCGAACTGCTCGTCGCGGGTGGGCCCGCCGAAGACCTCCTTGTACCCGCTCTGCAGCAGCAGCCGCGCCGCGAGGTAGCCGTAGGCGGGGTCGCGCTCGATGAAGGAGGTGGCGGCGAGGACCAGGGCGCGCTCGATCTGGCGGGTGGGAATGCCGTCGAAGACGTTGTTGATCACCTCGCGCACCAGGGCGGAGATGTCGATGTCGTCGATCAGCTCGTCGGCCAGCCGCCGGATGGCGCTCTCCACCGTCTTGACGTTGAACAGCACCGTGGAGCCGTCGCGCTTGGTGACGGTGAGCTTGCCCAGGCGGGCGTCCTCGATGGCTCGCCGCCGGGCCTGCTCGCGCACCTTGCGGCGCTCCTCGCGGTAGAGGATGTAGGCCTTGGCGATCTCGTAGTGGCCGGCCAGGACCAGATGCTTCTCGACCAGGTCCTGGATGTTCTCCACGTTGGGGAAGAACTCCGCGAAGCGGGCGTCGATCTCGGCGCTGACGGCGGCCACGATGCCGTCCACCTTCTCGGAGGGGATCTCCTCGCCGACCGCCGCGATCGCCTTGAGGATCGCGGTGCGGATCCGCTCCTCGTCGAAGTCGGCCACGACTCCGGTCCGCTTCACCACCCTCGTCGTCAGCATCGTTCCTCCCCTATCTGAGCCGGCAACTCTCCCGTTGGCAGGCCTCGGTTTGCCACCCTCCGAGACCGCCTGGACAAACGCGGAAGCGGAGTGTCGTGCACCGTGCCGAGCGACCCCGCTTGCTGTCCTGAGGCTGCGGCAAGATACAAGATGGTGTTGCGTGGTGTCAAGGAGACCACAAGATGCTGTGTATTTACGGGGGGGTTGTGCCAGCGGCTCCGGGACCGGCGGAACGGAGTGCACAAAAATTGAGCATTCATGCGGAGTTAGCACCGGCTAGCTAAAGCTCGGAGTGAGGATCTAGGCCTCCGGCGACCCCGCGTCGCCGCGGGCGTCCGGGGACGACGCCGGCAACGCCCTCCGAGCCGCGACGGCGGCCTACTCCCGGGGCTTCGACCCCGTCGCCGCGGCGCTCGCGGGGAAGACCCGATAGCGCTTGGGCAGCAGCGCCACCCGGACCCGCCGGCCCTCGGGGATCGCCCGGGAGGAGAGCAGCCGCACCTCGCACCGCTCTCCCGACTCCAGCCGCAGGCTCTGGAGCACGTCGTGGCCGAAGAACCGCCGCCCCTCGACCACCGCCGGCGCCCCGGGGCCCTCCCCGCCGGAGTCGATCTCCAGATCCTCCGGCCGCACCACGGCCACCCCGGGTCCGTCGGGCGCGTCGCACCACGCCTCCCCCAGCTCGGTCGCCAGCCGGCCGCCCGCCACCCGGCAGGGGAGCAGCCAGCCCACGCCGAAGAACTCCGCCACCTCCAGCGTCGCCGGGCGCTGGTAGACCTCCTCCGGCGTCCCCACCTGGAGCACACGGCCGGCCGTCATCACCGCCACCCGGTCGGCAAAGCTCAGCGCCTCCTGCTGGTCGTGGGTGACCAGGATGGCGGTGGTGCCGGCCCGCTCCAGGATCCGTCGCACCTCCTCGCGCACCCTCTCCCTGAGGCCGGCGTCCAGGCTGGCGAAGGGCTCGTCCAGGAGCACGATCCGCGGCCGCGGCGCCAGCGCCCGGGCCAGGGCCAGGCGCTGCTGCTGCCCGCCCGACAGCTCGTCCGGCCGGCGGCCGCGCAGCTCCTCGAGACCCACCAGCTCCAGCGCCTCCGCCACCCGCTCCGCCTCGCCCGGGGAGCCCGCCACGCCGTACCGGACGTTGCCCTCCACCGTCAGGTGGGGGAAGAGCGCCCCCTCCTGGAAGACCATGCCCACCTGCCGCCGCTCGGGCGGCACCCACGCCCCCTCTCCCGCCACCCGCTCGCCGTCCAGCCGGATGCTCCCCGCCGCCGGCCTCTCGAAGCCGGCGACCGCCCGCAGCAGCGTGGTCTTGCCACAGCCCGACGGGCCCACCAGGGCGCCGATCGACCCCCGATCGACCTCGAGATCGGCGCCGGCCACCGCGCCGAAATCGCCGAAGCGGACCTCGAGGCCGCGCACCTCGAGCAGCGGCGGGGCGCTCACTCGGCGGCCCCCGGCCGCGGCGATCCGGCCAGCGCCGGCCGGATGATCAGCCAGTAGACCGGCGGCGCCGACACCGCGACCAGCAGCAGCGCCGGCACCGCGGCCTGGGAGTAGATGGCCTCGGAGGCCGAGCTCCAGACCCGGGTCGCCAGGGTGTCGAAGCCGGTGGGGCGCAGCAGCAGGGTCGCCGGCAGCTCCTTCATGGTGGTCAGGAAGACGAGGCCGGCGCCGGCCAGGATCCCCGGCGAGAGCAGCGGCAGGGTCACCGACGTCAGCACCTGCGACGGACGCCGGCCGAGGCTCGCCGCCGCCTCCTCGAAGCGGGGTCCCAGCGCGGCGAGCGCCGCCCGGGTCGCGGCCAGCGACTCGGGGAGAAACCGCACCACGTAGGCGGTGACCAGCAGGGCCACGCTCTGGTAGAGGGGCGTGGCGTAGCGCGAGGCGAAGAAGACGAAGGAGAGGGCGATCACGATGCCGGGCAGAGCGTACCCGGCGTGACAGAGCCGCTCCACGGTCTGCGGCAGCGGTCCCGACCGCCGCGACGCCCACCAGGCCACCGGCAGGGCCAGCGCCGCGGCCGCCGTCGCCGCCGCCGCCGCGGTGCCGAAGGAGTGGAGAGCCGGGCGCCAGACCGAGACCGTCTGCGTCCCGGCCGCCAGGCCGCGGGCCCACCAGACGAGCACCACCGCCGCCGGCAGGACCACCCCTGCGAGGCTCACCCCGCCCACCAGCGCCAGCGCCAGCGGCTTCCACCGGCCCAG
>JAWWBN010000193.1:0-7534 GCA_033720955.1 Thermoanaerobaculia bacterium | reverse complement strand
GCGCCAGGTCGGCCCGGCCGGCCTCGACATGGCCGCGGCTCAGGGCGTCGTCGACACGGCGGCCGACGATCTCCACCGCCCGCGTCTCGAGCTCCGCCGCCCGGTCGCGCGCCGCCGAGATCCGCGGCGCGAGCGCCCGGTACTCCCGGTACGCCTCGGGCACCTCCCCCAGCAGGTCCCGGGCCCGCGCGAGAAGCAGACGGGCGGCGTCGTACTCCGGCAGCTCCGCCAGGATCGGCTCGAGCCGCGCCCGCGCCGCGTCGGCCTCCCCCCGGACCACCTCGGCCTGGGCGAGGACCACCGCCGCCGGATGAAGACCGGGGGTGACGGCTACCAAAGCCGCGGCCTGGCGCCCCGCGGCCTCGGGGTCGAGCCGCTCGACGAGAGAGGCCCAGGCGTCGAGCACCGCCTCCTGGCGCGCCGGAGCCAGCACCAGAGGGTAGCCGGTCAGGGGCGACTGGAGGTAGGGGCGCTCCGACAGCACCGCGCGGGCCCTGCCGGCGTCGCGGGGGGCCGACGTGGTGGCACAGCCGGCGGCGAGAGCGGCGATCAGCGCCGCGGCGACGGCGAAGCGGCGGGCCGCCGAGGCCTCACTGATCGGCAAGCGCCTCGATGCTCGCCACGGCATGCTTGTAGATCAGGGTCTCGGTGCCTTGCCGGTCGAGGATCAGCGCGAACTTGTCGAACCGACGGATCACAGCCTCGATGGACGTCCCCGTGGTCAGCTCCAGGCGGACCGTGGTGCCCGCCTTCAGGTGCTGGAACAGGAAGCCGTCCTGGATGTTGATGCTCTGCTTGGCCATGAAGTTACCTCGATCGAAAGCGGCCCAGCGTATCGAGAGCCTCCCGCCGGGCCTCGGCGGGGTCTTGGGCGTGGATCCAACGAATGCCGGCGTCGCCGCGAAACCAGGTCATTTGGCGCTTGGCGTACCGGCGGGTTGCCCGAACGGTCTCCTCCAGAGCGGTCTCCAACGTGTCCCCCCCGAGGAGGTGACGGGCGATCTGTCGGTATCCGATGGCTTGGAAGGCCGGGGCGGTTGGCTCTACACCGCGCTCCAGCAAGCTCGCTACCTCCTCAACCCAGCCGGACTCGACCATCCGCCCCACCCGAGCGGCGATCCGATCGTACAGAAGGGCGCGCGGGAGCGTCAATCCGAGCTTGACGGCCTCCAGCGCGGGCTCCGCAGGGGTCCGATCCTGCCATTCGGAGAGCGGCCGGCCGGTCGCGACCGCCACCTCCAGCGCCCGCAGAGTTCGCTGGCGGTCCCCCGGGGCGAGCCGCGCCGCCCCTCGCGGATCGACCCTCTCGAGCTCGCTCCGCAGGCTCTCGAGCCCCTCGCGTCCCGCCCTCTCCTCGAGCTCGCGGCGCACCCGCTCGTCCCCGGTCGGAAGGGGGCTCAAGCCCTCGAGCAGAGCCTTGAGATAGAAGCCCGAGCCCCCCACCACCAGGGCCAGCCGCCCCCGCTCCCCGATCTCCGCGAGCGCCCCGCGGGCCATCCGCGCGAACCGTCCCGCCGAGAACCGCTCCTCCGGCGCGAGCACGTCGATCAGGTGGTGCCGCACCCGGGCGCGCTCCTCCCGCGTGGGCTTGGCCGTGCCCAGGTCGAAGCCCCGGTAGACCTGCAGGGCGTCGGCGTTGACGATCTCGCCGTCCAACTCGACGGCCAGCTCGAGAGCGAGCCGGCTCTTGCCCGTGGCGGTCGGACCCACGAGGGCGACGATCGGAGGCATCGGGGCAGTCTACCGGCGGCGGAGCTCACCCCGGCGCCGACGGCAGGGTGATCCGCCACCGGCCCCCGCGCAGCAGCTCCACCCGCACCTGCCCGCTCTTGCGCGTCGAGAGGACCGGAACGCCGTGCCGGCGCAGCCGCGCCAGGACCTCCGGGGAGGGATGACCGTAGGGGTTCTGCCGCCCGGCGGAGATGATCGCCAGACGCGGCGCGGCCGCTCTGAGCAGCGCCTCGTGGGTGGAGGTGCGGCTGCCGTGGTGGGCGACTTTGAGCAGGTCGAAGCGCTGCCTCCCGATCAGCGCGGCGAGCCGTCGCTCCACCCCCGCCTCGACGTCCCCGGTGAGCAGCACCGAGCTGCCGTGGACCCGGGCGGCCAGCACCAGGGAGCGGTCGTTGCCCGTCAACCGCTGGCCGGCCGCCGGGTGGAGGGTCTCGAAGCGCCAACGTCCCAGCCGGGTCCGCCGTCCCCGCCAGAGGGGGCGCAGGATCGTCGCCGGGAGGGCCGCCAGGTGGCGGGCGCACGCGGCGTCCCGCCAGCCGGGCGCCATCCACACCTCGGCCACCGGCAGGTAGGCCGCCAGATCGCCGAGGCCCCGGCAGTGGTCGACGTCCGGGTGGCTGAGGATCATCGCGTCCAGCCGCGACACCCCCAGCCGCGCGAGCGCCGGAAGCAGCACCCGTCCCCCGATGTCTCCGGCTCGCCACCCTCCCCCGTCCAGCAGGACCGCTTGCTCCCGGTCCTGCAGCAGGATCGCCTCCCCCTGCCCCACGTCCAGCAGCGTCAGCCGTGGAGCCTCCCCTCCTCCGCCCCCTGCGGCCAGCAGAAGGACGACGAGAGGCGCGACGGCCAGCCCCCACGGCCGGCGCACCAGCAGAAGGAGCCCCGCCGCGGCGAGGAGCGCGGTCCAGGCGCCCGCCGTGACGGGCACCGCTCCGGCGCGGGCGGCGGGTAGCTCCGCCAGGGCGTAGTACGGTGCCGCGGCCGTCTCGAGCAGGGGTCGGAGCGCCGCCGCGGCCGCCACCCAGCCGAGCGCCGTAGCGGCGCTCCAGAGGAGGATGATGGCCAGAGCGCCCGCCGTCCACGGGATCGCGGCCAGGTTGAGCAGCGGCGCGGCGGGTGTGGCGAGGTGGAAGACCGGCAGCGCCCACGGCAGAGTCGCGAGCTGCGCCGCCACTGTCGCCGCCAGGGCTCGAGCCAGGGGCCGGGGGAGACCCTTCCAGCGGTCCGCCAGAAGTGGCCCGGAGAGCACGATCCCGGCGGTCGCCGACACCGTCAGGCGGAACCCCAGGTCCTGCGTCACCCCCGGATCCCAGCCGGTCAGCAGGGCGGCGCAGAGGGCGAGAGTGTGAAGGGCCGCCGGCGGCCGTCCGTGGCGCAGCGCGACCACCGCCAGCACCGCCATCCCGGCCGCGCGGAGGATCGCCGGCCGCGGGCCGACCATCCCGAGGTACGCCACCGCGCCGACCAGGGCGGGCAGCCACCGCGCCCGGCGCAGCAGCACCCCTCCCGCCAAGCCGCCCAGCCCCGCCACCAGACCGACGTGGAGGCCGGAGACCGCCAGGAGGTGCCCGAGACCAGAGCGCCGCAGCCCCCGGGTCACCCGCTCCGGCAGCGCCCGGGGCTCCCCCAGAAGCAGCGCTCGCGCCAGCCGCTGTCCGGGGCTCCCCGCGCCCCCTCCCATCCGCCGGACGAGCCTCTCCCGCAGGCTCCGCCGGATGCTCCCCAGCGCCGCCGGGCGCACCACCTCCAGAAACCGCTCGCTCTTGACCCGCATCCGCCAGGGACCGCCGGCGCCCGCCCCGGGGTTGCCGAACGACGCCGGCGGCAGAAGGTAGCCCGTCACCCGGACGACGGCGGCCGGCGGCGGCTGCGACGGAACGCTCAGACGCACCTCGCCGCGCCAGGTCTCGACCTCTCTCCCCTGGCGCACCACGCGCGCCCGCAGCGAGCCGCTCCAGCCGAAGGCGGCGGGGCGCCAACGCCCCTGGAGCTCGCCAGTGACCACGCTGGGCCGTTCGGGGCGGCCGACGGGGGACGACGGCGGCGCCAGCCCGCCGGCCCAGGCGAGAGCGAGCCCCACCGCCGCCGCGGCCAGGGAGCGGCCTCCGGGGCCGCCCAGCGCCAGGCCGCCAGCCGCCGCGGCCAGCCCCGGCAGCACGGCGCCCCGCGGGAGGGCCGACGCCGCTACGGCGCCCGCCACGCAGGCCGCGGCGGCCTGCCCGGCCGGGGTCTGGAGCGCGCCCCACACCGGAAGAGACGACTTCCCGGCGGGCTTCCTTCCGGCGCCGCCTCAGCCGTCCGCGGCGCGGGCCTCGGCCGAGAACAGCGAGAGGGTGGGCAGCCCCGCCCGCCGGCGCACCGCGCGGCGCACCAGCCGCTCTCGGATCCGCCCGAGCTCCTCTGGGCTCAGCCGCCCCCCGAGGTGGGTCAGGGCCAGGGCGGCCTCCTCCTCCAGCTCGGCCCGCTCGTCCGCGCCGAGCCTCTCGCTCGCCTCCTCGACGAGGGCGCGGTCGAGCTCCCCCAGGCGATTCTCGATCTCCTCCGGTTCGCCCCTGAGCCCCCTGATCTCCGCCGCCCGCCGCGAGCGACCGCGGAGGCCGGCGGGCAGCGCTTCGGCCAACGCCGAGAGACGGCGCTCCAGGTCGAAGGCCTCCGGCTCGCCCGCCGCGGCCGGAGCGGTGAGCCGACGCCACTCCCTGGCCGCGCGCTCGACCGCGGGGGCGCAGTAGCGCAGCGAGTTCACCCTGCCCTCGGCGCCGCGCCGCGCCCGGGCCGCGAAGAACTCCTCCAGCGTCCGCTCGACGAGGGTCAGCGGCAGCCCGGCGCGGCGCCACCGGCGTGCGACCCGCCAGTCGGCGGGAGAGAGCAGCAGGGGCGAGCCGCGGAGCCGCAGAAAGGTCGCCTCGATGGCCTGGAAGTAGGCGTGGTCCTCCTGGGAGCCCTCCCGGCCCCCGTCTCGCTCGCTCACTCCACGAGCTCCGCCGCCGTGAGCCGCCGCTCCTCGCCGTCGCTCTCCAGACGCAGGAAGCCGCTTTCGTCCAGGCCGCGGAAGCGCCCGCTGTGAACCGCACCCGAGGCGTCGCGGTAGGAGAGACGCTCGCCCTCGCGGTGGACGCTCCAGCGCCGGAACGCGGCCGCGGCCGCCGCCGGCTCCCCGGCCTCGGAGAGAGCCGAGACCAGGGCACCCGCCAGACGAGCGGTCAGGGCGGCGCCCTCTTCCGCCCCGACCCCGTGACCCCTCAGGCCTCCGGCGGCGGGGAGGCCCGGCGGCGGGAGCAGGTTCACCCCGACCCCGACGAGCGCCCAGCGCCTCTCCCCCGGGGCCGGAAGCGACTCGATCAGCAGCCCTCCCACCTTGGACCCGTCCACCAGGAGGTCGTTGGGCCACTTGATCCGGCAAGCCGGCTCCACCCAGGCGTCCAGCTCCCCGCAGACCGCGGCCGCGGCCACCAGCGGCAGCGAGCTGACCCGCGCCGCCGGCACCGGCAGGACCGAGGTCAGGTAGACGCCGCCGCCCGGCGGACTGAGCCACCGGTTCCCCCGCCGGCCCCGACCCTCCATCTGCTCCCAGGCCGTCACCCCGAAGGGCTTCGGGGGAAGGTGGGCCGCGGCGAGGATCCGCCGCGCCAGGGCGTTCGTCGAGTCCACCGCCCGCACGGCCACCAGCTCGCCGGCCGCCGGCGGCCAGAGGGCGGCGAGGCGCCGCGCGTGGTCCTCGAATCGTGGCGTGGGACCCGGCCTCCCGCCCGGCGGCTACTCGACCTGGCCCTCGAGCTCGCGCAGGCGGTCCTTGATGACCACCTCGGCGAGATCGGGCACGACCTCCCAGGCCACCTCGCGGACGGTGTCGGGAGCCAGCAGCTCCACCACCCGCCGGGCCACCCGGTCCACCTCCTCGTCGGAGAGCTGGCGATCGGGGGCGGCGGCGGGCGCGGGCTGCCCCTCCGCCGCGACGGCCTCTTCCCACTCCCCCGCTTCCACCGTCATCTCCATCGCGGCCGGCTCGGCCTCCTCGGCGCTCTCATCGGCCGCCAGGTCCCTCTCCTCCTCCGTCTCCAGCGGGCCCTCCTCCTCCGCCTCCTCGGCCTCGCTCCCGCCTCCCTCCAGCAGACGCTCGGCGACCCGGATCAGCTCCTGGGAATCGAACGGCTTCTTCAGGAAGGCATCGCCCCCGGCGGCCGTGGCCTGATCGGGATCGAAGGGCTCGAAGGTCCCCACCAGCAGGAGAACGGGAACCTCCGGCCGGCTCGCCTTGACGGCGCGGCAGACCTCGAAGCCGTCGGCGCCGGGCATGTGGACGTCGGCGATCACCAGGTCCGGGGCCACCTCTTCGAGCCGCTCGAGCGCCTCGCTGCCGGTTCCCACCGTGATCACCTCCACGTCCTCTTCCATGAAGGTCAACTCGACGACCTTCTGGATGGTCACGCTGTCGTCCGCGAGCAGGATCGTCTTGCGCATGGCCCCTCTCACTCGGCCGCCGGAGCGCCGTCGCCCAGCCGCTCGTCCAGGTAGCGGACGATCGACCGGGTGTTCGTGCCCGGCAGGAAGACCTCGTCCACGCCGGCCTGGCGCAGACCTTCGATGTCGGTATCGGGGATGATCCCACCCAGGAAGACCAGCGCGTCGTCGGCTCCCTGTGCCCCGAGCAGCCGGATGATCTCCGGCACCAGGACGTTGTGGGCTCCCGAGAGGATGGACAGGCCCACCGCGGCGACGTCCTCCTGGACGGCGGCCGCGGCGATCTGCTCCGGCGTCTGCCGAAGACCGGTGTAGATCACTTCGTACCCGGCGTCCCGCAGGGCGCGCGCCACGACCTTCGCCCCGCGGTCGTGGCCGTCGAGCCCCGGCTTGGCGATGAGGATGCGCCGGTTCCCACGGTTCATCGCCAAGATGCTAGCAAAAGGAGAAGAGCGCCGGGCGACCCGTCAGAAGACGGCGGGCTCCTCGTAGGTGCCGAAGACGTCGCGCAGGGCGTCGGTGATCTCGCCGACCGAGCAGTAGGCCTTGACGCAGTCGAGGAGCAGCGGCATGGTGTTCTCGTCGCCGGCGGCGCCGCGGCGCAGCCGGTCGAGGGTCCGGGTCACCGCCCCGGCGTCCCGCCGCTCCTTCACCCGGTGCAGGAAGTCGATCTGCTGGTCGGCCAGCTCCTCCGGGATCTGCAGGATCTCCATCTCCTCCTGCTCCTCCGAGCGGAAGGCGTTGACGCCCACGATGAGCTTCTCGTCGCGGTCCACAGCGAGCTGATAGGCGTAGGAGGCCTCCATGATCTCGCGCTGCGGGAACCCCGCCTCGATCGCCTCCACCATGCCGCCCATCTCGTCGATCCGGCGGAAGTATTGCTCGCACCCCTCCACCATGCGACGGGTCATCTCCTCCACGAAGTAGCTGCCGCCCAGCGGATCGATCGTGTTGATCACTCCGGACTCGTGGGCGAGGATCTGCTGGGTGCGCAGGGCCAGGCGGGCGTTCTCCTCGCTGGGCAGGGCCAGCGTCTCGTCGAGGGCGTTGGTGTGCAGCGACTGGGTGCCGCCCAGCACGGCGGCCAGCGCCTGGACGGTGGTGCGCACCACGTTGTTGTAGGGCTGCTGGGCGGTGAGCGAGCAGCCCGCCGTCTGGGTGTGGAAGCGCAGCATCCACGACCGCTCCTGCTGGGCCCCGAAGCGCTCGCGCATGACCTTGGCCCAGACCATCCGGGCCGCGCGGAACTTCGCGATCTCCTCGAAGAAGTTCATATGCGAATTGAAAAAGAAGGAAAGCCTGGGCGCGAAAGAATCGACGTCCAGTCCCCGCTTCATCGCATACT
>JAWWBN010000192.1:0-7577 GCA_033720955.1 Thermoanaerobaculia bacterium | reverse complement strand
CTGGCGGCGAGCCCGCTGGTGGATGAGCGGCCGTTGTCGCGGCTGCGACGGCTCTCGCGCTCCAGGGTCACCTTGAGCAGCTCCATGAGCGCCGCGACTTCGCGCGGCGGCCGCTTCCAGTTGTCACAGGAGAAGGCGAAGAGGGTGAGGGTGTCGATCCCCAGCCCCGGCGCCGCCTCGATCACCCGCCGGGCCGCCTCGGCGCCGCGGCGGTGCCCCTCCGTGCGGGGCAGGCCGCGCCGCTTCGCCCAGCGGCCGTTGCCGTCCATGATCGCTGCGACGTGGAACGGGGCGCTCATCGGATCTACTCCCCCCGGGTCGCCCGGATCAGGGCGTCCATGTGCTCCAGATAGCGGTCGAGAGCCCGGCGCCCCCGCGGCTCCAGCCGAAACTCGGTTCTCGGCATGCGGCCCCGGAACGACTTCTCGCAGGCGATGTAGCCGGCGTCCTCCAGCTTGCGCGCGTGGGCGGAGAGGTTGCCGTCGGTGGTGGCCAGCAGCGACTTCAGGTCGTTGAAGCTCAGGCTCTCGTTCACCGCCAGCGCCGAGACGATCCCCAGCCGCAGCCGGGTGTGGATCAGACGGTCGAGCTTCTCGGGTACCGGCGCCGGCAGCGGCGCATCGCCGGTCGAGCTCTCCCCGCCCCGGCCCCCGGTCCGCTCGTCGACGTCGGCCGGCTGCGGCCTAGCCGCCATGACGTCTCCAGATCAGCGCGCCGAAGAGCAGGTGGAGACCGCCGAAGCCGGCCGCCAGCAGCAGGTCCCCCCAGGCGGCGGGAAGGAAGAAGCCCACCGCTCCCGTCGCCATGAAGGAGAGACCCATGATCGGCACGATGCGGATGGAGAAGGCGCCGCCGGCGGCGATTCCGGTCCCGTACATGAGCAGCCAGAGCGGCGGCAGCGCCTCGGGCGCCCCGGCGCGCAGGAAGACCCAGGTCAGGAGGGCTCCGGCGACGAAGGGGGGCGTGAGCCCGAGGGCGAAGCGGCGGCCCGGCCGCCCGAGGAGCGGGGTGCGGGCGCGCCGCGCCTTGAGCGTCATGGCGCCGATGGTGATCGCCGCCGCGAGGGCCGCCTCGACTCCCCAGACCGTCAGCCAGGCCGTCCGGCTGGGCTGGGCGGCGGCGACGGCGGCCGCCAGCAGCGCCGTCAGCCCCACGAGCAGCTCGCCCCAGCCGGAGACCCCGGTGAACCGCGAGGCGCCCTCCATGGCGGCCCGGATGTAGCGCAGGTTGTCGGCGGCCCGGTCGCTGAGCCGGTCGGGAGAGCGGAGGGGGCGGGGGAGGGGTTCGCCGGCCACGGCAGGAGAGTAGACGCCGCCGCGCCGTCGTGTCAAGTACTTTGTGTCACAAAGTAGGTTTCCCCGAGCCGCGCCGCCTCGGCCCCGCCGGCGCCCGCTACAGCAGGCCGCGCACGTAGCCGCCGTCCACGGCGACGGCCTGGCCGGTCAGGTAGGAGGCCTGGGGCGAGCAGAGAAAGGCGATCACCCGGCCGATCTCCCAGGGCTCGGCCATCCGCCGGATGGGGATCTCCTCTCCCTGCCGGGCGATCACCCGGTCGGTGCTCTCGCCGGTGCGCTGGCCCACCGCGGTCGCCAGCTCCACCTGGCGGTCGGTCCGGGTGTAGCCGGGCAGGATGGCGTTGATGGTCACCCCGTCCCCGGCCACCTCGAGGGCCAGGGTCTTGAGATAGCCGAGGACCGCCGGTCGCAGCGAGTTCGACAGCGCCAGACCCGGAATGGGCTGCTTGGACGAGACCGAGTTGATCGCCAGGATCCGGCCCCACCGGCGGCGGCGCATCCCCGGCAGCACCAGCCGGCAGAGCCGCGGGATGAAGAGAAAGACCAGCGGGATCGCCTCCTCCCAGTCGGCATCGTCCAGCTCCGCGGCCGGCTTGACGCGGGGTCCGCCGCCGTTGCCCACCAGGATGTCCACCGGCCCGAGCTGCTCCTCGACGCCGGAGACGAGCTCCTCGAGCTGCGACGGGTCGCGCAGGTCGGCCGGGATGGCCACCACCTCGGCCCCGGCCTTCTCCAGCTCGGCCCGCGCCCGCTCCAGCTTGTCGCCGCCGCGGCTGCTGATGCCGACACGGGCGCCCCGCTCCGCCAGAGCGCGGGCGGCCGCCAGGCCGAGCCCCGAGCTGGAGCCGGTGACCAGCGCCACCTTTCCGGCGAGATCGCTCATGATTCCCTCTCCTCCTTCGCCTCGCCGGCACGATGCCGGCCGTCTTCGTCGTGGTGGGCGGGCCGCCGGCTCGTCCCGCGCCCCGGGACGCCGGTGCGCGGCCTCCGACGCGGCGGGCGCCCTGGGTCGCAGATCCCGCCGAGGGCCGCGACGACCGCGATGGGGGAGATCGCCGGTGCCGCGCTCACGGCGGGAAGTCTACCAGGGGCGCGAGCGATAGACTCGGGCGCGGTGAAGTCGAAGCCAACGCTCTGGTTCGTCGCCGGCCTGCTCGGTGTGGCCGCGCTCGCGTCCGCTCAGGAGAGCGACCGCTCCAGCCTCTGGACGCTCCCGGTGCTGCGCGGCGAGACGGTCAACGTGAGCTACAGCGCCGGCTCGCTGGACCGGGCCGTGCGGGTCCAGCGCACCTTCGAGCGGCTCAGCGCGCGGGTCTCGGGCTGGACCGACCGCAAGACTCCTCTCGCCATCTACGTCCTCTCCCGGGAGGAGTGGGAGCGGGTCGGGCTCGGCCTGCCCTACGGCTTTCCCGCCCGCTTCCCCATGCAGATCCTGGCGCTCGCCGCCTGGGGGGACGAGGGCACCGTCGAGCTGTGGAGCGACCTCATGCAGGGCCAGCCGCCACCCGCGGGCCAGCCCGAGATGGTGCGCGGGGGACCCGAGGAGGCCGCGAGTCTCCGGGTGGGCGACCTGCTCGGGCAGCTCGAGGGAGCCCGCATCCTGCTCGAGAACGCCGGCCTCGGGGCCGCGGAGCTCTGGAGCGGGGAGGTCCTGGCCCACACGGTGCTGCTGTCGGCGTGGCTCAAGGACGGCGCCGCCGAGGCCGACCGCATGGGCCGCGTGGCCGCGACGCTGCGTCCGCCGGGCGCGGCGCCCCTCTCCCTCGCCGACTACCGGCCCGGCGTGGCCATGGAGGAGTGGCTGGCCTTTCAGGCGGCCTTTCACGAGGGCGCGCGGGTGCTCACCGGCAAGGCAGGCCCCAAGGCGGGCCGGGCCCTCGTCAAGCTGACCCGCAAGAGCGGCGGCACCCTGCCCACGTCGCGGCTGTTCGAGCGCTTCCCGGAGCTGGCCGCCTGGCACCGCTCCACCTTCCGCCTCGCCCCGGCCGGCCCCTGAAACGGAGAGCGCAGATGACGAGTGCCGCCGCCGTCCCTCCACACCCTCGCCCCCGCTTCGTCTACTACGGCCACGCCACCGTCCGCTGCGACCTGCCCGGGGGGGAGGTGCTGCTCATCGACCCCTGGGTGAAGAGCAACCCGGCCTGCCCCGAGACGCTGCACCGCCTGGAGCGTCTGGACGGCCTGCTGATCACCCACGGTCACTCGGACCACATCGGCGACCTGCTGGAGCTGGCCCGCGAGCACCAGCCGAGGATCGTCGGCACCTTCGAGGTCTGCGAGTGGCTCGCGGGCAAGGGGATCGGCAACCCCTCGCCCATGAACCTGGGCGGCGCCCAGGAGCTGCTGGGGCTGGAGGTGCGCATGGTGCGCGCCGACCACTCCGCCGGCGCCCTGGAGCCCGACGGCACCGTCTCCGCCGGGGCGGCCTGCGGGTACGTGGTGCGGATGGGGGGCGGCTACACCTTCTACCACGCCGGCGATACGGCCCTCTTCTCCGACATGCAGTTGATCGCCGAGCTGTGGCGTCCGGAGCTGGCGTTCCTGCCCATCGGCGATCTGTTCACCATGGGGCCGGCCGCGGCCGCCTGCGCCTGCCGCTTCCTGCAGGTGCCCCGGGTGATCCCGATCCACTGGGGCACCTTCCCCCTGCTCACCGGCACGCCGGAGCGGCTCCAGAAGGAGCTCGCCGACATCGGCGCCACCTGCGAGGTGGTGCGGCTCGAGCCGGGCGAGAGCTACTGAGGGCGGCGCGGGCGGAGGCCGGCGCGGGCCCCGCCCCCGAGGCCGGCGTGCTCGCCTAGAGCCCGGCGCGGGCGCGCACCAGCAGCAGGAGACGGGGCGCCAGACCCAGCACCGGGGGGCGCCGGGTCACCTCGGCTCCGAGGGCGGCGATGCGACGCAGCAGCGCGTCGGCGGCTCTCACCGAGTAGCGCGCGGCCGGACCCAGGCCGGCCGGGAGGGTCGCCAGATCGAAGCCCCCGTCCAGGAGGCGGCGGAGGCGCTCCGACTCGGCCGCGACCGCTTCTCCGACGCGTCCGGGGGGGAGAGGCTCCCCGGCCTCCGCAGGGGGTAGCTCCTCCAGCGGCAGGCCCGCCCGGCCCCGACGCGCCGCCTCGCCCAGGTCGCGCAGCGCGGCGACCCGGAGCAGCACTCCGCCCAGCCGCCCCCCCTCGGCGCCGGCCCGCGGGCCCGCCAGCGCCGTCAAGAGGGCGGCGCCCACCGCCTCGCTCTCGGCGGCCAGCTCCGCGGCGGTGCGGGGCCGCGGTCGCAGGACCCGGCGCCGCCCCGCGGCCACGACCCGGTCGAGGGCCTCCCGGTCCCACGGCCGCCTCGCCTCCTCGCGCTGGAGGCTCACGAAGACCGGCTGCGTCGCGGGCTCGCCGTCCAGCGCCGCCTCGAGCTCGAACTCCCAGCGGTTGATCTGCGACAGCCGCTCCCCCTCCAGCCCGCTCTGGGCGGCGAAGTCGAAGAGGGTCAGGGTGTAGGCGGCCAGGGTCTGGGCCCGGCGACGCAGGTCGGGCGGCAGGAGGATCAGCGCCGGCGCGAGGTCGCCCAGGGCGAGCCGGGCCACCTCGGCGCAGAGCGCCGCGGCGCGCTCCGGGTCGGCGTCGCCGACGGGCAGTCGCAGCTCGTCGAGCAGACGGCTGTGGCGGCTGCCGGCCAGCGCGTCGGCGCGCCAGGAGGGGTCGGTGGGGGGCTCGCCTCGGACCCGCTCCACCGGCGACGGCCGGCGGGGAGGGAGGGAGGGGGTCACGACGCGGGACCGGCGGCGCTCGCGCGTCAGGCGAGGACGCGGATCAGCTCGCGCTGCGGCTCGCCGCCGGTCACCTCCACCCCGTCCGGGGTGAGCACGACGTCGATCTCGGTGCGCACGCCGAAGTCGCCGGTCAGGTAGATGCCGGGCTCGATGGAGAAGCCGGTCATGGGCGCCAGACGCCGGGTGTCGTGGGTCTCCAGGTTGTCGAGGTTGGCGCCGTGGCCGTGGTCCTGGATGCCGATGGAGTGCCCGGTGCGGTGGATGAACCGGTCGCCGTAACCGGCTTCGTCGATCACCCGGCGGGTGGCGTCGTCCACCTCATAGCCCGCGACGGGGGTGTCGGGATAGCGGCTCCGGATGAGACCCAGCCCGGCGTCGCGCGCCGCGACCGCGACGCCGAACACCTCGGCGTGGCGGTCCTCCGGCGAGGCGGCGCAGACGCCGCACCAGGTGATGTCGGCGTAGACGCTCCCCGAGCGCTTCTCCTTCGCCCAGAGGTCCACCAGGAGGAAGTCGCCGCGGCGGATGGCGGCGGTGCGCTCCGGGCCCGGCTGGTAGTGGGGATCGGCGCTGTTGGCGTTGACCCCGACGATGGGGTGCGACTCGGTCCACAGCCCGCGCCGCTCGAACTGTTCCAGGATGAACCTCTGAACCGCATGCTCGTCGATCTCGCGCCCCGTCGAGAGGGCCTCGCCGACCCGCGCAAAGGCGGCGTGGGCGATCTCGTGGAGGTGGGCGCAGGCGCGGCGGTGCCCCTCGAGCTGCTCCCGCGACCAGACGGCGGCGAACTCCTGCACCAGCTCGGCGGACGAGACGAGCTCGAGGCCCAGCGCCCGCAAGCGCTCGCCCGTGCCGACGTCCAGCCGCGAGATCGCCGGCAGCGCGTTGTTCGGCGAGTACTGGGCCGCGACCCGCTCGCAGCCGGTGACCAGCCGCGCGAGCTCGGCGTCGTGACTCTGCCAGGTGAGGTACTCGCGCTGGCTGCCCGGCAGACCGTCGAGCATGGCCGGCTCGAGGGCGTGGACCAGCCGCCGCGCCTCGCCTTCGCGGGGCACCAGGTAGTAGCAGCGCCGGCTCAGGAGCTGGCCTTCGGCCAGTCCCAGCAGGTCGTGGCTGATCGGGTCGCTGCTCTGGAAGCAGGAGAAGAACCAGCCGTCGAGCCCCTCGCGGGCGAGGGCCTTCTGGACGGCGGGGATCTGGTGGGCGAGCATGGCGGACTCCCTGGTCGTTTGGCGCGGAGGTTACCCCAGATGGCGCCCCCGGCGGCGGCCGCTTCGACATTGGCGGAGCGCCGACCGGGTCGCCGGTACACTCGGCGCCCCGTGCGGATCTTCTCCTCCGACGCCTATCCCCTGCCGTTGCCCCCCGGCCACCGCTTCCCCATGGCCAAGTACGCGCGTCTGCGACGGGCGGTGGAGGAGGAGGGTCTGGCGCCCGCCGGCCTGGCGGTCCCCGGCGCGGCGACCGACGAGGAGCTGCTCCGGGTCCACACCCGCGACTGGGTGGAGCGGGTGACGACCGGGCGTCTGACCCCCGACGAGCTGCGCCGGCTCGGCTTCCCCTGGTCGCGCGAGCTGGTGGAGCGCTCGCGGCGCTCGGTGGGCGGCACGCTGGGCGCCTGCCGCTCCGCCCTGGCCTCTTGCGGCGGCGTCAACCTGGCCGGGGGCACCCATCATGCGTTCGCCGACCGGGGCGAGGGCTACTGCGTCTTCAACGACGCCGCGGTGGCGGTGGCGGCGCTGCGGGCGGAGGGGCGGATCGAGCGGGCGGTCATCCTCGACTGCGACGTGCACCAGGGGGACGGCACGGCGACGATCTTCGCCGGCGACCCGTCGGTGTTCACCCTCTCGGTGCACGGGCGGCGCAACTACCCCTTCCGCAAGGCGCGGAGCGATCTCGACGTGGCCCTGGACGACGGCGCGGGCGACGGCGAGTACCTGGCGGCGCTCGACGGCGCTCTGGACCGGGTCCCGCTGGCCGGCTGTGGTCTCGCCGTCTACCTGGCCGGCGCCGACCCCTACGCCGGCGACCGCCTGGGGCGGCTGGCGCTGACCCCCGCCGGGCTGGCGGAGCGCGACCGCCGGGTCCTCACCCGCTGCCGGGAGGCGGGCGTGCCGGTGGCCGTGGCGATGGCGGGGGGCTACGCCGAGCGGATCGACGAGGTGGTGGAGATCCACCTCGCGACGGTGCGGGCGGCCGTAAACCTGCTCGACAGTGGGAGAATCTCCGCCGCGGGCGGCTCGGCGGGCGCCTCTTCGTAGTAGCATCGCGAGCAGACGATGACCGGCAAGCGGCGACTCAAGCGACGGATCCTCAAGGAGGCGGTGCAGGAGAACCTCGACTCCATCGAGGGCCGGTTCCGCCCCCGGCGGCGGCGGCGAGGCACGGCACTGGCCCGGTCGGTGGCCTTCGTCGCCCTGCCGGCGCTGCTGCTCACCGCCTACCTGCTGGCGTCGGTCTCCGCGGCCCGCTTCGCCCCCGCCGCCGAGGCCGGGGCGACCGGCGCGGCGGCCCCCGAGGTGGCG
>JAWWBN010000191.1:0-7596 GCA_033720955.1 Thermoanaerobaculia bacterium | reverse complement strand
CCTGGGGGCGTTCGTGTTCAGCCGCGAGGAGGACACCCCTTCGTCCCGGCTGCCCGGGCAGGTGCCGCGGTCCGTCGCGCGGCGGCGGTACGACGAGCTGCTCGAGGTCCAGCGCCCGATCTCCCTGGCCCGGCGCCAGCGGCTGGTGGGCCGGAGGCTGCCGGCTCTGGTCGAAGGGGTCTGCGCCGAGACCGAGCACCTGCTGGAGGGTCGTCACCAGGGCATGGCGCCGGAGATCGACGGCCGGCTGCTGATCAACGACGGCCACGCCCTCCCGCCGGCTGCGGCCGAGGTGGAGGTCACCGAGGCGTACGCCGACGACCTCGTGGGGCGCATCGTCGGCCCGGTGGGCCGGCCCGGCGTCGAGCCGGCGGCCGCCTAGCCCGGGCGGATGCGGGTCTTCGAGGACGCCTGGGGCCGCGACGACCTGCCGCGCCGGGCGGTGGTCACGGTGGGGAACTACGACGGGGTCCACCGCGGTCAGCGGGCCGTCCTGTCCCGGGTGACCGAGCGCGCCGCGCGGCTGCGAGCGCCCGCGGTGGCGGTCTCCTTCGATCCCCATCCCCGTACCGTCCTGACGCCGGGGGCCGAGGTGCCGGCCCTGACGACCCGATCCCAGAAGGTGACCCTCCTGGAAGGGTGCGGCCTGGACGCCCTGGCGGTGGTCCGCTTCACCCCCGCCTTCGCCGAGACCACCGCCGAGGAGTTCGTGCGTCGCTTCCTGGTCGGGGCGCTGGGAGCGCGGGCGGTGCTGGTGGGGGAGAAGTTCTCCTTCGGCAGGGGGCGGCAGGGCAACCTCGAGCTGCTCCGGCGGCTGGGCGACGAGCAGGGCTTCGACGTCGAGGAGGTTCCCAAGGTGCGGCACGACGGCGAGGCCATCTCGAGCACCCGGATCCGCGAGGCGGTGGCCGCGGGCGACGTCGCCGCGGCCCGCGAGATGCTCGGCCGTCCCTACGCCGTGGAGGGGGTCGTCGTCCACGGCGACGGCCGGGGCAGCTCGATCGGCTGGCCCACAGCCAACCTCGAGACCGCCAACGAGCTGCTGCCCGCCCACGGCGTGTACGCGGTGGGTGTGCGGCTGGAAGACGAGCCGCCCCGCCCGGCGGTGGCCAACCTGGGGGTGCGGCCCACGGTGAGCACCGAGGGGAGGCCGGTCGCCGAGGCGCACCTGCTGGACTTCGAGGGCGATCTCTACGGCCGCCCGGCGGAGCTCCTCTTCTGCCGGCGGCTCCGCGGCGAGCACCGCTTCCCTTCGCTCGAGGCCCTCTCCGAGCAGATCGGACGGGATGCGGCGGAGGCGCGAGAATACTTTCGCTCCTCGGCTTGTTGGTGATGGTCGAACGGACGAGCGAAGCGGCGGGCGGGGCGGTAGAATCAGCGACAACGAGCGAGGTGGTTTTTCATGGCGAGTGACAAGATCGTAGAGCTGTCGGAGGCGAACTTCGAGGAGAAGGTGCTCAACTCCGACAAGCCGGTGCTGGTGGACTTCTGGGCCGAGTGGTGCGGCCCCTGCCGGGCGGTGGCCCCGGTGCTGGAGGAGCTGGCCGAGGAGACGGAGGAGGTCCACGTGGCCAAGCTCAACGTCGACCATCACCAGAGCCTGGCGATGAAGTACGACGTGCGCGGCATCCCGACCTTCATCCTCTTCAAGGACGGCCAGCCGGCCGACCGGATGGTGGGTGCGGCGCCCAAGTCCCGCTTCGCCGACTTCATCGACCGCAACGTCGTCAGCGCCTGAGCGCGGGCCCTGGCGTGGCGGCGGGCGCGCCGGCGCGGCCGCGCCGGACTCTCGACTTCGGTGACTGGGTCGCGGCGGTGGTCGTCGCCGGCTCGAGCCGCGACCCGGACCTGGCGCCCTTCGTGGGCGGGGCGCACCTCGGCGAGAGTCTGCTCATCTGGCCGCGCGACGAAGAGCCCCGACTGGCGTTCCTGACGGCCATGGAGCGGGAGGAGGCCGCCGGCACCGGGCTCGCCCTGCTGGAGCCGGCCGAGCTGGGAGTGCGGGAGCTGCTCGAGAGCCGCGGCGAGGGCGCCGGCGTCCTGGCCGGGGTGCTGGAGCGCGCCCTCGAGCGGGCCGGGGTCGCGCCGGGGCTCGTGGGGGTCGGCGGGCACGCCGCGGCGGGCGACCTGGTGGAGGCCTGCGGCGCCCTGGCCGCCGGCGGTTGGAGCTTCGTCTCCGCGCGGGGGGCCCTGCGCCGGCTGCGGAAGCGCAAGACCGCGGAGGAGCTCGAGGACGCGCGGCGCGCCGCGGCGGGCGCCCGGGAGGCCTTCCTCCAGATCGCCCGGGTGCTCGCCGGCGGCTTCGTGGCCGAGGGGCGGCCGCTGGCCGACGCGGAGGGCCCCGTGACGGCGGGGCGGCTGCGCGCCCGCGCCGCCGCCGTCTTCGCCCGGCACGGCCTCGACCAGCCGGAGGGCAACATCGTCGCCGCGGGCCGCGAGGCGGGCATTCCCCACAGCCGAGGCGCCTCGGAGAGGACGATCCGGGCCGGTGAGGCGCTGGTGGTGGATCTCTTCCCCCGCCGGCGTCTCTTCGCCGACTGCACCCGCACCTTCTGCGTGGGGCGGCCGCCGGAGGGGCTCGCCGAGGCCGCCGCAGAGGTCGAGGGGGCGCTCGCCGAGGCCCGCGGGGCCGCTCTCCCCGGGGTCGCCGGCCAGGAGCTCCAGCAGTTGGTCTGCGAGCGGGTCCGCGCCGCCGGGCATCCCACCCCGCTCTCCCATCCCGGCACCGAGTCGGGCTACGTGCACGGCGTGGGCCACGGAGTGGGCTTCGAGCTCCACGAGCTGCCCTCCTTCCGCGTCCAGACGGGCCCGGCCGGTCTCCTGGAGGTGGCCGACCTGGTGACCCTGGAGCCGGGACTCTACTATCCGGAGCGGGGGTGGGGGGTTCGGTTGGAGAATCTCTACGAGGTGAGGCAGGAGGGGGTCGTCTCTCTCACCCCGCTGCCCTGCGACCTGGACCCGCGGCGCTGGGAGTGACCCGCCGCGGGCGCGGTGGTTTGCCTTGCCGCCCGCCGGCGGGGTAGCTTCGCGGCGGCGAGGAGGAGGAGACGGGATGCACCAGTACGAGAAGCTGGGGTCGTTCTACCTCGGCCGGCACCACGACCCCGGAGGGGAGGAGAGGGACGGCGGGCTCCTGCTCTACGACTCCAAGGACCTCGTCACCCACGCGGTGTGCGTGGGCATGACGGGGTCGGGGAAGACGGGGCTCTGCGTGGGTCTGCTGGAGGAGGCGGCCCTGGACGGGATTCCCGCCCTGATCATCGACCCGAAAGGCGACCTGGGGAATCTGCTGCTGACCTTCCCCGACCTGGCGCCGGGCGATTTCCGTCCCTGGATCAACGAGGACGACGCCCGCCGCAAGGGCCTCGACCCCGACGAGTACGCCGCGGCCCAGGCCCGGCTCTGGCGCGAGGGGCTGGCCTCCTGGGGGCTGGACGGAGAGCGCATCCGCCGGCTGCGCGAGTCGGCGGAGTTCGCCATCTACACCCCCGGCAGCGAGGCCGGTCTGCCGATCTCCATCCTCTCCTCCTTCCAGGCGCCGCCCCGCGAGGTCGTGGACGACGCGGACCTCTTCCGCGATCGCATCGCCTCCACGGCCACCAGCCTGCTGGGTCTCCTGGGGGTCGACGCCGATCCCATCCAGAGCCGCGAGCACATCCTGCTGTCGAACCTCCTGGACAGGCTCTGGCGCGAGGGAGCCGAGGTCTCGCTGGGGAGCCTCATCCAGGCGATCCAGGCGCCGCCCATGGAGCGGGTGGGAGTCCTGGATCTCGAGTCCTTCTTCCCGTCGCGCGACCGCTTCAAGCTCGCGATGCTGCTGAACAACCTCCTGGCGGCGCCCACCTTCCAGGGCTGGCTGTCGGGGGCGCCCCTGGACGTCGACTCCCTGCTCTACACCGCTGCCGGCAAGCCGCGACACGCCATCTTCTCGATCGCCCACCTCTCCGAGGCGGAGAGGATGTTCTTCGTCTCGCTGCTGCTCAACCAGACGCTGGGCTGGATGCGCAGCCGGCCCGGCACCACCAGCCTGCGGGCGATCCTCTACATGGACGAGATCTTCGGGTTCATGCCGCCGGTGGCGGAGCCGCCCTCGAAGCGCCCCCTGCTCACCCTGCTCAAGCAGGCCCGGGCCTACGGCCTGGGAGTGGTGCTCGCCACCCAGAACCCGGTGGACCTCGACTACAAGGGGCTGTCCAACACCGGCACCTGGATGATCGGGCGTCTGCAGACGGAGCGCGACAAGGCGCGGGTCCTCGAGGGTCTGGAGGGGGCGGCGGGCGGCATCGACAGGCAGGAGATGGAGCGGATCCTGGCCGGTCTGGGCAAGCGGGTCTTCCTGCTGCACAACGTGCACGAGGAGGGGCCGTCGGTCTTCCAGACCCGGTGGGTGATGTCCTATCTGCGGGGCCCGCTCACCCGGGCGCAGATCGGACGGCTGATGGAGGCGAGGCCTCCGGCGGCGGCGCCGGCGGCTGGGCCGGCGACGGCGCCCGTGGCCGCGGCGGCCCAGCGCAGCGCTCCCCCTCCCGCGCCGGCCGAGGTGCCCGCGCCCCCCTCCCGACCGGTGGTGCCGCCCGAGGTGCCGCAGCTCTTCCTGCCCGGCTCGGCCGGACCCGGCTCGGTCTACACGCCGGGGGTGCTGGGCCTGGCCCGGGTGCACTACTTCGACAGCCGGACGAAACGAGAGGTGCACCAGGAGGAGGTGGCCCTGGTGGCGCCTCTGGACGGCGTCCGCCTGGGCCTCGACCTCGACTGGGAGGGCGCCGACCGGCTCGAGATCGACGAGCGCGAGCTGCGCGACACGCCGGCGGCGGGGACCCGTTTCGCCGATCTGCCGGGAGAAGCGGCCAAGGGGAAGAGCTACGCGACCTGGAAGAAGGAGCTCTCCGACTTTCTCTACCGCTCCTGCTCGTGCGAGCTGTTCAAGAGTCCGACCTACGGCGAGGTGTCGCGGCCGCTCGAGAGCGAGCGCGATTTCCGGGTGCGGCTCGGCGAGAGGGCGCGGGAGGAGCGGGACGAGGAGACCGCCAAGCTGAGGGCCCGGCACGCCTCCAAGGCCGAGCGCCTGGAGGAGCGGGTGCGCAAGGCCCGGCAGGCGGTCGAGCGGGAGCGCGAGCAGGCCAAGGGGCAGCGGCTGCAGACGGCGATCAGCGTGGGGGCGACCCTCCTGTCGGCTTTCACCGGCCGCAAGAGACTCTCCTACTCGACCCTGGGCCGGGCCACCACGGCCCTGCGGGGCGCGGGCCGGATGGGCAAGGAGAAGCAGGACGTGGAGCAGGCGGAAGAGACCGTGGAGGTGCTGCTCCAGCAGCTCGAGGAGCTCAACAGCGAGCTCGAGGCCGAGCTCGCGGCGCTCGAAGAGCGCTTCGATCCGGCCGCCGAGGAGCTCGAGCGGGTGGCGCTCCGCCCGCGGCGCAGCGACGTGGACATCCGCACCGTGGCCCTGGCCTGGCGTCCGGGGTAGAGGACCCGGTCGGCGGGCGGCAGCCGCGCCGCGAGGAGTGGTAGCGTACGGTCTCCGGTCCCCTCCAGGCTCACGGGCCTGGCGCCGGCGCGCCGACGTCGGGGGCCTTTTCACCATCAACGGGGAGGAACCGGGATGCGTCTGCACGCCGCCGTCGGACTCGCGCTCGTCGCGCTGCTGGCCCTGCCGGCCGAAGCGGCCAAGACCCACAAGAACTTCGTTCTCTACAACGAGACCGGCGGCACCATCGAGGCCTTCTACTTCAGCCCCAGCGACTGGGACGACTGGGGCGAGAACCAGCTCGCCGACGGACCGCTCTACGACGGAGAGTGGATCTGGAACCGGCACAATCACCGGGAGCGCTACTACGACCTCCGGGTCGAGTTCGACAACGGCTACGCCTTCGAGATCGAGGGGATCGATCTCACTGAGGTGCTGAGGGTCTACCTCAAGTGCAACCAGCGGGAGTGCTGGGCCGAGTACGCCTACGAGTAGCCGCCGCCGTATCGGCCGTGCGGCGCCCCCGCCCGCCGGCTACTTGACCCAGTAGTTGGGGGCCTCCTTGGTGATCACCACGTCGTGGGCGTGGCTCTCCTGGAGACCCGCGGCGCTCACCCGCAGAAGCTTGGCCTCGGTGCGCAGCTCGTGGACGTCGGCGCAGCCGGCCAGCCCCATGCCGGCGCGCAGGCCGCCGGTGAGCTGGTCGAGGAGCTGGTGGACGCTGCCCTTGTGGGGCACCATTCCCTCGATCCCCTCCGGCACCAGCTTCCCCTCGGCGCCGCCGTTCTCCTGGAAGTAGCGGTCGGCGCTGCCCTCCCGCATGGCGGCGATGGAGCCCATGCCGCGGTACGCCTTGTAGGAGCGCCCCTGGTAGAGGATCGTCTCCCCGGGGCTCTCCTCGGTTCCGGCGAACAGGGAGCCGGCCATCACCGAGTGGGCCCCGGCGGCCAGCGCCTTGGTCACGTCGCCGGAGAACTTGATGCCGCCGTCGGCGATGACCGGCACGTCCGACTCCGCCGCGGCGCGGGCGCAGTCGCGGATGGCGGTGATCTGGGGCACGCCGGCGCCGGTCACCACCCGGGTGGTGCAGATGGAGCCCGGTCCGATGCCGACCTTGATCGCGTCCACCTGGCGCTCGATCAACGCCCTGGCGCCGTCGAAGGTGGCGACGTTGCCGGCGATCAGCTTGACCTCCGGGAGCGCCTCGCGCAGCTTCTCGGCGGCGCGCAGCACGCCCTCGCTGTGGCCGTGGGAGGAGTCGAGCACCAGCACGTCGACCTTGGCTGCGGCCAGGGCGCGGGCTCGGGCGAGGTAGTCGCCGGAGGCGCCTACGGCGGCCCCCACCCGCAGGCGGCCCAGCTCGTCCTTGCAGGCGTTCGGGAACTGGATCGCCTTCTGGATGTCCTTCACCGTGATCAGGCCGGTCAGGTTGCCGCGCTCGTCCACCACCAGGAGCTTCTCGATGCGGTGGCGGTGGAGGAGGGCCTTGGCCTCCTCGAGGGTCGTCCCCTCGGGCACGGTGACCAGGTTCTCGTGGGTCATGAGCTCTGAGATGGGCTTCTCGAGGTCGTTCTCGAAGCGCAGGTCGCGGTTGGTGAGGATGCCCACCAGCCGGCCGTCGTCGGAGGTCACCGGGACCCCCGAGATCTTGTACTCCGACATGACGGCCAGGGCCTCGCCGATCAACTGCTCGGGCCGCATGGTGATCGGATCGACGATCATCCCGGCCTCGCTGCGCTTGACCCGGTCCACCTCGCGCGCCTGGCTGTCGACGTCGAGGTTCTTGTGGATCACCCCGATGCCGCCCTGCTGGGCGAGGGCGATCGCCAGCCGCGACTCGGTGACGGTGTCCATCGCCGCCGAGAGGATGGGGATCCGGAGCCCGATGCCGCGGCAGAGCCGCGTCTCCAGGGAGACGTCGTTGGGGTGGACCCGCGAGTAGCCGGGGACGAGCAGGACGTCGTCGAAGGTGAGCGCCAGCGGCGGGCCGCCTTCGGAGTCGGTCATGGCCTATCTTAGCCGGTGACCGCCGCGGGAGCGCCGCAGCACTTCTTGTACTTCTTGCCCGAGCCGCAGGGGCAGGGCTCGTTGCGCCCGACCTTGGCGGCGCTGCGGGTCACGGTGACGGGTCT
>JAWWBN010000190.1:0-7636 GCA_033720955.1 Thermoanaerobaculia bacterium | reverse complement strand
TCCCCGCCATCGCTGCGCTCGGCTCGCCCTTTTGGGGGACGGGGTGGGGGGGCTGGGGCTAACGGTCGGATACGGCCGCCGTCGCTGCGCTCGGCTACCTCCTCGCGGGGTCGGGGTGTATGGACTCGGGACTCGCGGGGGAGTAGTGTCCCGCGCCGTGACGGCGGCGGGTGCCGTTTCGTCTTCTTGGAGGAGATCGAAGAGTGAGGGGGACGCGGACGGTTCTTCTTGCAGTCGCTCTGGGCGCCGCCTTCCTGCTGGATGCCGCGCCGGGGCGGGCCGACGACGAGGTGGGTCTGCCGGCGCCCATCACCGACAGCCAGTTCTACGAGCAGGGGACGTTCGACCCCGCCAAGGTCGAGCTGGGCCGGCTGCTCTTCTTCGACAAGATCCTCTCCGGAAACCGGAACATCTCCTGCGCCACCTGCCACCACCCGCTGGCCGCCACCGGCGACGGCCTGTCGCTGCCCGTGGGGGAGGGGGGGCGGGGGCTGGCCGGCGCGCGGGACACCGGGCGGGGCCGGCACGCCATCGTGGAGCGGGTACCCCGCAACGCGCCGGCGCTCTTCAACCTCGGGGCGCGGCAGTTCCGCACCATGTTCCACGACGGAAGGGTGCAGAAGAAGGGGGGCGAGCCTTCCGGGTTCCGCAGCCCGGCCGGCGCCGACCTGCCCATGGGCCTGGACAACGTCCTGGCCGCCCAGGCCATGTTCCCCGTGACCTCGGCCACCGAGATGGCCGGCCAGACGGGGGAGAACGAGATCGCCGATGCCGCCGCGGCGGGCAATCTGCCGCTGGTCTGGGAGCGGCTCGAGACCCGGCTGCGCTCCATCCCCGTCTACGTCGAGCTCTTCACCGACGCGTTCGACGAGGTCTCCGACGCCGGCGACCTGCGCTTCGTCCACGCCGCCAACGCCATCGCCGCCTTCGAGGCCGCCGCCTGGCGCGCCGACAACAGCCCCTTCGACCGCTACCTGCGCGGAGAGACGCGGGCCATGAGCCCCGCCGCGCGGCGGGGAATGGAGCTCTTCTACGGCGAGCTGGGCTGCGCGAGCTGTCACTCCGGCGTCTTCCAGACCGACCATCGGTTCCACGCCATCGCCATGCCCCAGATCGGGCCGGGCAAGGGGGACGGGGTCGACGGCCACGAAGACCACGGCCGTGCCCGGGTGACCGGCCGCCGCGGCCACCTCCTGAAGTTCCGCACGGCGCCGCTGCGCAACGTCGCGATCACCGGGCCGTGGGGCCACGCCGGCGCGTACGACACTCTGCGCGCCGTCGTGGAGCACCACTTCGACCCGGCGGGCTCGCTGGAGCGCTACGACCCGGCCCAGGCGATGCTGCCCCCGCGTGCCGACCTCGACCGCCTCGACTTCGTCGTCCACTCCAATCCGGGTCGGCGCGACCGGATCGCCCGCCGCTCGGAGCTTCGGGCGCGGCCGGTCAAAGGCCTTGCGTCGAAGATCGACGACCTCATCGAGTTTCTCCACGCGCTGACCGACCCCGCCAGCCTCGATCTGCGGGAGGACATCCCGGAGGCCGTGCCCAGCGGCCTGCCCATCGCCGACTGATCGGGGGCCCGGGAGGTCCTTCGGCGAGGCGGCCGCCCGCCCTCCCCGGCGGGACGCCCGCGGCTCACGGCTCGCTGGCGTCGTCGCTCGGGCCGGGGACGGCCAGCTCGCCCTCAACTGGCCTCGGCTTCCGTCTCCGGGCTCGCCGACGCTCGGACCTCGAGCAATCCCTCCTCCACGCACCGCTCGGGCTCCTCCCGGATCGACCAGAAGTGGCTCTCGCCGCCGACGCTGGCCGGCGTGCTCAAGTACCCGACCCACGCGTTGCGCCTCTTCTTGGCAGCGTAGAGAGCGCCGTCGGCCAGCGACAGCACCTGCTCCCACGTGGCCAGGTCGGGGTGGGCGCGCTGGAACGGGTAGCAGGCGAAGCCGATCGAGCAGGTGGTGCGCACCACCTGGCCGTCGCCCAGATCGATGACTCTCTCGTCGATCCGGGAGCGGATCCTCTCCGCCAGCTTCTCGGCCTGAGCCGGCTGCGAGTCCCGGGCGATCACCAGGAACTCGTCGCCGCCCCAGCGAATGATGATGTCCGACTCGCGGCAGGACGAGCGCAGCACGTCGCGCACGTCCAGCAGTACCCGGTCTCCCGCCGCGTGGCCGCAGGAGTCGTTGATTGCCTTGAAGTGGTCGAGATCGACCATCATGAAGACCAGGTCGTTGGCGTCGATCCGGCGGACGCCTCTCGCCAGGTCGTAGTAGCGGCGCCGAACCATGGCGATGTCCTTCGACACCTGGTCGAAGAGGAAGCGGCGGTTGCGGAGGCCGGTCAGGGAATCGGTGAGGCTGGCCTCGAGGAGCTGGTTGTTGACCGCCTGGAGCTCCGAGTTGCGGTCGGCGAGCTCCTTGGTCCTGGCCTGGACCTCCTCCTCGAGGGTGCGGCTGTACTCGACCTCGCGCGCCAGCCGCCGCCGCTGCGCCCACCAGCTCGAACCGCCCACCGCGACCGCGGCCAGCGCGTAGAGACAGTACGCCCACCAGCTCTCCCACGGCGCAGGCCGCACGGTGATGGCGATGGGGAGCCCGGCTTGGTTCCAGACACCGTCGCTGTTCGCGCCCCGGATCCGCAGGGTGTACCTGCCCTTGTCGAGATCGGTGAAGGTGATCCGGTTGCGGGTGCCCAGGTCGACCCACTCCCGGTCGAGCCCCTCCAGCAGGTAGGCGTAGCGGTTCTCCTCGGGCGCCGCGAAATCGAGGGCGGCGACCTCCAACGTCACGAGATCGTCCCGGTGGTCCAGCTCCAGGGACCGGATGGTGCCGGCAGGCTGCCCCGTGGAGGGGGCCACCCCGTTGATCGTCACCGAGGTCAGCACCACCGGCGGCGCGTGCGGGTTGCTCTCCAGACGGTGGGGGAAGAAGCCGTTGAAGCCGTTGAGACCGCCGAAGAACAGCTCGCCGCTGGTGCTGCGATAGTGGGCTCCGAAGTTGAACTCGCTGGACTGCAGCCCGTGCCCGCGGTGGTAGTTCTTGATCTCGCCGCTCTCCGGGCGGAGCCGTGAGAGACCCCGGTTCGTGCTGAGCCAGAGGCTGCCGCGACCGTCGGACTGGATGCCGTAGACCACGTCGTCGGCCAGGCCGTCCTTCTGCGAGAAGCGGACGAACTCGACGGAATCGAGCGCGTCGACCTGCCCCTCCAGCCTGTTGAGGCCGGCGCGCGTCCCGACCCAGAGGGCACCGCTCCCGTCCACGTGGAGCGAGTAGACGGTGTCCGAGCTCAGGCTGCGGGGGTCCTCGGGGCGGTGGCGGAGGTGCACGAAGGCATCTGCTTCCCGCAGGTAGACGTTCAGCCCTCCGCCATCGGTGCCGATCCAGATCGTCCCCGAGGGGTCCTGTGCGAAGGAGGTGGCGCGGGCGCTGTTGAAGGAGCTCGGTTCCGCGGCATCGGGGAGGTAGCGGACGAAGGAGCCCGTCTGCCGATCGAGCCGGCTCACGCCACCGCCGAAGGTTCCGACCCAGAGCTGGCCGGCGCGGTCTTCGAACAGCGACATGATCGCGTCGGCGCTCAGGCTGCCGGGGTCGTCCGGGTCGTGCCGATAGACCCGGGAGCGCCCGCTGGCCTGGTCGAACCGGGTGAGGCCGCCGCTCAGAGTGCCGATCCACGCGAACCCCTGATGGTCGTGCAGGAGGGCCATGATGCGGTCGTCGTTCAGGCGCGGCCCCACCTTGGCCTGCGACGAGTAGTGCTCCTCGGCGCCCGTGATCCTGTTGATCACCTTGATGCCGTCGCCGAAAGTGCCCACCCAGAGCCTTCCGGCCCTGTCCTCCGAGAAGGAGGAGACGTTGCGGTGCTGGCGACCCGTCGTGATCGCCGGCTCCGGGATCCGGTGTCCCATCTCCCAGGTGCGCAGGTTCCACCTGCTCACTCCGCCCGACCGCGTGCCGACCCAGAGGATCCCCGTGCGGTCCTGGAAGATGGACATCACCTCGTCGTCGGCGAGGCTGTTGGGATCGGCCGGGTTGTGGACGTAGCTGGTGAACGTGCCGCTCTCGCGACTCAACCGGTTGAGGCCTCCGACCGTGCCGACCCACAAGCCGCCGGCGGCGTCCTCGAAGAGCACCCGGACCCAGTCGCTGCTCAGGCTGGTTGCGTCGGAGGGATCGTGCCGGAACCGCCGGAAGACGCCGGTGTCCGGATCCAGTCGAAAGAGCCCGCCCTGGTGGGTGCCGACCCAGACGAAGCCCTGCCGGTCCTCGAGGACCGAGCGCACGCGGTTCTCGCCCAGCGAGGCCGCGTCGGCCGGATCGTTTCGGAAGGTCGTGAACTCGCCGGTCTGCGCGTCGAAGCGGGCCAGTCCCCCGTTGGTGCCGATCCACAGCCCGCCGAAGCTGCCGCTCGAGATCGCGTAGACCTCGTCGCTTGCGAGGCTGTCCGGATGGGCGGGATCGTGGCGGTAGTGGGTGAAGGTGCCGGAGGCGGGATCGAGGCGGTCCAGGCCCGTGGTGCGGGTCGCGATCCACAGCATCCCCTCGTCGTCGATGTGCAGGGCGCGGATCGCGTTGCTCGAGAGGCTGTTGGGGTCGGCGGGATCGTGCCGGAAGGAGACGAAGCGGTCGGACGCGCGCTCCCACTTGGCCAGACCGGCGTCGGCCGTCGCCACCCACAGGTTGCCGTCGGCGTCCTCCTCGAGATCCCAGATGAAGTCGCTGCGCAGCGTCGCGGGATCGAACGGGTCCTGCTCGTAGTGGACGAACGAGCGCCCGTCGTAGCGGTTCAGCCCAT
Source organism: Thermoanaerobaculia bacterium (assembly GCA_033720955.1). Taxonomy (GTDB): domain Bacteria; phylum Acidobacteriota; class Thermoanaerobaculia; order Multivoradales; family JAHEKO01; genus JAWWBN01. The sequence continues at coordinate 2,848 of JAWWBN010000190.1, read as the reverse complement.
CCTCGGAGCCGAACCACATGTACCCCTCGCCGTCCTGGTGCACGCTCAGCACCGCGGCCTGGGAGAGACCGTCCTCCAGCGACAGGTGGTCGAAGCGAATCGGCCGCGTGTCGGCGGCGACGCTCGTCGCCAGGCCGAGCACCACGACGGTCGCCCAGCGCCAGACCCGACGACACGCCCCCGTCGCTGCTTCGCACGTCCGCACTCTTCGAATGCCGTTCACCTAGAGCTCCCTGCCCGTCTCATCGGGCGTTGGCCTGGTCTCTCCCTCGAGCTGCCGCGGCGAGCCGGGGCTCGTGCCGTTCAACAGGCTCGCGAATGCCTCCGGTGCCGCCGGCGGCGAGCAGATGAATCCCTGGTACTCATCGCATCCCCAATCGCGCAGGCGCCCGAGCTCCTCATCGGACTCGACGCCTTCGGCGATCACCGCGATGTCCAGGCGATGCGCCATCGCGGTGATCGCGGCCGCGATCGCCGCGTCCTGCTCGTTCTCGCTCGCTCCGACGACGAACGACCGGTCGATCTTCAGGCTGTCGATCGGCAGCCGGCGGAGGTGCGCGATCACCGAGTCGCCGGTGCCGAAGTCGTCGAGCGAGAGCCGGACACCGAGGGCCTTCAGCGCCCGAAGCTGCCCGATCGAGTCGGCGTCCTGTCTCAGCACCCCCCGCTCGCTCAGCTCGAGCTCCAGCAAGCCGGCCTCGATCCCGGCGTCGCGCAGGACTTTGGCGACGGTCTGCGGCAGATCGCCCCGTCGGAGCTGGCAGAGGGAGAGGTTCACGGCCATCCGCATCGGCGGATGACCGGCGTCGATCCAGCTCCTGAGCTGCCGGCACGCCGTCTCGAGCACCCAGCCCCCGATCGACACCATGAGTCCGGTCTCCTCGGCGACCGGGATGAAGTCGAGGGGCGCGATCTCTCCCCGCTCCGGGTGATCCCATCGCAGCAGAGCCTCCGCCCCCACCACTCTGCCGCTCTTCACCTCCAGCAGCGGCTGGTAGCGCAGGAACAGCTCGCCGCGCTCGAACGAGCGCCGGAGCTGCGTGTCGAGCTCGAGCTTCTGGCCGGCGAGCTCGTCGAGCGAGCGACGGTAGAAGCTGAAGAGGCCTCCCCCCCGGCGCTTGGCGTCCAGCAGGGCGGTCTCGGAGTGGCGCAGCAGCTCTTCGGCCGACCGCCCCTCGCCGGGCCAGCGGGCGACGCCGAGGCTGGCCGACGGGTAGACCGCGACGCCATCCACCTCGACCCTGGCCGAGATCCGCTCGAGCACCTTCCGCGCGATCTCCGCCAGCTCCTCCGTGGCCAGCGCCCCGCCGACCATCAGCCCGAAGCGGTCGTTCTCCAGCCGCGCGACCGCCGCGGTACGGGCCCGCCTTCTGCCCAGCGCGAACAGATCTCCGCCCGTCACGCACTCGCTCAGGCGGCTGCCGATCCGGGCGAGAACCGCGTCACCGGCCTCGCGCCCGTAGTTCGCGTTGATCGCTCCGAAGCGATCGAGATCGACCAGAAACAGCCCCACGGTGCCGCGCGGCCCGCTGGGAGCCGCGAGAGTCCTGTCCACGAGCCGACGGAACGCCCTTCCGTTGGGCAGTCGGGTCAGACGATCAATGTTGATCTGTCGCTCCCGATCGAGGCTCGCCTGGGCCGCCAGGGAGATCGCTCGGTCGAGGGCCGAGCGGGCCTCGACCAGCTCCCGCATCGAGAGATGCGACCGCGCGAGCCGGCGGGCCCGGTGACTGGCGATCCGCCAGTCGATGGGGCGCCGCATGACATCGGCGACGCCGCTCTCGAGAGCGTGCTGGATCTGCTTCTCGGTGGCGCAGATGGCGAGAATGGGAACATCCCTCGCCGTGCACGCCTGGTAGATCTTGTCTCTGCCGCGGCCGCCGGCTCGCGACGCCGAGTCGAAGATCACGACGCCCGGGTCCCGCAGCTCGATCGCTCTCAGGGCCTCCCTGCCGGGCGGCGCGACGATCCCCTCCAAGCCGGCCCGCTCGAGCCAGCGAGGGCCCCACCTGCGACCGCCGGTGTCGCGACAGACCAGGAGAGCCAGCGGCCTCTCCACCCTCGGGATCTCCTCCCGCAGCGGCTCGGGAACCTCCAACGCACCGCTCGGCGGAGAAGCGGCGAGAGCCAGCAAGCGGCCAGGCCCGGTGTCCGCCAGCCCGAGCGCCTCGTCGGGCTTCAGAGGATCTCTGCTGGGTCTGCTCGACATGATCCACCGCTGCTGACCCGGGAGCTTCCGCGAGATCTCGCCCGTTCTCCCATTCAGCCGGCGGATGGGAGAGCGCAATCATGATGCCGATTCCCGCAAGGCTCGGGCGGCCCTCGCCAGCCCTCCTTCCGAGCTGTAGAGGCCAGAGGAACTCCTTTGATTCTGGGGACTTCCAGCAACGGCCGGAGGAGGGCGCGACGCTGCTGCCCGAGAGGCGGCGGTCCTGGCCGAGGGGTTCAATTCCGGCGAGTCCGCCAAAAAAGCGGCGGCGTCTGCCCGCCACGAACGGATCCCGCGGCGGTCAGCCTTCCGACTGCACCTCGTCGAGCCCCCTCGCGACCAGCGCGGCGCCCCCGCCCATGAGCGCGAAGGTCGCCAGCATCACCGTTTCTCGGCCGCCCCGCCGGCGTGCACGCTCAGCGGGCCCTGGCCGCCCTCTTCCGGTGGCGGTGGGCGTAGGCCTTCTCGATGGAGGGCGCCGCCTCCGGGGTCTTGCAGGAGGTCTGACCGTGGTCCACCTCCACCTTTCCGATCCGCTTCGCGGCCGCCTGGGCCTTGCGCTTCAGGCCGGCGGTGCGGGTGCCGATGCAGATGAGCGCCTGGTTCATCGAGTGCCGGGTGCGGTTCGGCCGGCCGTGG
>JAWWBN010000189.1:0-7658 GCA_033720955.1 Thermoanaerobaculia bacterium | reverse complement strand
GCGGCGGCGACAGCCGTCGCCGGCGCTAGACCGCTAGCGGCCGTCGAGCGGCACGCCGGCGCCCTCGAGCTCGGCCGCCGCCGCGGCGCGGAAGCCCGACGCCTGGGCGTCGCGCTGACGGTCGGTCCAGCCCAGGGCCTGCCCGGCCTCCTCGGCGGCGTCGGCCGCCTGCCGGCGGCACGCCACCAGGTCGAGAGCGCCGGGACCGACGCGCCGCAGGAGCACGTCGTCGAGGGCCAGGGCCTCCTCGTCGCGCACCGCCATCTCGAGCTGGGCGGCGGCGAGCGTCTCCTCCGGGCAGGGCGTCTCGGGCCGCTGCGCGGTCAGGGTGTCGGCCAGGGTCTGCAGCCGAGCTCCGTAGAGCCGCTCGAGCTCGCCGATCCTCGCGGCGGGCACCCCCAGCTCGGCGAGCTCCGTCCGGCTCGCGGCGGGGGAGCCGGGCAGGAGGGGCCGGTCGCGGGTCCGACAGGGGCCGGCGGTGCGCCCCCCCCGCTCGAGCGCCGGCAGCATCCGGTCGAGCAGCTCCTCCGCCATCGCCCGATGGGTGGTGAGCTTGCCGCCGGTCAGGATCCAGAGTCCCGGCCGCACCGCCGCGACGGCGTGACGACGGGACAGCTGGCCCGCCGCGGCATCGGCGCTCTCCATGACCAGCGGCCGCAGGCCCGCCCAGAGCCCGACGACGTCGGCCGCCTCGAGATCCGCCGCCGGAAAGGCGTGGTTGGCCACCTCCAGCAGGTAGGCGGTGTCGCCCGGGGTGGGGGCCACGGCTCCCGGCTCGACTTCGTCGAAGTCGTCGGTGGTGCCCACCACGGTGTAGCCGTCGACCGGCATGGCGAAGGCGAGCCGTCCGTCCCTGGGCGAGCGCAGCGCCAGGAACCGGGACACCGGCAGCCGCTCGGCGGGGAAGCTCAGGTGCGAGCCCCGGGCGGTGCCCAGCCGGACGGGGGCGTCGCCGTAGAGCTCCTGCCAGGGGCCGCAGCAGAGTGCGACCGCCCGCGCCCGCGCCTCGATCCCGGCTCCCGAGACGACGTCGCGCAGCCGCGCCCCGTGGACGCGGCCGCGCCCGGTCAGCAGCCCGGCGGCCTCGCAGCGGGTGACGAGGGTGGCTCCCGCGGCCCGGGCGGAGAGGGCGACCGTGAGGGTGAGCCGAGCGTCGTGGGTGGCGGCGTCGCGGTAGAGGAGACCCCCCTTGAGGCCGTCGCGGCGCAGACCCGGGGCCGCGGCGGCCACCTCGGCCTCGGAGAGCAGGCGCTTGCCTCCGAGCCCGTAGCCCAGGGAGAGCAGCTCGTAGAGTCCGACCCCCAGGTTCACCTTCCAGAGCGGGTCGGGGTCGCCGGCGAAGACCGGGTAGAGGAACTCCACCGCCCGGACCAGGCCCTCCGCGCCGTCCAGCAGCAGCTTGCGCTCCACGAGACCCTCACGAACCAGGGCGAAGTCGGCCATCGCCAGATATCGCAGCCCGCCGTGAACGAGACGCGACGAGCGGCTCGAGGTGCCGGCGGCCAGGTCGGAGCGCTCGACCAGCAGGGTCGAGAGGCCCCGCAGGGCCGCGTCGCGCGCCACCGCGACGCCGGTGATGCCGCCCCCCACCACCAGGAGGTCCCAGACCTCGCCGGCCGCCCGCTCGAGGGCGCGGTCCCGGCCCGGAGTCGAGACCGGCGGGGCGAGGGGCCTCACGCCCGTCGCGCCCGCGGGGGCCGGCTCGGGCCGGCCGATGCCGTCATGTCGGTTAGAATTGCGATCGCGGCGGCGGCGGCCGCTGTGATAGCTTGATTTCCAGACACTCGGCCGCGACAAGGCAGACCAACATGATCCAAACGGAGCTCTACGAGGAGGATTCCCAGGCGCTCTCGGAGAGCCTGGTGCGGCTGCGTCGCGACGCCAGCGCCCGCGCGGTCTACCTGGTGGACAAGACCGGCCAGCACATCGGGTCGGCGGGCGAGGTGAGCGCCTTCGACACGACCTCCCTGGCGTCGCTGGTGGCCGGAAACGTCGCCGCCACCGACGGCTTGGCGAAGCTCATCGGCGAGCGGGAGTTCTCGGTGCTCTTCCACGAGGGGAAGCAGGATCATATCCACATCTCGATCGTGGCGCGGCGGGCGATCCTGCTCGTCATCTTCGACGACCGGTCGTCCCTCGGGCTGGTCCGCCTGCGGGTGAAGCAGGCGAGCGGCGAGATGGAGAGGATCTTCGACCAGGTGAACCAGAAGACCGAACAGTCTCTGAGGGGGTTCGGGGACTCGAGCCCGTTCCTCGAGATCACCGACGAGGACATCGACGCGCTCTTCTCCGAGTAGGGCGAAGGGACGGTCGACCCCGCCCGCGCGCGGGCTCCGAAGACCGTCGCCGGGATCCGGCGCCGGGTAGGCTTTCATGACTTTCATCAACTACGCGGCCAAGGAGATCAACTGCAAGATCGTCTACTACGGACCCGGACTCGGCGGAAAGACGACGAACCTGCAGTACATCTACAACAAGACCGCCCCGGAGCGGAAAGGGAAGATGATCTCCCTGGCCACCGAGGCGGACCGCACCCTCTTCTTCGATTTCCTGCCCCTGGACCTGGGCACCATCCGGGGATTCACCACCCGGTTCCACCTCTACACGGTGCCCGGCCAGGTGTTCTACGACGCCAGCCGCAAGCTGATCCTCAAGGGAGTCGATGGGGTGGTCTTCGTCGCCGACAGCCAGCGCGAGCGGATGGAGGCCAACGTCGAGTCCATCCGCAACCTGGAGCAGAACCTGAAGGACCACGGCTTCGAGCTCCAGACGCTGCCGTTCGCCCAGCAGTTCAACAAGCGGGACCTCGAGAACGCGATGCCGACCGACGAGATGTACAGGATGCTGAACTACAAGCGGGAGCTCACCTTCGAGGCGATCGCCACGCAGGGAGTCGGAGTCTTCGACACCCTCAAGGCGGTGGCCAAGCAGATCCTGGTGGAGCTCCGGAAGCGGTAGGGGGACATGGCGAGGAAGCTGAGCAAGAAGGAAGAGACCTACCTCAAGCGGTACGCCAAGGGCCGCACCCGCGCCGAGCTGGCGCAGCGCATGGAGACCGACGTGGCGACCATCGAGGAGGCGCTGGAGCGGCTGGAGCTGGCCGCCAAGGACTCGCCGCAGACGGTGCGCTACGAGGACGACCCGCTGGTCCAGGTGTACGAGAAGGGGATCACCGCGATCGGCAAACAGAAGTGGGCCGAGGCCGTGCGGCATCTCGAGCAGGTCGCGGCGGAGTCCGACCAGCCGCCGCTCGCGGCGCGGGCACGGCACTACCTGAAGCTGGCGGAGGAGCGGCGCGGGAAGGACGCGGACGAGGGAGCCGACCCCTTCCTGGAGGCGGTGGTCGCGCGCAACGCCGGCAACCTGGACGAAGCGCTCGAGATCTGCCGCCGCGGCGGGCGTCAGAGCAGGACCGACAACTTCGCCTACCTGGCGGCGTCGATCTACGCCGTCAAGGAGGACGTCGAGAACGCCGCCAAGAGCCTCTCGACGGCGATCGAGCTCGACCCGAAGAACCGGGTGCGGGCCCATTTCGACCGTGACTTCGACCCCGTCCGGGAGAACCCCGAGATCGCCGGGCTCCTCGCCCGGCCCTGAGCCGGGGGGCCGGCGGCTCGTCGCGATCGGCGGCGGCTCCGGCCTCGCCGTCCTGCTGCGCGGGCTCAAGAAACGCGTCGGCGCCGACATCTCCTCCCTGACCGCGGTGGTCTGCGTGACCGACGACGGCGGCTCCTCGGGGCGCCTGCGGCGCGAGTTCGGCGTCCTGCCTCCCGGCGACGTGCGCAACTGCCTGGCGGCCCTCGCCGACGACGAGGACCTGCTGGCGCGTCTCTTCCAGTACCGCTTCACCGACGGGTTCGGGCTCGCCGGACACTCCTTCGGCAACCTCTTCCTGACGGCGCTGACCGGGCTGACCGGCGACTTCTACCAGGCCATCGTCACGGCGGAGCGGGTGCTGTCGGTGCGTGGCCGGATCCTGCCGGCGACCCTCGAGGACGTCCGTCTGCGGGCGCGCGGGAGCTCCGGTCGGATCTTCGAGGGCGAGGTGGCGGTGGGCAGCGCCGGCGAGCGGCTCGTCCGGCTCGAGCTTCTGCCTCCCACCGCGGCCGCGTTCGGACCGGCGGCGCAGGCGATCCGCGAGGCGGACCTGATCCTGGTGGGCCCCGGCTCGCTCTACACCTCGGTTCTGCCCAACCTGCTGATCCCCGGCATCCGGGCGGCGGTCGCCGCCAGCGCCGCGCCGGTCGTCCTGCTCATGAACCTGATGACCCAGCCCGGCGAGACCGACGGCATGGACGCCGTGGCCCATCTGGAGGCGATCCGGGAGGCGGCGGGAGAGGACCTCGTGGACGCGGTGCTCGTGCACGCCGGGCCCCTGCCGGCCGACGCGGTGGAGGCCTACGCCCTGACCGGCGCGCGCCCGGTGACCGCCGACCCGGAGCGGCTGCGCGAGCTGGGCGTGCGTCTGGTGGAGGCCGATCTGCTGGCCGAGGGCGAGCTGGTGCGTCACGATCCCGAGCGTCTCAGCCGCGCGGCCCTGTCCGTCGCCGACCTCTGAAACCCGGCTCGACGTGTATCGTCGCCGCCCCGTCCCGCCCCGCCCCGGCGCGGCCCGATAAAGTGGACCCTCCAGCGCGGAGGAGCGTCGGCGCAGAAGGAGAGAAGGAGTGGACAGCAGTTCGATCCCGGTCGAGGCGGTGATTCTGGCCGCCGGACAAGGCACCCGGATGCGGTCGCGGCGGCCCAAGGTGCTGCATCGCGCGGCCGGCCGGCCCCTGGCCGCCTGGGTGCTCGACGCCGCCCGCGCGGCCGGCTGCCGGCGTCTCCTGGTGGTGGTGGGGCACCGGGCCGACGAGGTGCGCGAGGCGCTCGACTCCCCGGACGTGGTCTGGGTCGAGCAGGCCGAGCAGCTCGGCACCGGCCACGCCCTGGCCCAGGCGGCGCCGCATCTCACCGGCGAGGCCCGGGTGCTGGTGCTCTCGGGCGACGTGCCCCTGGTGCGGCCCGCGACCCTCGGGCGGCTGGTCGAGGCGGCGACGGGGGGCTGGGGCTCCCTGGCGGTCGCGGACCTCGCCACGCCCGGCTCGCTGGGGCGGGTGCTGCGCGGCCCCGGCGGCACCCTGGAGCGCATCGTGGAGGCGGCCGACGCGGACGAGGAGGAACTCGCCGTGCGCACGGTCAACGCCGGGCTCTACTGCCTTCCGGCGCCCGAGATCTTCGGCTATCTGGAGCGCCTGGGCACCGACAACGCGAAGGGCGAGCTCTACCTGACCGACGGCCTGGGTCTGGCGGCCGCCGACGGCAAGCCGATCCGTCTGGTGGAGCTGGCCGAGTGGCAGGAGGCGCAGGGGGTCAACGACCGAGCCGAGCTGGCCACCGTCCACCGCCACCTGCTGCGCCGCCAGGCCGCGGCGCTGCAGGCCGGCGGGGTCACCGTCTGGGATCCGGAGCGCACCGTGATCGAGGCCGGCGTGGAGGTGGGCGAGGACAGCGAGATCCACCCCGGAGTCACCCTGGCCGGCGCCACCGTCATCGGCGCCGGAGCGACGATCCGCGAGGGGGCGTCGATCCGCGACTGCCGTCTCGGCCGGGGGGTGGTGGTGGAGCCGTACTCGGTGCTCGAGGGCGCCGAGGTGGGCGACGGCTGCCGGGTGGGCCCCTTCGCCCGCCTGCGGCCGGGGGCGAGGCTGGGGGCGGGCGCCAAGGTCGGCAACTTCGTGGAGGTGAAGAACTCGCGGCTGGGCCCGGGCGTCAAGGCGAGCCACCTCACCTACCTGGGCGACGCCGAGGTGGGCGAGGGCGCCAACGTGGGTGCGGGGACCATCACCTGCAACTACGACGGCTTTCAGAAGCACTCGACCCGGATCGGCGCCCGGGCGTCGATCGGCAGCGACACCCTGCTCGTGGCGCCGGTGGAGGTGGGAGACGACGCCGAGACCGGCGCCGGCTCCGTGATCACCGCCGACGTGCCGGCGGGCGCCCTCGGCGTGAGCCGCGGGCGGCAGCGCAACGTCCCCGGCTGGACCCGGCGCAAGCGGCTGCGCCGCGAAAGGAGCGAGTGATGTGCGGCATCGTCGGCTATCTCGGCGAGCGGCCCGTCGTCCCCCTGCTGCTCGACGGGCTGAAGCGGCTGGAGTACCGCGGCTACGACTCCGCCGGGGTGGTGGTGGCGCGCAACGGCGAGCTCGCCACGGTGAAGGCGGAGGGGAAGCTGGGGCGGCTGGTCGCCAAGCTGGATCGGAAGCCCCTCGAGGGCAGCTTCGGGCTGGGCCACACCCGCTGGGCCACCCACGGCGCCCCCTCGGAGCGGAACGCCCACCCCATCCTCGACAGCCGCGGCCGGGTGGCCCTGATCCACAACGGCATCATCGAGAACTTCCTGCCCCTGAAGCGGCGGCTGGAGGCGGAGGGGTGGAGCTTCGTCTCCGACACCGACACCGAGGTGGTGGCCAACCTGGTGAGCTCCCATCTCGAGAGCGACCTGGCGGCGGCGGTGAGCCGCGCCGCCGAGGAGCTCGAGGGGATGTACGCCATCGCGACGATCTCGACGGTGACCGAGCGCCCGGAGATCGTCGTCGCCCGGCACGGCCCGCCGCTGGTGGTCGGCCTCGGAGAGGGTGAGCAGTACCTGGCCTCCGACCCGGCGGCGCTGCTCGCCTTCACCCGAGAGGTGATCTTCCTGGAGAACGGCGACGTGGCCCGGCTGACGGCGGAGGGGTGCGAGATCCAGAACGCCGGCGCGCCGGTCGAGCGCTCGCCGGTGCGGCTCGCTTGGGATCCCCTCCAGGCCGAGAAGGGCGGCTACAAGCACTTCATGCTCAAGGAGATCCACGAGCAGCCGGTGGCGGTCCAGGAGACCTTCGGCGGGCGGGTGGACTTCGAGCTGGGAGTGGTGGGGTTCGACGCCTTCGCGCTCGACGCCGAGCAGGCGGCCGCGATCTCCCGCATCCAGATCCTCGCCTGCGGCACCTCCTGGCACGCGGGTCTGGTGGGCAAGTTCTTGATCGAGGAGCTGGCCCGCATCCCGGTCGAGGTCGACTACGGCTCGGAGTACCGGTATCGCGAGCCCCTGGTGGACGGCTCGGTGCTGGCCCTGGGGATCTCCCAGTCGGGCGAGACGGCCGACACGATCTCGGCGATGGAGGAGGCGAGATCCGGGGGCGCGCGTCTGGCGGCGATCTGCAACGTCGTGGGCAGCCAGGTGACCCGGATCAGCGACGGGGTGATCTACACCCACGCCGGGCCGGAGATCGGCGTCGCCTCGACCAAGGCGTTCACCACCCAGATGGTGGCTCTCTATCTGCTGGCGCTCTACCTGCGCCAGCTCCGCCGCGGCCCGCTCGAGCGGGAGCTGCTGGACGCCCTCGCCCACCTGCCCAAGGCGATCGCCGAGACCCTGGACCTCCAGGCCGGCCTGGACGAGCTGGCGCGCCGCTACGGGCGCGCCAAGGACTTCCTCTACCTGGGACGCGGCATCAACTACCCCATCGCCCTCGAGGGGGCGCTGAAGCTCAAGGAGATCTCCTACATCCACGCCGAGGGCTATCCGGCCGGCGAGATGAAGCACGGTCCCATCGCCCTGATCGATCGCGACCTGCCGGTGGTGGCCATCGCCACGGGAAGCAAGGTCTTCGACAAGGTGATCAGCAACATGCAGG
>JAWWBN010000188.1:0-7676 GCA_033720955.1 Thermoanaerobaculia bacterium | reverse complement strand
GCGTCTCAGCGTGGGCGTCGACGCCCAGCTCGAGGAGGCCGAGAACCGCAGCACCCTTCTCCTGCCCCCCTTTCTGGGGGGCGCGGTGGCGGGCGACTACCGGCTGGAGCGGCTGCTTCCGGGCGCCCTCGTGGAGGTGGTGGTCGAGCGCGGTGCGGTGACCTGGGAGGCGGGCGGACGACTCGACGCGCCGGAGGGCGCCGGCCTCCAGTTCAACCCGCGGCTGGGAGTGTCGCGCCGGCTGGCCGGGGGCCGCACCCGGGTCCGGGCCTCGGCGGGGAGGGCCTTCAAGCTGCCGAGCACTTTCGCCCTCGCCAGCCCGGCGGCCCTGGGCGGCAACCCCGACCTGGTCGCGGAGAGCGCTCTGGGCGGCGATCTCGGCGTCCAGCACCGGTTCGGAAACGGGGTGGAGGCCGAGCTGGGGGTCTTCCTGCAGCGCTACACGGATCTCATCGACTTCGACTTCGGCCGCTTCACCCACCTCAACCGCTCCCGCGTGGAGACGAGAGGGGTGGAGGGCGCCCTCGCCTGGAGGCCCTCCGGGCGCTGGTCGATCACGGCGGCTCTGACCTGGCAGGAGGTCGAGAATCGCGACACCGGAGGTGGGCTGCGCCAGCGGCCCGAGTGGTCGGGCGCCGCGGCGGTGGGGTGGCGGCCCCTCGCGGCCCTGCGGCTCGCGCTCGACGTGACCGGGGTGTCGGACCGGCTCGACAGCCAGATCCCCGTCCCCGCCCGCGAGCGCGTGGGCGGCTACGCGGTGGCCGGGCTGACGGCCACCTGGCGCCCCGAGGGGGCGTGGTCGATCCGCGCCCGGGTCGAAAACCTGGCCGACCGCGAGCACGAGACCTTCATCGGCTTCCCCGGCGCCGGCCGGGGGGCGCGGATCCGGGTCCGCTGGCGGTCCAGGTGAGGCTCTACTCCCTCCTCGCGGCGGGCATCGCCCTGGCCGCCCTGGCGCTCTTCGGCGTCGTCGAGGCGTTGGAGCTGCCCCTGCTCACGGACCCCGGTCCCTGGATGGGCGGCGGCGCCATGGCGGCCGCGGTCGGCTTCGGGCTGCTGGTGGGAGACGTCCTGCTGCCGGTGCCCGCGAGCCTGGTGATGGTGGCCCACGGCGCCCTCTTCGGTGTGCTGGGCGGCGCCGCCCTCTCCCTCGCGGGGAGCCTGGGGGCGGCTCTCTTCGGCTTCTGGCTGGGGCGCCGCGGCAGCCGATGGGTCGCTCGGGTCGTGCCGGCGGCGGAGCGGGCGCGCGCCGACCGGCTCATGGCGCGGTGGGGCGGTGTGGCGGTGGTGGCCACCCGGCCGCTGCCGATCGTGGCCGAGACGGTGGCGATCGTCGCCGGCACCACCGGCATGCGCTGGGGCCGGCTGGCCGGCGCGGCCGTCGCGGGCGCGCTGCCGGCGTCGCTGCTCTACGCCGTCGCCGGCGCCACGGCGACGCGTCTCGACAGCTTTCTCCTGGTCTTCGCCCTGGTCCTGGCCGTGGCCGGTCTCTTCTGGTGGCTGGGGCGCGGCCTCGGCCGCGATCGTGGGCCGGCGGGCGACCCGGCGGCCTGAGGCCCCTCAGGCGCGCACGACGGTGCCCACGTGCTCGCCCTCCAGGGCGCGGGCGATGCGCTCCGGGTGGAGGCCGTTGATCACCTGGAACCGGTCCAGAAGCCGGGCGTGGGGCAGCAGCTCGAGCAGCACCCGCTCGAAGGGAAGCGACGGGAAGTCGCCCTCTTCGATCTCGGCCGCGGTGATCTCGGGGATGAACCGGGCGTCGGCGTGCCGCTTGGGGTCGCGGTCGTAGAGCCCGTCGACGTCCTTGACCAGGGTGAGACTCTTGCAGCCGAAGCACTCGGCCAGCAGGAAGGAGCCGGCGTCGGTGCGGTGCGGCGGGATGCGACCCACCTGGGGCGGGTGCTCCCACAGGGCGTAGGGGGGGACGCCGTTGAAAACCACGCCGGGAGCGCCCCGCAGGAAGAGGGGGAGCAGATGCCCGAAGATCTCCGGTGGGATCGCCACCACACCGTGGGGGGCGAGCAGCGTGCCGAGGATGTGCGCGTTTCCCAGGGCGTCGGCCTGGGCGAGCTGCGCCAGCACTCCGGTGGGCAGACCCAGGTCGATGCCGATGGAGAAGACGTGACGGCTGCGGGCTCCGCCCCCGGTGCCGATGATCAGCTTCCGGGTCTCCAGACACTCCGCCAGCACCTCCACGACCGGGTAGAGGGCCTCGCGGCCGGCGTCCAGAAGCGACCGGCCGCCGATCTTGATCACGTGGGCCTCGGGCAGCATGCGGACCACGGGGGCCTCCGTGGAGGCCTCGAGACGCTTGTCGAGGAGGCTCTCCCGCATCAGCAGGGATCGCAGGTGGTGTCGCCGGTCGGTCTCGCTCATCGCTGTTTCTCCCCTCCTCTCAGTCCACCGTAATGAGGGTGCCGACGTGCTCGCCCTCGAGGGCGCGGGTCAGGGACCCCTTCTCGAGACCGTTGATCACCTGGATGGTCCGGGCGTGCCGGGCGTTCTCCATCAGGTCGAGCACGGCGCGCTCCACCACCACGTCGTCCAGGTCGAGCTCCTTCAGCTCGCCGACGGTGATGCGGTCGATGAACCGGGCTCCCTTCTCCTTCTTCGGGTCGGCGGTGTAGAGCCCGCGCTCGTCCTTGACGAAGATCATCGAGCGGGTGCCGAGCACCTCGCTCACCAGATAGCTGCCGGTGTCGGTGCGGTGCGGCGGGATCCGGCCCACCTTCGGGTTCTTGTGCCAGTAGATGTAGGGGGGCATGCCGAAGAAGACCACCGCGCCCCGCTCCGCCAGGTAGAGGGGGAGCTGGGGGAACTGGACCGGCTCGATGAAGGGGATACCGTGCTTGGCCAGCAGGTAGTGGAGCATGCGGGCGTTCTGCATGCTGACGAAGGTGCCCAGCACGGAGAGCACCCCGGTGGGCAGACCCAGGTCGATGCCCACGCTGTAGGCGTGGCGCGCCCGGGTGCCCGCTCCGGTGCCGATGATCATCTCGTGCCGCCCCAGGTTGGCGACGATCTCGTCGATCAGGGGGAAGACCGCGGCGCGACCCCGGTCGATGAAGCTCTGGCCTCCGACCTTGATGACGTTGGCGTCGGGCAGGATGCGGATCGGGTCCACGACGCCGGTCTCCGCCAGCACCCGGTCGTCGGTGAGCGGTCCCTCCACCAGGAGCTGGCCCAGCTCGGTGAGCAGCTCGTTCTTCATCGGATCCAGACTCCTTCGATGTCGTAGGCCACACCCGTCTCGAAGACGCGGTCGAGGTCGCCCGTCTCGGCTCGGGCCCACTCTTCCAGGCGGTCCAGGACGCGCCGCTTCGCCCCGGCGTCGGGGTCGAGCCCTCCGAGGCCCGGCTTGCGGCGCCACTCTGATATGGCCTGCCGCGGCGTGGCGGTGGCCGACCAGCAGGCGACGCGACGGCGGGGGATCGGCTCGCGGTCCTCGCGCCCCAGAACGGCCACCAGGCGGCGCTGCATCCGCTCGCCGCCGCGGGGGCGGTAGCCCTCCTCGCGGAGGAGAGAGCGCATCCGGACGGCGATCCGGTCGCGGATCCCGCCGCGCTCGTACCGCAGCCGGCCGGTCACCAGCGCGGCGCCGCCGGCGCGGGCGATGCGCCTCGCCTGGGTCGCCACGTGGGGCGTGGAGAGAAGGTGCAGGGCGCGCGAGCTGAAGATCGCCGCCGCCACGCCGCCGGCCACCGGCCAGGTGCGGTTGCCGTCGGCCTGCGCCAGCGGATGTCCGGCGGCCCCCCGCTTGGCCCGGAAGAGCGCCAGCATGTCCAGGGAGAGGTCCAGCCCGAGGTACCGCGGTCCGCCGGTGGCGAAGAAGCGGCCCACCAGGCCCGTTCCGGCGCCGATCTCCACGAGCAGGTCGTCGCGGCCGAGCGCGGTGACCTCCGTCACCGCCCGCGCGATCTCCGCGCCCACCCCCGGCGGCAGGGCGGCGCGGCGCTCGTAGGCGCGGGCCTGGCCGTCGAAGAGCGAGGGGGTGGCGGCCGGGGGAGGATGCATCGTGGATCGGTGCCGAGAGCCCCCGGAGCCGAACGCGTTGGGTCGGGCGGCGCGGATGCGGAGACGCGGGGGGAGTGGAGGGATCATATACGATCCCCGAGGCCGCTCGGCCCTCCGCGCCGCGGTCGCCACAACCTCCCGCGGCCGGCGCGCGTAGATCTGGAAGTGAGCGCTCCCCACCTCTCGAACCGCCGAGGGGCCGCCCTCCTGGCCGGCCTCCTGCTGGCAGCGGCCCCGGCCCTCTCCCAGGCGGTGGTGACCGGCGTCGTGAGCGACACCGGCGGCGAGCCCATCGCCGGCGCCACGGTGAGCCTGACGCCGGTCGCCCCCGGGCCGCCCTCCCCGCCGACCGTAGAGACCGATGCCCGCGGCCGCTGGCGGGCGGGCCCGGTCGCGCCCGGCCGCTGGGAGCTCGCGATCCGCGCCGTCGGCTTCATCAACGTGAACGGCTGGGTCACCGTGCCGTCCACGGGCGCTCCCGACCCGGTGGAGGCGCAGATGCTGCCGCTCGACTGGGAGCCGCCCAGCTTCGGCGACACCCCCCACACCCTGCTGCTCTGGATCGAGAAGGGCAACTCGCTTCTCGAGCAGGGGCGCCCGGCCGACGCGCGGGCCATCTACGAGCGGGCGCTCGCGCAGCTCCCCCCGGCCCGGCGCCCGGAGGTCCTCAAGGGAGTCGCCCGCGCCTACTTCCTGGAGGGCGACGTGAACGGCTCCATCGCGTCGCTGGCGCGGGCGCTCGAGATCGCGCCCGACGACCGGGAGGGTCGCCAACTCTACACGATGCTGATGGACAACGAGGGCAGAGCCGAGGAGGCGGCCTCCTTCCTGGCCGCTCTCGACGCGCGCCCGCCGGAGGAGAGCGGCGATGCGGAGGCGGGGGAGAGGCCGCTGCCGCCCCCCGTCACCCTGCCGGAGGACGTCCTCACCGAGCTCCGGGCGGAGCCCGCGCCGCCGCTGCCGGGCCGGGTGGGCGCCTACAAGGTTCGCTTCGCCGAGCGCTCCCCGCACGGCGGGATCGAGGAGTACGCGGCCCGGATGGGCGGCTCGCTGGCCGAGATCCGCGCCGGCGACCCCGATGCCGGCGCCTACGACCTCGGCGAGGAGAGCTTCCAGGTGCTGGCGCCCCACGGCTACGCTCCCGGCGCCGGCTGGGGTCTCCTGGTCTGGCTCAGCCCCACCCCCTACGGCGGCACCCGCAGCGGCGAGATGGCCGCCGCCCTCGCCCGGCACCGGCTGATCTGGGTCGGGGCCAACCACGCCGGCAACCAGCGCCCGGTCTGGGACCGCATCCTCCTGGCACTCGACGCCCTGCACAACATGCTGCCCCTCTACGATCTCGATCCGGAGCGGATCTACGTGGCCGGCTACTCAGGCGGCGGCCGCGCGGCCAGCCGCATCGGGGTCGTCTATCCGGAGCTGGTGACGGGCGTCTGGTCGCTGTACGGCTGCGACTACTTCCGTCCCCTGCCCCTGGTCGAGCGGCCCGGGGCCTCGTGGCCGGCCAAGTACGCCGCGCCCCCCCGGGAGAGGCTGGAGCGGGCGCGCCGCAACCGCTTCGTGCTGGTGACGGGACCGCGCGACTTCAACTTCACCCAGACCCGCGCGACGGCGCGGGAGATGGAGCGCGACGGCTTCCACCGGGTGACCTACGTCGAGATCCCGGGCGCCGACCACTACACCCTGCCCGACGGGGAGTGGCTGGACCGGATCTTCGCGGCCCTCGACGGGGCCGACGCCGGCGAAGAGGCGCCGGAGACGGCCTCCGGCGCCGTCCCCTAGCTAGCCGCCGCCGAGCGGACGCAGCTCCAGCACCTGCGGGTCGATCTTGAGCTGGCCCAGATCGGGGTCGAAGATCACGTGCGGGCGCAGCGGCCGGCGGAAGATGTAGGGCCCGCAGGTCGGGTTCTGGCAGCGGACCGCGATGGGCTGGTCCGCCGGCACGCACGGTCCGATGCCCTCGCGCTTGGGGTCCTTGACCCAGACGTTGGCCATCATGCCGAGGTCCTCGTGGACCAGGATGTGGCAGTGGACCACGAAGGTGCCGGGGTAGTCCCAGAAGCGGGTCCAGTGGACCAGCCGTCCCGGGGTGCCGGGAGCGCTCTGCGGCGGGATGGCGATGGTGTCCCACCAGATCCGGTTGTCCGGCTGGTTGGGCTGCGACAGGTCGATCTTGACGATGTCGTCGTTGCCCACGATGAGCTGGAAGGGGTTGACGTGCACGTGGAACGGATGGGGCTGCGCCTGGCCCTGGTTGTTGGCCGTGTTGAGCAGCTCCCAGGCCTCGGCGCAGCCCAGGAAGGTCTCGATGAAGTCGTTGGGGTCGTACTGTTTCGGCGGCACGTTGACGCCGGAGTTGGGGTCCTGCCAGCCGATCTGGAAGGTCCCCGGGCCGGCCACGTTGAAGGTCACCTTCTTGGGCTGGCCGCAGATCTCGCTCTGCTGGATGGGCCGCAGGTAGTGCGGCGCGTCGTTCCAGGAGCCGAGCTGAATGGTGGACGGATCGGGCTCGCTGAAGGCGCCGGCCGTGACTTCGATGCAGCCCAGCACCACGTTGCCGTCGTTGTTGGGGCCCATGTTGCCCCCGGCGGTGATCCCCGGCACCTGGCGTCGCACGATCTTCCAGACGCCGGTCTCGTTCTCGCCGAACTGCAGGAGGACGTCGGCGCGGTTGCCGGGGGAGAGGTCCCACCAGCGGCTGTTGGGGATGTTGGGGATGCCGATCGGCTGCGGCTTGTGGCCGAAGAAGGTGATCCCGTCCACCGCCATCAGCCACATCTTCTTGTCGGTGTTGAGGGGCGGTACCGTCTCGTCCACGGCGTTGTTGGGGTCCTTCACGAGCTGCAGCCGGGTGAAGCCGCGCGGGGTGCCGGTGGCGTTGATGAAGCGCAGCCGGATGTTCTGTCCGGTGTAGACCGGCAGACAGGGCAGGCAGACGCCGTTGACCAGGAGCCGCGAGGACGGCTGCCCGGCGCCCGGGTAGATCTTCCAGTCCTCGCTGTTGGGGAGCACCTCCTGGATCAGCCAGACGTAGTCCCGATCGGGCGGCGGCAGGACCTCCTTCAGGTTGGGGTTGTTCTCGCGGATGATGAGGGCGCCGGCCAGGCCGTTGGCGACCTGGATCGCCGTCGAGCCGTGCTTGTGCGAGTGGTACCAGTGGGTGCCCGGCGCGTGGAAGGCGGGGATCTCCACGCAGTACTTCTGGTCCTGACCGCCGTCGGCCGCCGGCTTGATCTCGAAGAGCACGTCGTCGGAGGCGACCAGCGGCTGCCCGACGTGCCCCGGCTCGCAGTCCGGGATCACGTCGTTCCACTTCGAGCAGGGCGAGACGTGCAGACCGTGGAAGTGCACGTTGGTGGTGTTGAAGCAGTGCGGCTGGTTCATGTTGTTGGGCTGGCCGCACTTGTCGACTCCGCCGGAGGGGTCGGGACCGGCGGGGGGGTTCTGGGGCAAGAGGTTGCGAAGGGTGAACTGGATCCGGCCTCCGGGGTCCGCGACCAGGGTGGGGCCGGGGGTCTGGTTGTTGTAGCTGCGCACCTGCCCGCTGTTGCCGTCGCAGTAGTTGAAGGTCTTGTAGGCGACGTCCAGGGTGCCCGGGCTGGTGACCCCCGCGGGGTCCGGGTAGACCGCCTTGGGCTCGCGGAACTTGTTGCAGATCAGGG
>JAWWBN010000187.1:0-7730 GCA_033720955.1 Thermoanaerobaculia bacterium | reverse complement strand
GTCGAGGTCGGCGTAGAGGATCTCCTCCGTGAGCCGGCCGGCTCGCGCCACCACCCGCCCGGCCGGGTCGCAGACGAACGACTCGCCGCCGAAGGTCAGCCGCTCCTCCGCCCCCACCCGGTTGCAGAGCGCGGTGAAGTAGCCGTTCTGGAACGACGCCACCCTCAGCTCCGCCTCGAAGAGCCCCTCCGGCCACTCGTCCACCGCCCCCGCCTGGGGAACCACCACCACCTCGGCGCCGCCCAGGGACAGGGCGCGGACGACCTCGGGGTAGTGCCGGTCGTAGCAGATGGCCACCCCCACCCGACCGGCGCGGGTGGCGTACACCGGCGCCCCGGTGTCGCCCGGATCGGAGTAGCCCTGCTCGTGGACGCAGGGGTAGTCGGTGATGTGCACCATCCGGGTGCGGCCCAGGAGCCGTCCGTCGGCGTCGATCACCGGCGAGCAGTCGAAGCGGCGGTCGCCGTCCGCCTCGTAGAGGTTGAGCACCACCACCACCCCCAGCTCCGCGGCTCGGGCCTGGAAGGCCTCGGTCACCGGCCCCGGCACCGGCTCGGCCGGCGGCCGCTCCCCTGCGGCCGGACGCTGGGGGTAGAAGGGCTCGAAAGCCAGCTCGGCGTACGCCACCAGGTCGGCGCCCGCCGCCGCGGCGCGCTCGAGGGCCTCGAGACCGCGGCGCACGTTGGCCGCCCGGTCGGCGCCGGCCGCCTGCTGCACGAGGGCGATCCGCATGCCCCGGATCCTACTGCGGGTGCCGATCGCGGTGGGACCGGCCGCCGCGCCGGCTAGTGGCGCCAGCTCGTGAGATCGGCCCCCGGGGGAGCCGAAGCCTCGATGCGGGCCAGGATCTTAGGCAGGTAGAAGGTGTTGTACCGCAGCCGCGAGATGTGGTTGCCGTTCTCGTGGTCGCCGTTCCAGCAGTGCTCGGCGCGGTCGCCGTAGTCCACCTCGCCGCCGTAGTAGGGGTCGGTGGTCGACTCGAGGAACTCCTCCACCAGGTAGACGGCGTTGTTCAGGTAGTAGTTGTCCATGTCGCCGCAGTAGATGTGGAGCTTGCCCTCGAGCTGGGGGCCCAGCTCCTCCCAGCGCTCGCGCAGGATGAGCCCCAGGTCGTACGCCTTCCACGCCTCGGCGACCTCGGGGTCGATCTCGCCCGTCGCCTTGTCCCAGAGCCGCTTGGGCAGCCCGTCCTCGTCCACCGGCGAGTAGACCGCCTCCCAGATGTCGAACTGCTGGCCGGAGCGGCCACGGCTGCCCAGCGCCCGCTCCATCCGGTTGAAGTCGCGCAGCGTGGCGGAGACGTGACCGCGCCAGTCGCGCAGGCCGGGGCGCTCCACCTGCCCGAAGGGTCCGCGAGCGAAGTAGGCGTTCTCGTCCTCGTAGATGTTCACCGTCATGTAGGCGCGGAAGTCGATCGGGTCGGGGCAGGCCCCGAAGGCGCCGTTGTACTCCTCGGGGTAGAAGATCTGTGCCGCCAGCGCCTCCCAGCCGCCCGTCGAGCCGCCGTAGAGAAAGCGCGACCAGCCCTCCCCGAGACCGCGGAACTTCTCTTCCAGGAAGGGGACGAGCTCGTAGGTGATGGCGTCGCCGAAGGGCCCCAGGTTGGCCGAGTTCACCGCGTAGGAGTCGTCGTAGTAGGGGTTGGCGTGCTGGATCTCGACCACCAGGAAGCGGGGGAAGTCGGGCGAGATCCACCGCTGGTAGAAGTCGTAGGCCTCCTGCTGCTGGATCCGGTTGTAGCACTCCACCCGGAACCGCTCGCTGTACTCGCACTCCAGATCGGGGTCGGGCGGCTCGGTGCGGAAGCCGCCGAAGTCGGCCGGGTAGTGGCCGTGGAAGATCATCAGCGGGTAGCGCACCTCGGGGTGCTCGTCGAAGCCCTCGGGCACCAGCACGTGGGCGCCCAGGTAGAAGTCGCGGCCCCAGAACTTCGACAGCAGCTCGCTCTTCATCTTGACGTGGCGGACGTAGCGGGTGTCCTCCGGCGGCTCGACGGGCTCGATCACCCGGTGCAGGGGGATGCCGTAGTTGGTCCCGCCCTTCGGGTCGATGGAGAGCAGCACCGGCTCCGAGTAGAGGTTCCCGGGCTCCCGGTTCCACTGCTGCCCCGCCTCCCAGCTCGCGGGCAGCTTCACGGTGTGTCCGTCGGCGCGGGTGAAGGTGTCGTAGCGGTGGAAGACCGCCTGCACCCAGTAGTCGCCCGGCTCGATCCGGCCCCAGCGCTCCACCGGGTAGCCCACGGCCTCGGCGCCGAAGGCCACCGGCTCGGAGTCCGGGCCCCAGCCCTCGACGTCCAGCCCGAAGACCTGCATCGACCGCGTGACGTTCCAGCTCAACTGGAAGCGCGGCTCGCTCGCGTCGTCGGTGGACAGGAGCAGGAGCAGGCGGCCGTCCAGGGGGCCGTCCGCGACCTTCGGGTCGAGCGAGACCGACACCGTGCCGGCGGCGGCCGGAAGAGCGGAGAGGAGAAGGAGAGCGGAGAGGAGGCGGGTGCGCTTCATGCGGGAGATCCTAGCCTGCGGCCGGCCCGGCCGCGAGAGCCTCCTGCAGCGCGGTGGCGAGGGCCGCCAGGGTCTCCTCCCCCGCCGGGGCGTGGGGGCGAAGGGGCCGGCCCAGCAGATCCGCGGCCAGGACCGCCGCCGTCGCCGCCGACCCCCAGGAGAGGGTGAACCCGGCGCCGCCGTGGCCGGTGTTGTGGACCACCGGCCGGCCGCCGCTCTCGCCCGTCCCGAGACGCACCCCGGCGGCCCGGGTGAAGCGCAGCCCCCGGCCGGCCTCGACCGCCCGCCCCGTCAGGTCGAGACCGGTGAGACCGCGGACCAGCTCCATGTTCAGGTCGAGCACCGCGGCCGGGAGCTCGAGACCGTCCACCCGCCGGGTCGGGCCCGGCAGCGGCGGGGCGATCGCCTCGCGCCCCGCCACCCCGGGCGGAAGCTCGACCGGCTCGCGGGTGCCGCCCAGGATCCACCCGTCGGCGCGCGGATAGGCGTAGACGTCGCCCGCCCGCGTCCCGCCGGCCGACCCGGGGTCGCCCACCGGGTAGACCGCCGGCGTCGGAGTGTAGTTGTAGGAGACCGGCCCGCCCTGCCGCGTCGCCGGCGCTTCCGGGGCCGTGACCCGGAGCCAGCGGCCGAGAAGCCAGCGCGGCGGTGACGGATCTCCGAAGAGCTCGACGCTGCCCGCCCCGAGGCAGTCCACCAGCAGGTCGGCCCCCACGCGGGGCAGGGCGGCGCGCTCGAGGGCCCGCTCCTCGAACCGCCCGCCGGCGCGCCGGTAGAGCTCGGCCAGGAGGACGAGGTATCGGGGACCGTCGCAGAAGAAGGTGCGGAACCGCCACCCGTGCAGGGCGGCGGCGCCGCGGCGACGGGGGGCGGCGGCCGCCACCGCCGGGTCGTCGAGGCTCTCCAGATCGGGCAGCGCCGCCAGGTAGGGCGGGGCGGCCGGCGGCGTCTCGAAGACCTCGTAGTGGAGCTGCCGGCGGACGGGGCCGCCGGGCCGGCAGAGGGCGGCGAGGAGGGGGAGGGAGGCGGCGGTCAGGGCCGCTGTGCGCGGGTCGTCCACCGAGTGCGGCAGGACCGAGGCGGCGGCGTGGAGGCTGGCCAGCCGGGGCGGCCGGGCCGCCGGGGCCAGCCGGGAGGCGAGCCGATCGAGACGCTCCCGCGCGACGATCCGGCTGGACAGCCCGGAGAGCTCCAGCGTGAGGGCCGTGGTGAGACCGATCACCCCGCCGCCGAGGACGGCGATCCGCGGTGCGCTCACGGCCTCGCGGCCCGCGCCGCCGCTAGCCGTCGGGGGTCGGAGCCGGGGGGCCCGGGGAGAAGACCGCCACGCCCACCAGCTCCACCGCCACGTCTACCCGCTTCTCCACCCGCAGCACCAGCCGGCTGGGGTTCTTCATGCCCCACTCGACGTAGGGCACCACGAACTCGGTGGTGGCGGTGAGCCGGCTGCCCTCCAGCCGGACGCTGGTGGGTAGCGACACCCGGTGGGTCGAGCCGTGGATCTCCATCTCGCCCCGGAGCACGAGGGCGGACACCCCGGAGGGGTTGAAGGCACCGTCCACCCGGTCGAGGCGCAGACGGATCTCCGGGTAGGTCTCGCTCTCCAGCACCTTGGCGTGCATGGTGCGGTCGCGCCGGTCGTTGCCCGTCTCCAGGCTGGCGGCCGGGACCACGAGCGCCCCGGACGCCTGGCCGGTGACGGGGTCGTAGCGGATCTCGCCGCCGCCCAGACGCGCCGTGCCCTCCACCTTGTGCAGGGTCGCGCCGAGCACGAAGCGGATGGAGGAGGCCTCGAGGTCCGGGTGCACGATCCACTCCGCCGCCGTCGGAGACGCGGCCAGCAGGCAGAGGGCGAGAAGAGCGCGCGGGGTCACGGCACCTCTTCCCATGCACGACGCGTACCGGGGGAGGCGTCACGGCAGCGCCGGCCGGCCGCGCTCCAGGTAGCGCCCCGCCCCCGCCGGAGCCACGACCTCGCCCCCCTCGAAAGCCACCCGGCCGGCCGTCACCACCAGGACCGGCGCGCCACGGACCTCGACGCCCTCGAAGACGCTGCGGTCGCACCGGTGCCGGTGGCTCGCCGCCGAGATCGTGGCGCGGACCTCGGGGTCCCAGATCACCAGGTCGGCGTCGGCGCCCTCCGCCAGCGAGCCCTTGCGGGGGTAGAGGCCGCACAGCTTCGCCGGCGCGGTGGCGACCAGGTCCACGAAGCGAAAGCGGTCGATCCGTCCCGCCCTCACCCCGTGGGTGTAGAGCAGGGCGAGCCGGTGCTCGATGCCGGGGACCCCGCCGGGGATCTTGCGGAAGTCGTCCGCGCCCAGCGACTTCTGCGCGGAGGTGAAGGGGCAGTGGTCGGTGGACACCGCCGCGAGCCCGCCCGCCGCCAGCGCCTCCCACAGCGCCGCCTGATGCCCGCGGGCGCGGAGCGGCGGCGCGCAGACGTGGTCCGCCCCCCGCGGCCCCCGATAGACCGAGTCGTCGAGCAGCAGGTAGTGCGGGCAGGTCTCCCCCGCCACGGCGGCGCCCCGCCGCCGCGCCCGGGTCAGCGCCTCGACCGCCTCGCGGCAGGTGACGTGGAAGACGTAGAGCGGCACCCCGGCCTCGCCGGCCATCCAGATCGCCCGCTCGACGGCCTCCCCTTCGGCGCCCGGCGGACGCGAGCGGGCGTGGCTGGCCGGGTCGGCCGGGGCCTTCCGCGCCTCGCGGCGACGCAGGAACTCGACCAGCTCGTGGTGCTCGGCGTGGATGACCACCTGGCCTCCGGCGGCGCCGACCGCCGCCATCGCCAGCAGCAGATCGGCGTCGTCGAGCCCCACCGTCTCGCGGTAGGTCATGTAGAGCTTGAAGGTGGGGATCCCCTCCTCCTCTACGCAGCGGCGGACGGCGGCGGCCGGCGCCTCCCCCCACCAGGTCAGCGCCATGTGGAGCCCGTAGTCGATGCGCGACGTGGCCGCCTGCTCGCGCCGTGCCGCCAGCGCCTCCAGGGGGTCCTGGCCGCGCTCGGGGTGGACGAAGTCCACCAAGGTGGTGGTGCCGCCGGCCAGCGCCGCCGCCGTGCCGCTGTCGAAATCATCGGCCGAGACCGTCCCCGCCACCGGCAGGGACAGGTGGACGTGGGGATCCACCCCGCCGGGAAAGACCAGCATGCCCGCCGCGTCCACCACCCGGTCGTCGGGGGCCACGGGCAGCTCGCGGCCGACCGCGGCGATCCGGCCGGCGCGGCAGAGGAGGTCGGCGCGCCGCTCCCCGTCGGCGCCGACCAGGGTGCCGTTCTCGATCAGCAGGCCCAAGCGCCCGCCTCCACCGATGGCCGCCGCGTCACGCCGCTAGTGTAGTCCGCCCACCGGCCCGCGGGCCGCCGGGAAGGCCGGTCCGACCCGGTCGAAGGCGGCGGCCAGGGCGCCCACCAGCTCCGGCCGCCGGTCCATCTCCCGGAGCGCCTCGGGGTGCGGCAGGGAGCGCTCCACCCCCCGCCGCCACCGGCCCACCCGGTGCCGCCACGCCTCCGGGCCGAGCGCCGGGCGCGGCCGGGGGCCGTCCACCCGCTGCCCCATCAGCAGCAGGTCGATCCCCTCGCGGCCCCAGAGGGGGTCGGCGGCGTCCACCCGGGGCGCCGCCTCGCCCGCCGCCGAGAGCGGCCCGCGCGCACGGAAGTCCTCGACGAGATCGGCGTGGCGGGAGACGTCCACGTCGCGCGCGCAGGCGCGCCAGAAGGGCGTGGCGGGAGCGGGGTCGAAGCGGTAGTGGAGGGCCAGAAACCAGCCGAGGTAGTCCCACCAGGCCCCCACCCGGCGGTCGAGCGCCGCGCGCGCCGGCTCCCCGCCCGGACCGGGCAGGGCCGTCACCAGCAGACCGATCTGCCGCACCAGCATGTGGAGGGCGGTGGACTCCAGCGGCTCGACGAAGGCGTAGGCGTTGCCCAGGGCCACCACGTTGCCCCGCCAGAAGTGGCGGCGACGCCCGGCGCGAAAGCGCACCACCCGGGTCTCCCCCACCCCCGGGTGACGCTCGCGCAGCTCCGCCTCCGCCTCGCCGGCGGTGGCGAAGGCGGAGCAGTAGACGTAGCCCAGGTGGTCGGCCTGGCGCTGCGGGGTGGTCCAGCACCAGCCGCTGGCCATCTTCTCGGCCCGGGTGTAGGGCCGCGGGCGGCCGCCGTTGGGCGCCCCGCCCACCACCGCGCGGTCGGTGAAGAGGCTCGCCGCGTAGGAGTGGAAGGGGGAGCCGAGCGCCTCCCCCATCAGCAGGGAGCGGAAGCCGGTGCAGTCCAGGTAGAGGTCGAAAGCGAGGCGGCGGCCGTCGGCCTCCAGCCACTCGATCCGCTCTCCCACGGCGCCGAGCCGCGCTCCGGAGACGGTCGCCTGCACCCGCTCCACCCCGGCTTCGGCCGCGCGCCGGCGCAGGTAGCCGACGAAGGCCCGGTTCTCCAGGTGGTAGCCCAGCTCGGCGTCGAGCCTCGGCCGCGGGCCGCCGTCGCCGTCGCGCTCCAACGGCGCCCGGCCGGCCGTCATCTCCAGCGACCGGCGCGAGAGGTGGCCCAGGTGCCCGTCGTAGGCCCGCGCCTCGCAGAGGCGCATCCGGCCGAAGGGGTAGTTGAAGAAGGTGTCGTCGCCGAGGCTCCAGTCGAAGCGGATCCCCAGCTTCAGGGTCGGCCGGACCACGCGGAAGAGCTCCCCGGCGTCGAGGCCCAGATCGGCGTGGAGGAACTGGGGCAGAAGCGGGGTGGTGGCCTCGCCCACCCCGATCACCGGGATGCGGCTCGACTCGACGAGCGTCACCCGGACCTCCGGCCGCAGCCGGCGCAGGGCCAGGGCCGCCAGGTAGCCCGCCGTCCCACCGCCCACGACCCCCACCGAGAGCCGCCCGGCCGGCTCGCGGGGTCCGGAGGCCTCGATCCGTGGCCGGAGCCCGCCCCCGCCCGGTCGCCCGACGGAGCGGAGGCCGTCCACCGCGAGCCCCTGCGTCAGATCGGGCCGGACCAGCAGACCGGCCGCGTCGAGAAGCTCCACCTCCCTCTCGTCAAAGCCGGCGATCCGGTCGCGCAGCCGGAGCAGCGCCGGGCGGATCTCCTCCTCCCCCGCCCCCTGCCGCCGGAGGGAGCGCACCCGCTCCACCGCCTCGGCGTCGGCGCGGCAGGGCGGGAAGAGGAGCTCGGCCCGGCGCGTCTCCTCCGCCCCGGCCATGGCCAGCGCCTTGCGGCAGAAGCCGTCGGCCGAGGCGAAGCGGTAGTGG
>JAWWBN010000186.1:0-7768 GCA_033720955.1 Thermoanaerobaculia bacterium | reverse complement strand
TCGACGGACCCGCGGCCCGCGCGGAGTTGGGTGCCCGACGCGTCGTGGGCGGCGCCGCCGGTGGCGGCGATCGTGTTGGAGACGCCGCCGATGGTCACGGTGGCGCTGTCGGTGACGAGGGCGTCGCCGGCCCCGGTGGTCACGTCCAGGGAGGAGAAGGCGGTCGTCGCGCCGCCGTTGCCGGTGAGCGAGACGCCGTCGCCGCCGGTCGCGTCCGTGGTCACCGAGGTCTCGCCAAAGGAGAAGCTGGCCGCTCCCACCGAGCCGGAGATGTCGATGCCGGCGTCGGCACCGGAGATCGTGGTGTCGAGACCCGCGCCGGGGTTGCTCACCGTCAGCGTCCCGCCGACCCCGGCCAGGTTGATCGCCGGCGTGCCCGAGCTCGAGGTCGAGACGATGGTGTCGAAGGTCACCGCCAGGGTGCCGCCGCCGGTGACGTCGATCACGCCGCCGGTGGAGGCCGCCGAGACGTCGCCGATGGTCAGCGTTCCCACGCCGCCGCCGCCGTCGGTCAGCCGGCTGGAGGCGGCGGGCACGTCGCCGAGGTCGAGGCCGCGGATGGTGTTGTCGGTGGCCAGGGTGACGGCGTCGCCGCTCGTGCCGGCCGTGTTGGACAGGGTCGGCCGCGACGAGGGCTCGCCGACGACCAGCGTGACGCCGTCCACCACCAGGTCGACCCCCTCGCCGATCAGGGTCTGGCCGGGCTCGAGCGGCAGGCCGGGGGCGGCGCCGGTGTCGTAGCTGCCGCTGCCTTCGAAGACGAAGATCGTGTCGCCGGGGGAGTCGACGTCGCCGCTGACCCCGTTCAGGCTGGAGAAATCGCCGAACGGATCGGAGAGGAGTCCGGTGCCGCAGGGCGGCGGAGCGCAGCCGACGTCGCCGTCGGTGTCGCCGCCCGCGGAGTTGTTGACGAACCAGACCAGCTCGTCGATCAGGATGGTGGCCACCCCGGTGGTGGTGTCGCCCTCGTCGTCGTCGATCTCGTAGGTGAAGCGATCGACCCCCTTGAAGCCCACCGGCGGGGTGTAGGTGAAGCCGCCCAGGCCGTCCGGGTAGCTGACGGTCCCGCCCTTGGCGGTCACGGTATCGGAGGCCGCCGTATCCAGGGTCACCGTACCACCGTCCGGATCGACGTCGTTGGCCAGGAGGCCCGGCGCCGCGACCGTCAGGTCGAAGTTCCCCACGCCCTCGAGCAGGTCGTCGCGGGCCAGCGGGGTGGCCTCGACCGAGAAGGCGGCGCTCAGGTTGGGGTCGGCCAGCAGGTCGTCGTACTCGGCGCCCTCGGCCACGCCGCCCCCGCCCGTGACGTTCACGGTGTACTCGAGGGTCTCCCCCGGGTCGGCCAGGCCGTCGGCGTCTCCAATGACCTCGGCGGCCACGCTGGTGGCCTCGACGGCCGGCCCGAGGGCGTCGAAGAGAAGCACGTCGAAGGTGGCGTCGCTGTCGGCGAAGATCTGCACCACGACGGCGCCGACCGAGGTGAAGGCGGCGGGGCCGGAGCTGCCGGTGGGCAGGAACGAGCTGAACGGGAAGTAGAGATCCCCGGTTCCGGTGACCACGCCGGCGGAGCGCGAGGAGAGGGTCGCGCTGGAGTAGACGTCCACGATCACCTCGCCCACTCCCGTCACCGCGCCGAAGGCGAGATGGAGGCTGTTGCTGCCGGCGGCGATAAAGTCGACGCCCCCCAGCCCCACCGGGTCGAGGAGCGGCGAGGCGTCGGCACCGTCCCACTGCAGCTCGAGGACGGCGCGGCTGGACGGAGGCGTGACGACGGCAAAGGAGAGCGGTCCGCCGGCCGCGGTCGCGCTGGTGACCGGCCCCGGCCCGGAGAGCAGCCGCACCTCGGCGTCCCGCTCGCCGCCCAGGATAGTGGCGCCGGGGGTGGCGCTGAAGGCGCCGGCTCCGGGGGGGGGGTCGACGATGGGCGGCGCGGCGTCGGTGAAGAAGTCGATGGGTTGGGCGGCGGCGGGCGCCGCGAGCAGCGCGCAGGCCAGCAGGGCCGTCCCGATCGCGGTCTCCCGCCGATTCGGGATCGCTTCGTTCAGCCACCTCATCCTTGCTGTCGTCCCCCTAGCCGGGGCGCCATCCGGTTCGCCGGGGCAGCCCTGTCGCGTGTCGGTTGCGAATGGCCGCATGGTATCCGATCGGCGAGCCGTCTGTCATCCGACCGGCGAGGCCGCTCTGGCTCAGCCGGCTCGCGCGATCCGGGGCGCCGACTCGCTCGCGGCGACGAAACCGACGACCCGTGCGACGACCGCCGGATCCCGCAGGATCCGGTTGTGCCCAAGCCCCGTCGTGCTCGTCATCTCGGCTCGCGGCCAGGCCTCCGCGATCTTCCGCCCACCGGCAAACGGGCATTCCGGGTCGTCCTCGTCGTGGACCACCAGGATCGGGGTGGCGTCCGCCGCGGCGGCGGTGGCGTAGCGCGCCCGCGACCAGTCCACCCCGGCCCGCTTTTCGAGGGTCGCCAGCATCGCGTGCCGGCCCCGGGCGCTGAGACCGAGGAGGCTCGAGTAGAAGCCGATGTACCGGTGCAGATCGTCGGGCGCCGCCAGGAAGACGAGGCGCTCGGCCTCGACGCCGGAGAGGAGCGCCCAGCCGGTGCCGGCGGCGCCGAAGGAGTGGGCCACGATCGCGTGGAGAGGCCCCAGCTCGTCGTCGGCCGCGATGACTGCGGCGGCGAACTCCGGGAGGGAGGAGAGCCGCCCCTCCGAGCCGCCGTGGCCGGGGGCGTCGAGCGCCACCACCCGGTACCCCGCGTCGGCCAGAGGTCGGGCGAAGGCGCCCATCTGGGAGCCGCGGCCCTCCCAGCCGTGCAGGAGCAGCACCGTGGGACCCCGCCCCCAGGAGTGGCCGGCGATCCTCCGGCCGCCTGCGGCCAGCGTCAGGGGCTCGGCGGAGGCCAGCCAGGCCAGCTCCCGATCGGGGGTGGGGAAGCGGCGCGCCGTGCGGAAGATCCGCACCGCGGCGGGTCCCACCAGACCGGGGGCCAGCCGCTCCAGGACGGAGAAGCCCGCACGGATCACCGCGAAGTACCCAGGGAAGACGAGACGGCTGGGGTCGGCCTGGGGGCCATTGGGGTCGGAGCTCACGGACCGCTCCTCGAGGGGGGCCGGGAGCCGCGGGTGCGGCAGGATGCCAGCAGGCGGTCGAAGGCGCGCCGACAGCGCTTGCCGGCGTCGGGCTCCCGCAGCAGCCGCGAGAAGTGGTGGTAGGCGAGGATCACCGAGAAGAAGTCGTAGGCGAACTGCTCGGTGTCCAGGTCCGCCCGGAAGTGGCCCTCCTCCATCGCCAGCCGGGCGGCGGTGGCCAGGGTGGAGCGCCAGTCGCGCTGCGCCTGGACCAGGGCGTCGCGCAGGGGTCCGGGCCGGTCGTCCAGCTCGGTCGCCGTGGCGACGAAGGGACAGCCGCCAGGTAGGAACCGCGACTCCTCCCACTGGAGCCAGTTCTCGAACAGGGCGCGGATCCGCGGCTCGCCCCGCGGCTCTCGCAGAGCCGGGCGAACCACGTGCTCGACGAAGCGCCCGGAGGCCGTCTCCAGGATCTGGAGCTGCAGATCCTCCTTGGAGTCGAAGTGGGCGAAGAGGCCGCTCTTCGACATCTCGACCTTGCGCGCCAGGGCGCCGATGGTGATCCCGTCCAGCCCGGAGCGGCTGGCCTCGGCCAGCGCGGTGTCGAGGATCGACGCCCGGGTCTGCCGTCCCTTGCCCATGGCCAGAGAATAGCACGACCGTTCGTTCTTGTCCACCCGTAGCCGACGACCGGCGCGCCGCGGACGGAGGTCGGGGGCGGCGGACGGGGCTCTATGCGGGTCCCGAGCGCCGCGGACCCCGCAGGGGGGGAGACCACGCCGGGTGCGAGGAGACCCCGGCGGCTGACCTATACTTGCCCGCGAGGCAGACCGCGTGGAGGCACCGCTCGAACAGATCGTAGGCGGCAAGTACGAGATCCTCGGCAAGATCCGCGAGGGCGGGATGGGGTCCATCTACAAGGTGCGCCACCGCCTCCTGGAGCAGATGCGGGTCATCAAGGTGCTCCACCCCCAGCTCGCCCACGACGACAAGGTGCGGCTGCGCTTCCAGAACGAGGCCAAGGTGGCGATCCGGCTGCGTCACCCGAACATCGCCCAGCTCTTCGACTTCTCGGTGGACGACAGCGGCGTGGCCTACATCGTCATGGAGTACATCGACGGGGTCAACCTGCACGAGCTGGTGGAGGCCAGCGGACCGCCCAGCCTGGGCCTCGCGGTCGAGATCGGCGGCCAGAGCCTGAGGGCGCTGCGCTACCTGCACCGCGAGGGGTTCGTCCACCGCGACATCGCGCCCGACAACCTGATGCTCAGCAAGGACTTCCGGGGCGAGCCGCTGGTCAAGCTGATCGATCTGGGCATCGCCAAGGGGGCCGACACCTCGGGCCTCACCGCCACCGGGATGTTCATGGGCAAGGGCCGCTACGCCGCGCCCGAGCAGTTCTCCAAGGGCGCGGCCGACCTGGACGAGCGCAGCGACATCTACTCCTTCGGCGTCCTGTTCTACGAGCTCCTCACCGGACGGTCGCCGGTGTCGGGAGAGGACTTCTCCGAGATCGTGGCCGGGCACCTCTTCCAGCCGCCCCTCGACTTCGAGATCAGCGACCCCGAGGGCAGGATCCCGCCGGGCCTGCGCGCCCTGGTTCTCCAGGCGCTCGAGAAGGAGCCGGGTCGGCGGGTCGCCAGCGCCGCCGAGTTCTTCGATCGGCTCACGGAGTTCCGCGACGCCGCTCCCAGCCGCAGCGCGGAGCTCGCCGACGCCATGAAGACGACCACCAGCGTCAAAATCAGCGATCTCCGGGCGAGCAAGCCCGGGTCCACCCAGGAGCGGCTGGACCGCCACTTCCGCCTGGGGGAGGAGAGCAAGGGTGGGGAGGAGGAGGTCCCGGAGCTCAAGGTGGTGCAGCCCGCGCGGACGCCGCCGCCGCAGGCCACGCGACCCGAGGGTCCGCCTGCGGCCGCGGCCGACGAGGCGGCCGGCCCCCCCGCCACCGGGCGGCGCCGGTCGACGGCGCTGATGTGGGCGGGCGTGGGGACTCTGCTGGTGGTGGCGCTGGCCGTCTCCGCCTGGCTGCTCTGGCCCGGCTCGACGCCGCCGACGTCGCCGGCCGGGCCGCCGGTGGAGGTGTCCCGGGTGGACCCCTTCTCGCCGCGCGAGGCGCCGTCGGGGCCTACGGTGGACACGGAGGCCGCGGAGGTTCCGCCGCCCGAGTCCGGGGACGACGCGCCGCCGCCACCGGACGCTCGACCCCGACCTCCCCGCCCCGAGGGCGGGGAGGGCTCGGCGGAGGGTCCGCAGCCCGCGGCCGACGCGCCGCCGCCGGACGCACCCCCGGCCGTGGCCGACCCCCTGCTGCCTCCCGGCCCGCAGGTGGCCCCTTCGGAGCAGGCCGGGCAGATGTACGCCCCGGGGCCGGGGGTGGTGCCGCCGCGGCCGATCCAGGTGCCCGACCCGGTTCTGCCGGCCGACACCAGGGAGCCGAAGGACGTCTTCGAGGTCGTGGTCTCGGTGCTGGTCAACGAGGAGGGACGGCCGCTGACCTCCAAGATCGCGCGCGCCCCCCTCTTCCGGCGCCGCTTCCGGGAGGCCGCCACCGAGGCGGCCATGGGCGCGACCTTCCAGCCGCCGACCAAGGCGGGTGTGCCCGGGAAGATGTGGTTCGACCTGACCTTCCGCTTCGGCGGA
Source organism: Thermoanaerobaculia bacterium (assembly GCA_033720955.1). Classification (GTDB taxonomy): domain Bacteria; phylum Acidobacteriota; class Thermoanaerobaculia; order Multivoradales; family JAHEKO01; genus JAWWBN01. Next base: position 2,054 of record JAWWBN010000186.1, on the reverse strand, counting down.
GGCTAGGCGCGCCCTAGAGGATCTCGACCACGAGGGGTCCCTTCGCCCGCAGCATGCAGGCGAGCCGGCACTCTCCCGGCTCGACGCCGCAGAGGTCCCGCAGGGTCTCGCTCTCCTGGTCGCCCGGCGGCTCGGCGGCGTGCTCGGCGCCGGAGAGGATCCGCACCGGGTCGCTGCCGCAGATCCCGGAGTGGCACTCGGCGTTGATGGGCACCCCGGCGGCCTCCGCCGCCTCGCACACGGTCTGACCCGGAGCGAGGGCGACCGCCCCCTCGCGGTCGGCGAAGCGGACGCTCGCCCCGTCCGGAGCGACGACGGCAGGGGCCGCGGCGGACGGTGTGGGCGGGACGGGCGCGGCCGGCTCGTCCCTGTCGACGACGGCGTCCGGTCGCAGCAGGAAGGCGAACTGCTGCTGCCCCAGGCGGAAGCGGGCGCCGTGGGAGAGGGCCGCGGCGCCGCGGACCCGCAGGTAGGTGCCGTTGACACTCTTCAGGTCGCGCGCCACCGGCCGGCCGTCGTCCAGGGAGACCGCCAGGTGCCGGCGCGACAGGGTGGCGTCGTCGGGGTCCAGGACGACGTCCGCCGCCCCCCGCCCCAGTACCGCGCTCTTCTCTCCCAGCGGATGGCGGCGGCGCTCGCGGCCGGAGGCGTCGTGGTGGGAGAGCGCCCATCCCTCCCCGTGCCGCCTCACCACCAGGAACTGGCGTCCGACGCGCAGGAGGTCGCCCTCGTCGAGGGCTCTCTTCTCGGCCGGTCTCAATCGCAGGAAGACGCCCCCGGCGCCGCCGTCGTCGCGCAGCAGGTGACCCTCGTCGGTCTCGACGATCGAGGCGTGGGCCGGGGCGAGGGTGCTGTCGTCGGGGAAGCTCACGTCGCAGTCGCCCGAGCCGATGGTGGTGACGCCCTGGCGGCGGAGCTCGATCTCCTGCTCCTCGACGCCGCCCGGCAGGATGCGCACCAGCCACGCCGAGTCCGGCGTGTCGTCGTCGGGCGGGGGCTCCGCCGGGGCCGGCAGCGGCGCCTCCCCCTCCGCCGTCACCTCGTCGGCGTCCTCCAGCCGCACCTCGATCACCTCCCGCCCGTCGAGGCGCTGCCGGACGGCCTCCGCCACCCGGACGCCGTCACGCAGGGCGCTCTTGATGTTGCCGCGGTGCTTGACCTCCTCGAGCCCCTCGGCGTCGGCGTCGAGATCCTCGGTCACCAGGTAGGCGGGGCAGAGCAGGTCGCCGCACAGGAAGAGGTTGCGCCGCCGGCTCTCGAGCCAGGGGGTCACCACGATGCGGCGCTTGCCCTGGGTCTGGATCCGCGGGATGCCGAGCCCGTCGAGCAGGGCCTCGGGGATCTCTTCGCCGATGCAGGCGATGCAGCTCTCCTTGGGGAACTCCAGATGCGAGGTCTCGGCGGGCCGCCCGTCCATGCGCCGCCGGTCCACGCGGACCGCCAGGTACTCGCGCCGGTCCCCGGCGGTCACCACAGCCGCCGGCTCGCTGTGGGGGAAGTAGCGGATGTTGCCGTTGCCCACGTAGGCCTCGAAGAAGACCTCGGCCAGGGCCTTCGAGACCCGCGGCATCTTGTCGCCGCGGTAGGACCAGTAGACGTCCGTGGCGTCGCCGACCTCGGCCTTGGCCTGCGAGATGGCGATCACCGCCTCCGCCGCCGAGGTGCCGCCGCCGACCACCAGGGCCGGCGCGCCGACGTAGCGGGCCGGATCGGCGAGCCGGTAGGCGATCCCTTCGCAGTCGCCGGGGATGTCGAAGCGGCGCGGCACCCCACGGCCCACGGCGAGGGCCACGGCCCGCGCGGCCAGAGTCTCGGGCCGGCGCTCCCGGTGGTCCCAGAGCCGCGCCTGGAAGAGGCCGTCGGGTCCGTCGTCCAGCCCCAGGAGCTCCAGCCCGATCCGGGTGGGGATGGAGTGCCGTGAGTAGAGCTCCTTCCACGACCGGCACATCTCGTCCTTGTCGATCGGCGGGAAGCGCAGGCAGTCGAGAAGCTCGCCCCCCTTGGGGAAGCGCATGCGGTCGCCGCCGCCGAAGCCGGGCAGGATCAGCTTGTCC
>JAWWBN010000185.1:0-7770 GCA_033720955.1 Thermoanaerobaculia bacterium | reverse complement strand
GAGCTGCTCCTCGGTGAGCCGCGAGTAGTCGTCGAGGAGCCGCTCCCGACGCTCTTCCAGCGCCCGCAGCCGCGCCTCGATCTCCGGCAGCATGACCGCAGTCTAACCGACGCCGCCGGCCGGCCCGGCCTTCTCCGCCTCGCGGTGGACGGCGGCCAGCTCGCGCAGCAGCCGCTCGACCTCGCCGGGCTGGAAGGCGTCGTAGTAGCCGCGGATGACGCCCCGCCCGTCCACCAGGACGAAGCGGGTGCTGTGCAGGATGGGCTCGGCGGCGCCGTCGGGCGGGTCGGTGTCGAGCCCCAGGCGGAAGCCGCCCACGACCAGCTCCGCGATCTCCTCCCGCCCGCCGGTCAGGAAGAGCCACTCCGGGTCCCTGACCCCCAGGGACGAGCGATGCCGGGCCAGCACCTCCGGCACGTCGTGCTCCGGATCGACGCTGATCGAGACCCGCCGCGCTCCGCCGGCGCGCTCGAGCCCCCGTTCCAGGCCCCGCATCCTCTCGGTCATCCGGGGGCACGAGAAGGGGCAGCGGGTGAAGATCATCTCCGCCACCCACGGCTTCCCCAGGAGATCGGTCCGGCCCACCGCTCTTCCCGAGGAGTCCTGCAGGGAGAAGTCGGGAAGCCGGGCCAGCTCCGGCGGCGGCTCGATCTCGGCCCTCGGCCTCGCGGCCACCGTGAGCGCCACCGCCACCGAGAGAGCCAGCAGCACCAGGAAGCCGGCGAGCGCCAGCTTGGGGAAGGGGGCTCGGCTCCCTCGCGACGGGGGACGGGTCACCGGGGCGTCCGCGCGGCTAGAGGACCCGGTCCACCAGCATCACCACCAGCACCGCCGGCAGGTAGAGCACCGACGCCAGGAGCAGGCGCCTCGCGGAGCCGGTCGAGGAGCGGGCCGAGAAGGCGACGCCGAAGCCCAGGAAGACGAGCCCGAGCACCAGCGCCCCCAGGAAGTACGGGGCGCCGCTCAGGCCGAGCGCCGAGGGCAGCAGACTCACGGGCACCAGCGCCAGGGTGTAGAGCAGCGCCTGCCGCGCGGTGCTGCGTCCGTCCGGCTCGCGCACCGGGAGCATGGGGAAGCCGGCGCGGGCATAGTCCTCGCGGCAGAGCCAGGCGATGGCGAGGAAGTGGGGGAGCTGCCACAGGAAGAGGATGCCGAAGAGGACCCACGCCCCCGGCTCGAGGTCGCCGCGCGCGGCCGTCCACCCCATCACCGGCGGCAGCGCCCCCGGCACCGCCCCCACCAGGGTGGCGAGCGAGGTCACCCGCTTGAGCGGGGTGTAGACCAGGACGTACCCGGCGAAGGCGGCCGCCCCGATCAGGGCGGTCAGCAGGTTGACGAAGATCGCCAGCTCCAGGAGGCCCAAGCTGGCCAGCCCGACGCCGAAGAGCAGGGCCAGGTCGGGGCTCAGGCGGCCCGCCGGCAGCGGCCGGCCGGCCGTGCGACGCATCAGGGCGTCGGTCTCCCGCTCCAGCAGGTGGTTGAGCGCCGAGCCCCCGGCGGCCACCAGCGAGGTGCCCAGCAGGGCGTGGACCGCCAGCTCCAGCGACAGCGACGAGCCGCCCCCCAGGAGAAGGCCGATCGCGGCGGTCACCACCACCATCAGGTTGATCCGCGGCTTGGTCAGGTCGAGAAGATCGGCCGCCATCCCGGGTGCGCGCACGGCGCTCTCCGCGCCGCCCGCCGGGCCCGCCACTCTAGGCCACCTCGCGCAGGGCGGTGCCGCGCCCCTCGACCCGCTCGCGCCGGAGGGCGGCACCGGCGAGCCGCCAGGAGGAGAGGGCGGCGACCACGCTCGTCGCCAGCAGAGCCGCTCCGGTGGGCACGTGGAGGGTGTTCGGCGCGACGGCGCGGCCGGTCAGGACGATGGCCCCTCCCAAGGCGATCTGCACCGCCACCAGCGCCGACATGACCGCCGTCGCCGCGCGCGGCAGGCCGGCGCTCCCGCCCGCCCGCCACACCCGCGCCGTCAGCCACGCCACCACCGCCAGGACCGCCAGGGCGCCGGCGCGGTGGGCGTAATGGAGCGCCACGGGCCCGGTCCACTCGGCCGGCACGAGGCCGCCGAATACGAGGGGGAAATCGGGAATGGCGAGCCCGGCCCCGGTGTGGCGGACCAGGGCGCCGAGGAGAATCTGGACGAAGATGAGACCGCTGGCCGCCGTCGCCAGCCGGGCCGTCGGGCGCAGCGCCGGGCGCGGCGCCCACGTCTCGGCGCGGCGCCACCACGAGGAGGTCACCAGGGCCAGGGTGCTCACCAGGCAGAGGAAGAGCTGCGCCAGGGCGGCGTGGGTGACCGAGATCTGCGGCGGCAGGAAGAGGAGGACCGTCAGCCCCCCCAGCAGGGCCTGGGCGAGGACCGCCGCCACCGCCAGCCAGGCGAGCCGGCGGACCCACCGGCGGCTCTCCCGCCGCGCCATCGAGACCGCCAGCACCACGGTGGCCAGCGCCACCAGGCCGGCGTAGAGGCGGTGCCCGTGCTCGGCCCTCACCGTCTGGATCTCCCACCACCGGGGCGGGTTCAGCATGCCGTAGGAGAGCGGCCAGTCGGGAACCGACAGACCCGCCTCGAGGCTCTTCACCAGCCCTCCGGCGGCAATCAGACCCAGCACCCCCACGGCGAGCAGGGAGGCGAATCGGTGGATGCCGCGGCCGGGCCGCGGCGCGGGGGGAGTCTCGCTCACGGTTTGCAGTCTATCGCCCGGGGGCGGCCCCGTGAGGCCGCCCCGGGCATCCGGCCCTCGGGCCCCGGCTCAGAGCCCGGAGGCGGCGTCGCCGCCGCCGAACGACCAGTTGGCCTCGACCGCGGCGCCGTCCGCCACCTCGACCTGCTGTGTCTGGGTGCCGAGCTCCTCGTGCCAGACCTCGAGGGTGTAGCTGCCCGCCGGCACCCCCTCGATGCTGAAGCTGCCGTCCTCGCCGGTCACGGCGAAGAAGGGATGGTCGAGGGCTGCCATGTACGACGCCATCCACGGGTGCACGTCGCACTTGAAGGGGATCATGACCTCGGCCTTGCTGAAGGTGCGCTCCAGCTCCATCCCCTGGAACGGCTGGCCCTGGTTGAACTCCGGGTTGTTGGCCGGACGGGCGTGCACGTTGTGGAGGGTCTCGTCGCTGTTGCGGATGATCAGGGTCTGCCCGGTCATCATGCCGGAGACGTGCGGCGTGTACTGGCACCCCTTCTGGTCCAGGACGTGGGGCTCGCCCGGCGCCGGGAACTTCTTCCCCTCGAGCCCGGACGAGATGTAGACGAAGGCGTTGGCCAGGCCGCCGTCGTCGCCCGCCACGATCTTCTGGGTGTAGACGGGGTCGGCGTGCATCTCGGCGCACTTGGGGTCGGCGTCCATCGCGATCGGCTGATCCGGGTCGCCGTTGCTGTAGGTGACGGCGCCGGCGATCGAGCCGGAGCCACCCTGGGCGGGCTCGGCCGCCGGGGCCGGCGCCTCCGTCTCGGGGGCGCCGTCGCCACCGCCGCAGCCCACGGCCAGGGGCAGCACGAGCAGCAGGGCGAGCAGCGAGAACAGGTGGTTCTTGGTCATGGCAGATCTCCTTGCTTTCGGTAGGGGGTGGCGGCGGCGATCCGCCGCCGCGGTGCCGGCGGGGGCCGCCGGCTCGGAGTCAGCGCAGATTCCACCAGATGTGGTCGCGCAGCGCAACGGTGACCCGGTCCGGGTCGGCCAGGAACTCCTTCAGCCCCTCGTCGCTCTCGAAGTGCCGCAGCATGGACCGCTTCTGGGCCGAGAACATCGGCGCGTCGATCGCCGCGGCGATCGGGGACTCCCAGGTGCCGTCCCGCTTCTGGACGAAGTTGGCTGGCATCTTCGTGCCGGGGATGAAGCTCTGGGGATCCTTGATCCAGCCGGGCACCCAGTCGTGCCGCAGCCGCTCGCGGGCCAGTAGGAGGGAGGGCGCCAGCTCTCCGGCGCTCACCACGCCGCCGGCCGCCGCCGCCGGCCCCGCGGGGTGGCACTTGGCGCACTGGAGCATGCCGAAGACCACCTCGCCGACCGCGCGGCTGCGCTCGTCCGGGCGCTCCGCCGCGGAGAGGAAGGCCTCGCGGCCGTCCCGCTCGGCGAAGTAGTCGAGGAGGACGTTGACCTCTTCGTCGGAGAAGGCGAAGGTCGGCATCCGCGCTCCCAGCCACGGCCGAAGCCGCACCGCCCCCGGATCGTGGAGATAGTCGAAGAGCCACTCCGAGCGCACCCGGGAGCCCTCCGACGCCAGGTTGGGAGGCAGCATGTCCACGCTCTCGAGCGCGGTCTGGATGGCGTGGCCCTGCCCCTCGACGAGGTGGCAGCCGCGGCAGTTGTAGCGGGTGATCAGCTTGCGCCCCTCGGCGAGCACGGCGGCATCCGGCCCGGCGTCGGCACGCAGCTCGGCGACCACCGACTCCTCCAGGAAGCCCAGCACGTTGACCGTCACCGCGCGAGCCTCGCGCTCGGAGAAGCCGAAGTCGGGCATCTTGTAGAGCTCGTGGTAATCCTTCACCCGCTCCTTGCCCTCGTCCCAGATGCGCGGCCGGAGCAGCTTGGTCTGGATCCAGTCGTGGCGGGTGTGGGGCACGTCGTGGACGTGGCCGAAGTCGAACTGGTGGAGGGGCTTCGAGCCCTCCTCGGTGAGCTCCACCCCGATCGGCTTGGCGTCGTCGAAGCCGTCCAGCTCGTGGCAGCCGAAGCAGCCGTACTTGCGGATGGTCTCGCCGCCCAGGTAGACGTCGCGCTCCCTCGGAGTCATCGCCGCGACGGTCGCCTGGCTCTGCTCGATGGTCTGGGTCGCCTGCAGGTAGTGACGCACCATCTCGTCGCGCAGCTCGGCGTCCACCTCCGGCACGTCCAGCCCCTCGAACTCCGGGTCGCGCAGCGACATCAGGTAGGCCACCAGGTCGGCCGCCTCCCCGTCCGTCAGCCTCAGGCTGGGCATCCGGCTGTCGGGGTTGTACTTCTGCGGGTCCTTGAGCCAGGCGAAGAGCCAGCCCGCCTCCACCTTGCTCCCCGTCCGCACCAGGTTGGGGCCGTGCATCCGGTTGAAGGCCGGGTAGAACTGGTCGCGCTGCGCCTCCCCGTCGATCAGGTGGCAGCCGGTGCAGCCCAGGGTCTCGAAGTGGGCCCGGCCCCGGGCGGCGTCGCCGGGCGGCGGCGCTGGGTACTCCACCCGCTCCGAGCGGTCCCAGATGTAGGCCACGGCGGCGGCGATCTCGATCCGCTGCCGCTCCTCGTTGACCTCGCCCTCGATATTCTCCTGGAAGAAGAAGTGCGGCATCCAGGAGGTCGGCCGGAACTCCCGCGGCGCCTCGATCCAGCGGTAGGCCCACCCCGGGCTCGTCTTCGAAGCCACCCTCCTGAGCGCCGGCCCCGGCCGGGGCAGGTCGGTGAAGGCGGAATAGTCGATCTTGTGGCAGGCGTAGCAACCGGCGCGCGACATGATCTCGCGTCCGACGTCCTGGACCTCCGACTCCGGCGTCCAGAGGTTGCCGGCGTGGCAGCCGACGCAGCCCGCCTCGGACATCCCCGCCGGCCGGATCGGCATCTCGAGGTACTTCTGGGCCTCCCAGCCGTAGCTCTCCTTCCACCGCGCGAGCTGCTCCTCGTCCACCGGGCTATGGCCCGCGCGGGCGAAGTCGGTCGCCCGGTCGAGGCCCCCGTGGCAGGTGGTGCAGCCGAAGGTCGAGTAGGGATGCGGCGAGCCGGCGGAGAGGAAGAGGTCGGGCCGCGGATGGGTGCGGAACGGCTCCCGCCACTCCTCGCCGTCGAAGCCGGCGCGGTTGGCGGCGACGTGGCAGGTCATGCAGCGGTCGACCCTCTCCACGGTGGTGAAGTTGATGTCCTGGTAGAGACCCGGCAGGATGATCTGCTCGATCTTGAGATCCGGCTCGATGAAGTCCATCAGCGGCGCGTTGAGCACGAAGTAGTCGAGCTTCTTGCTCAGGTTGGCCATCCGGACCTCGAGCGAGTCGAGGGCCGCGAGCTGGCCGTCGAGCCGCCCCTGCGCCGCCACCAGCCCCTCGCGCACCAGGGCGATCTCGCGCTGCGCCTCCGCCCGCGCCTCCTGCAGCGCCTCGAGCTCGGTGCGGTTCTCGAAGTAGCGGGCGCTCAGCTCCTCGAAGCGGTGCCGGGCCTCGGCCTCACCCTCCTCCCCCCCCTTCTGGATCGCCACGTCCAGCTCGTAGCGGGCCGTGTCCAGGATCGACTTGGTGGTCCGGGCCCTCGCGTCGGCGGCGTAGATCTTCTTGTCCAGCCGCGTCACCTCGGACTGCAGCTCGGAGAGCCGGTCGCGTCGGTCGGCCAGCGCCGCCCGCTCCGCCTCGATCTGCTCGCGCACGCCGGCGAGCTCCTCCTGGTCGAGCTGCCGCCGCTCCTCCTCGAGCTCGGCGCGGAGCTTCTGCCGCTCCAGGCTGCGGAACTCCGCCTGCATCCGCTTCCACGGCTTCGCGTAGTCGTCGAACACCATCCACAGGGTGACGCCGAGGAGCGCCACCGAGCTCCACGCGAAGATCTGGTTCAGCGAGCCGAAGTCGTAGTGCCGGTCGGGGGTCTTCTTCGGGGGCTTGGGCATGGGCTAGAGGTTGAGGAAGAACTCCTGGATGTGGATGAAGTACTTCAGGTTGAAGATCCAGCGGAAGTACATCTTGATGGGCATGAGCATCATCGTGAGGATGAGCAGCGTGCCGACCCAGTACCGCGTCGGGCCCATCTTCTGGTACCAGGTGTTGCACAGCTTGACCCTCAGCAGCAGCACCGGCAGGACCAGGAAGTAGAAGCCCATCAGCAGGATGCCGAAGATCTCCCGCAGGAACCAGTGGGCGGGCAGCCCGACCCCCAGCAGCTTGATCCAGATCACCTCGGACAGATCGACGTTGACCAGCGGCTCGATCTTGTTGACGTCCCAGAACTCGTAGGGCCCGAAGAAGTTCCAGTTGGGGCCGCGCAGGAAGGTGCCGATGACGATCAGCTGCACCCACAGCACGATGAAGCCGAACAGGAAGAGCCAGATCTCGCTCTTACGCTCGGCGAAGGTGTAGTAGCCGTTGCCCTTCGGGTTGGTGTCGATGTAGGGGATCGCCATCAGGCCGAGGATGATCAGCCCGGGCAGCACCACGCCGGCCATCCAGGGGTCGAAGTAGACCAGCATCTCCTGCAGCCCGAGGAAGTACCAGGGCGCCTTCGACGGGTTGGGCGCCACCGCGGTGTTGGCCGGCTCCTCGAGCGGCGCCTTGAGCACCACCGACCAGATCACCAGGCCCACCGTGAGCAGCACCATGCAGATGAACTCCGAGAAGACCAGATCGGGCCAGGTGAAGATCTTGTCCTCCGACTCGGTCTCCTCGAAGGTGGGCTCGCCGGCCTCCTTGCGGCGGTCGTTCTCGAGCGCCTTGTTCATGGCGAACCACCAGAAGAAGGTCACCAGGTAGACCAGCATCACGATCGGGATGTTGTCCGGCTTGGCGACCACCGCCCGGAAGTTGGGGTCGAACATGCTCAGCACCAGGAAGACGGTGATGCCGATGTGCAGCGCCCAGCCGCCGGCCTTGGTCCACAGCCACTTCCACTTCACCGCCAGCGCGAACAGCACGATCGACGCGGTGAACGACCACCACGGGTAGGAGAGGGTGTTGACCGCCTCTTTGATCGCGTCGATCACGCCGCTACATCGGGCCCGAAATGCCGCCGTCCTTGCGCACCCGCCAGAAGTGGACGGCCATCAGGAAGGCGGCGACGAAGGGAATGGCGACGCAGTGCAGGACGTAGAAGCGGATCAGGGTGCCGCCGCCGATGG
>JAWWBN010000184.1:0-7800 GCA_033720955.1 Thermoanaerobaculia bacterium | reverse complement strand
GGCTGAACACGAACGCCCCCAGGTGGTCGAAGCGCGCCCGACGCACGAAGTCCAGCAGGTGGTCGAACTCCGCGCGGCCCTCGCCGGGGAAGCCCACGATGAAGCTCGAGCGCAGGGCGATTCCCGGCACCGTCTCCCGCGCCTCGTCGAGCAGCCGCAGGTAGCTCGCCGACGACCCGCCGCGGCGCATGGCCCGGAGCACGGCCGGATGGCTGTGCTGCAGGGGGATGTCGAGGTAGGAGCAGAACCGCTCCTCGGCCGCCATCAGCCGCAGCAGCTCCCGGTCCAGGGTGGCGGGATAGGCGTAGAGGAACCGGATCCAGGGCGCCGAGGTGCCGTCGAGGAGCGCCTCGACCAGCCGGGTCAGACCGTGCCGGCCCAGCCCCAGGTCCTCGCCGTAGCGGGTGGTGTCCTGGGCGATCAGACAGAGCTCGAGAGCGCCCTCCGCCTCGAGCCGCCGGGCCTCCTCCACCAGGCTCTCGACGGTGCGGCTCCGGAACCGCCCACGCCACACCGGGATGGCGCAGAAGGTGCACGGGTTGTCGCACCCCTCGGCCACCTTGAGGTAGGCGTGGCCGCGGGTGGTGAGGAGCCGGGGCGCGGTGTGATCGAACACCAGGTGGGACGGCGCCGGCGGCGGTGGCCCGCTGCCCAACTGCACCAGCGAGTCGACCTCGGAGAGCTGGTCCAGGCTCACGAAGCCGTCGATCTCCGGGATCTCCTGGTGAAGCTCGGGCGCATACCGGCTGGCCATGCAGCCCGCCACCAGGAGCTTCTCCACCCCCTCGCCCTTGCGCCGCGCCACGTCCAGGATGACGTCGATCGACTCCTGCTTGGCCTCGTCGATGAAGCCGCAGGTGTTGACGATCACCGTCTCCGCGTCGTCGGCCGAGCCGACGATCTCGTGACCGGCGGCGGCGAGCTCACCCAGCAGGATCTCGCTGTCCACCCGGTTCTTGGGACAGCCGAGACTGACGAGATGCACCTTCTCCGGGCCGGGCGGCTTGCGCATGGCGGGCGAGTCTACCAGAGGGTGCGGGCCCCGGCGGCGGCCGCCGGGACCTCGGGCGCCGGCCTCAGGAGACCGGGACGCCCTCCTCCCGCGCCGGCTCGGCGCCGCTCTCCGGCGCCACCGGCGGGCTCCAGTTGGCCGGAGGGTAGGCCGGCATGGCGCCCTCCTCCAGCCAGGAGTAGCCGCCCTCGAGCACCTTGATGCCGCGCCTGTACTTCAACCCGTCGTCGTTGCGCCACAGATCCCGGAAGAGACGCTTCACCGTGCGCCGGGCGTCGCGGCAGAAGAGGTCCGCCAGCTCCCGCGCCGAGTCCGCCTCGCCGTGGCCGGCACGCCGCATCGCCTCGGCCCGGCTGACGCTCGCGGCCATGGCGAAGAGCTCGTTGGCGATGTCCACCAGCCGGAAGAGGAAGGCCTGCTTGTTCTGGAGCCTCGCCATGTGGACGTTCATGCCGTGGAAGATCTGGCGCGAGAGCCTCCGGGTGCTGCGCTCCACGAAGCGCAGGTGGCCGGCCAGCGGGCCGAAGGAGGAGTAGCGCGGCCACCGGCCCCAGCCCAGCCAGCGGCTGGGATACCACCAGGCGTAGAAGCCGGCGGCGGCGAAGAGCGCTTTGACCTTCTCGCCGGTCTTCTTCCTCGGGTCGATCAGCGCTCCGGCGACCTGCAGATGCTTGTCCACCGCCTCGCGGGCCATGAAGAGGTGCATGATCTCGCTCGAGCCCTCGAAGATCCTGTTGATCCGGTAGTCGCGCAGCGCGCGCTCGGTGGCGACGGGCACCTCGCCCCGGGCCTCCAGCGAGGCCTCCGTCTCGTAGCCGCGGCCGCCGCGGATCTGCATGGCGTCGTCGAGGATGCCCCAGGTCTTTCCGGTGTTCCACTCCTTGCAGGCCGCGGCCTCCAGCCGGATGTCGAAGGTGCCGCGGTCGGCCATCTCGGTCGTGAGATGGGCGATCGCCTCCATGGCGAAGGTGGTGGAGGCCATGTCGGCGATCATGTGGGTCACCGCCTCGTGCCTGCCGACCGGCTTGCCCCACTGCACCCGCTCGCTGCCCCACTTGCGGCAGACCTCGAGCGACGCGCGGGCGCTGCCCACGGAGCCGTTGGGGATCATCAGCCGGCCGTCGTTGAGGGTGGTCAGCGCGATCTTCAGACCCCGGCCTTCCTCCCCGATCAGGTTGCCTGCCGGCACCCGCACGTCGGTGAAGCTGATCACCGCGTTGGCGAGGGCGCGCAGACCCATGAAGTGGCAGCGCCCCTCGATCTTGACGCCCGGCCAGCCGGTCTCGACCACGAAGGCGCTGATCTTGCCGCTCTCCGGCTGCCGGGCCATCACCACCAGGAGATCGGCCAGGGTGCCGTTGGTGCACCAGAGCTTCGTGCCGTTGAGCAGGTAGTCGCCCTCCGGGGTGCGCTCGGCCGTGGTGGCCAGCCGCGCCGGGTCGGAGCCCACGTCCGGCTCGGTGAGGGCGAACGCGGAGATCTCGCCCCGGGCGCAGCGCGGCAGGTACTCCTTCTTGAGCTCGTCGCTGCCGAACAGCTTCAGCGGCTGCGGGACGCCGATCGACTGGTGGGCCGACAGCAGGGCGGAGAGGTTGCCGTCCCAGCTCCCCAGGAGCTGCATCACCTCCTGGTACTCGCGGTGGTAGAAGCCCAGACCGCCGTACTCCTTGGGGATCTTCATGCCGAAGGCGCCCAGCTTGCGCAGACCGTCCAGCACGTGCTCCGGGTACTCGCCCGTCCGGTCGATCTCCGCAGGGTCCACCTCGTTCGCGAGGAACTGGCTCATCGCCTGGTAGAAGGCCTCGAACTCCGGGCGCCGCTCGCCCCGCAGGGGGTAGGGGTGGATCAGGTCCAGCCGGAATCTCCCGAGGAACAGCTCCTTCATGAAGCTCGGCTGGGTCCACTCCGTCTGGCGAGAGGCCTCGGCGACCTCCATGGCTTCCTGCTCGGTGACCTGGCGGGACTTGACTTCGGGCATGGCGGTCCTCCTCTGGGTGGCCTCCGGCGTATTGTACCCCGATTTTGACCGGCGGGTCAAAACACTTCCGCGGCCTGCGAGCCGGACCCCTCGCGGCCCTGCCGAGGCGTCTCGCCGCTAGCTCGCCAGGGCGACGCCGCCGATGACCAGGGCGGCCCCGGTCACCGTCTTCGCGGTGAGCGGCTCGTGCAGAAAGACCGTGCCGAGAAAGAGCGCGACCACCGGAATCCCGTAGGTGACGAGAGCCACCCGCGTCGCCGTCGCCCGCGCCAGGAGCCAGTAGTAGAGGGTGAAGGTGACCGCCGACCCGAAGATCGCGAGGTAGAGGAGAGCCCCCACCGAGACGGCGTCGAAGACCACCTCCCGCTCCCCCTCGACCGCGAGCGCCACGGCTCCCATGATCACCCCGCAGGCGGCCATCGGCGGCGCCGCCAGGTTGATGGGGTGGATGCCGCCCCCGTAGCGCTTGACCACCACGTGCGCCACCGCCGCGGCCGCCGGCGACAGCAGGAAGAGCACGCTGGCGAACAGCACCCGCGGGTCGCCGCCCGTGGCGAGGTCGTCGGAGAAGATGAGCAGCACGCCGCCGAAGCCGAGCAGCAGACCGACCACCCCGGCCGGCGTGGGCCGCTCGCCCGCCAGCCAGATCCATGCCAGCAGCGCGACGAAGAGGGGAAAGGTGGCGAAGAGGACGGAGCCGAGCCCCGAGGGCACGCCCTGGTCCTCGGCCCAGTAGACGACGCCGTAGGAGATGCAGAAGCCGAAGACGGTCTCGACGATCCAGAGCATCCGCACCCGCGGCCCGTACTGGAGCTTCACCCCCAGGGCCCGGGCCGTGGCGAACAGCACCAGCGCCGCCAGCCCGAAGCGCAGCGAGACCCCGGTGTAGGGCGGGATCCCCCCGAGCCCCACCCGGATGGCGCCCCAGGTGCTTCCCCAGATCAACACCAGGGCGAGGAAGGCGCCGACCAGGGCGAGAGGGCGCGCGCCGCTCATGGAAGCCGCGCCAGGAGTTCCGCGGCGGCCCGGGTCTCGGCGCGCTTCTTGGTCCGCCCCTCCCCCACCGCGGACTGATCGCCCACCCGGCACTCCACGCGGAACCGCTTGTCGTGGTCGGGGCCGCTCTCCTCCAGCAGCCGGTAGACCGGCAGCTCGCCGCCGCGTGCCTGGACCCGCTCCTGCAGACGGCTCTTGGCGTCGGCCGGCAGCTCGGCCTCCTCGGCGTCGGCGGCGCTCTCGAACAGACGTTGCGCCAGCCGCCGCGCCGCCTCGAGGCCGCGGTCCAGGTAGAGCGCCCCCAGCACCGCCTCGAAGGTGGCGGCGAGGAGCGACTCCTTGACCCGGCCGCCGCTGCGCTCCTCCCCCACCCCCAGCCGCAGCGCCGCGCCCAGCTCGATCTCCTCGGCGAACCGCGCCAGCGTCGGCCCGCTCACCAGGCCGCTCCGACCCGCCGTGAGCGGCCCCTCCGCCAGCTCCGGCTCGGCGGCGAAGAGCCACTCGGAGGCCAGCAACCCGAGGACCGCGTCGCCCAGGAACTCGAGCCGCTCGTTGTCGGCCGGGAGCCCCTTCTCGTTGGCGTACGAGGAGTGGGTCAGGGCCCTTTCGAGCAGGCTTCGATCGCGGAAGCGGACCCCCAGCCGGCGCTCCAGGGCCGCCGTCGGGTCGTCGGACCGGCCCCGCCGGAGCCGGTCCAGCATGCGGCCCTGCGCCATGGCCGGATTCTAGCCGCCCCCGCCGCTCTCACCGCCGGCCGAAGCGACGCTCCAGGTCGCGGTCGGTCATCCGCAGCATCACCGGGCGGCCGTGGGGGCAGGCGAACGGCTGCTCGGCGGCGAAGAGCTCGGCCACCAGGCGCTCCATCTCCTCGGCCCCCAGCGGCTCGTGCATCTTGACCGCCGCCCGGCAGGCCAGGCTCGCCGCGAGCGAGTCGAGCACCGCCTCCCTGAGCGCCGCAGGCTCCGGATCCGCCGCGCCCTCGGCCGCCAGGGTCTTGAGCAGCGCCTCGCTCTGTCCCGCCGAGAGGGCCGCGGGGGCGGAGGCCAGGCCGAAGGTGTCGCCCGAGAGCTCCCGCAGGTCGAAGCCGCAGGCCTGGAGCGGCTCCTGCAGCTCCCGCAGGCGCTCGCTCTCGGAGGGCGAGAGCTCCAGCAGCAGCGGCTCCAGGAAGCGCTGCGCCGCGACCTCCCCCTCCGCCATCTGACGTCGCAGCCGCTCGTAGAGGAGACGCTCGTGGGCCACGTGCTGGTCGATCAGGTAGAGACCGTCGGGTCCCTCCAGCAGGACCACGGTTCCCTTGTACTGGCCCAGCAGGCGGTAGGTGGTCCGCGGGCGGTCGCGACCCGACAGGGGCACCGGACGCGGCTCGATCGGGGCGTAGGCGGGCTGCGCCAGGCTCGGGTGGGCGGCCTGTCCCTCGCCCACCCAGGCGGCGGCCCCCGGCGCGCCGGTGCCGGAGGGCGTCGCGGGCCCCCGCTCCCCGAGCCCCTGCCACGCCGCCGGCGCCAGGCCGAAGCCGCCCTCCAGCCGCTCGAGGGGCGCCGGTACCTCGCCCAGGGCGCCCGCGAGGCCGTCCCGCAGCCGCCGGAAGAGCCGGTGCAGATACCGCCCGTCACGGAATCGCACCTCCGCCTTTTGCGGGTGGACGTTGACGTCGACCTCCTCGGGGGGCAGATCCAGGTAGAGGAAGAGGGCCGGAAAGTCGTCGGCGCGCCACGCCTCGCGAACCGCGCGGTAGTAGGAGGCCATCACCTGCCGGTCGCGGATCAGCCGCCGGTTGACGAAGACGAAGTACCGGCGGCCCCGGGTGGTGGTGCGGTCGCCCACGAAGCCGGCGACGCCGTCGCCCCGGGGGATGGGCAGGAGGGCGCCGGCGAGCTGGCTGCCGAAGATCTGCTCGATCCGCCGCAGCGTGGCCTCCGCGCCGGACCCGGTGGGGGCGACGGCGATCGCCTCGCGGCCGTCGTGACGCAGGGCGAAGCGCACCTCCGGGTAGGCCAGGGCGTACCCGCGCACCACCTCCAGACAGCGGGAGAGCTCGGTCCGCGGGGTCTTGAGGAACTTGCGCCGGGCGGGCACGTTGAAGAAGAGCGATGCCACCTCGACCGACGTGCCGGGCGCGGCCGCGGTCGGCTCGGCGAGGACCCGCCGGCTCCCTTCCAGCCGCACCCGATGTCCGGCTCCGGGCCCCGCGGCGGTCAGCAGCTCCACCCGGGCGACGGCGGCGATCGCCGCCAGCGCCTCGCCCCGGAAGCCCAGGGTGCCCACCCTCTCCAGGTCGTCGAAGCTGCCGATCTTGCTGGTGGCGTGCCGCTCGAAGGCCCTCTCCGCGTCCTCCGGCGCCATGCCGGCGCCGTCATCCGCCACCCGGATCCGCTCCAGGCCGCCGCGCTCGAGCTCGACCTCCACCGAGCTCGCCCCGGCGTCCAGGGCGTTCTCGACCAGCTCCTTGACCACCGAGGCGGGGCGCTCGACGACCTCTCCCGCGGCGATCTTTCCGATCAGCGCGTCGTCGAGAACCCGGATGGAAGGCACCTCTCGATTGTAGCGGGGCCGGGTATCATGGCCCGGAAGCCGATCCGCCACGGAGACGGGGCCGTCCGCCCCGGAAAGGACCGCTCATGACTCGCCAGCGTGTCGCGGCGAAGATGTCCAAGTTCCGGCCTTCGCTGACCCTGGCGCTCAAGGACGTCGCCGTCGAGCGCCGGCGGCGCGGCCTGCCGGTCTACGACTTCGGCCTGGGCGAGACCAAGGGCCCGCTGGCGCCGCACATCGGCGAGGCGGCGCAGCACGCCTACCGGGAGGGCCTCACCGGGTACGGCGACCCCGCCGGGCTGGTGGAGCTGCGGGCCGCGGCCCTCGACTGGATGGGGCTCGCCGGGGAGTACGACGCCTCGAGCGTGGTAGTCACCACCGGAGCCAAGCAGAGCCTCTTCAACGTCTTCCTGGCGATCTGTGACCCGGCCGACTGCATCCTGCTCGACGCGGCCCCGTGGGTGAGCTACCAGCCCCTGGCGGTGGCCGCCTACGCCTTTCCGGTGATGGTCCTGCCCGGCCGCGGCGCCGCCGGCCACCTGAAGATCGCCGCCGAGGATCTGGAGCGCAACCTGGCCTTGCGACCCGACGCCAAGATCTTCCTGCTCAACAATCCGTGCAACCCCACGGGGCAGCTCTACGACCCCGGCGAGGTGGAGGAGCTGCTCGCCGTCTGCGTCGAGCACGAGGTCTACTTCCTGCTGGACCGCCTCTACTGGAAACTCCTCTTCGACGGCGCCGCCTACCCCGCGCCGCGCGTGGATCGCGCGACCCGGCCGTGGCTGATCCAGGTGGACGGGATCTCGAAGAACTTCCGCCGCACGGGGGGCTTGAGGATCGGCTGGACCGTGGGTCCCGAGGACGTCACGCGGGCGATGGTGAACCTGCAGAGCCACTACACCTCCGGCCCGGCCCTGCCGGCCCAGCACGCCGCCCTGGCGGCGATCACCGCCCCGTACGACAACGAGCTGCGCGACTCGCTGGAGAGGAAGCGCGGCCTCCTGCACCGGGAGGCCGCCGCGCTGGCCCACGTCGAGGTCTGGCCCACCCCGGCCACCTTCTACTCCTTCTGGGACGTGACCGCCTGCTTCGGCCGCCGCACCCCCACGGGCGAGACCCTCCGCTCCTCCGACGACGTCGCCCGCTACCTGCTGGAGGAGGCGGGCGTCATCGCCCTCTCGGGCCAGGCCTTCTGCCAGGACGGCTATCTGCGGACCTGCTTCGCCATCCCCGACGAGGAGATCGTCGAGGGGATCCGAGCCGCCGCCGCGGCGCTGGCCCG
>JAWWBN010000183.1:0-7825 GCA_033720955.1 Thermoanaerobaculia bacterium | reverse complement strand
CCTTCGGAGAGCTCCACTGCGAGGACCTCGAGTCGTGGCGGGGGGAGGCCTCGCACCCGCGCGTCAGGAGCCTGCTCGAGGTCGTCCGGACGCGTCTGGGTCCCGCCGGCGGCCGCGGGCGGCCGGAGCGGCGCGCGGCGGAGCCCGTGCCTCCCGGGAAGCTGGACCCCGAGGACTCTCCCTATCTGGGTCCGAGCACCTTCGATGAGGGCTCGCACGCGCTCTTCTTCGGCCGGGATGCCGAGACCGAGCGTCTGACCGGGCTGATCGAGGCCCACCGGTCGGTGCTGGTCTACGGTCGCTCCGGGGTGGGCAAGAGTTCGCTGCTCAACGCGGCCGTCGGGAAGCGGCTGGCCGAGGCCGGCTACGAGGTCTTGCGGGGCGCCCGCGTGGGCTCCGCCCTCCCGGTGCCGGCGGACCGGCTCCCGGAGGGCGCCAACACCTACACGGTGGCGGCCCTCTGCAGTCTGGACGAGAGCCGGCAGGGCGCCGAGGCCTACGCGGGAATGAGTCTGCTGGACTACTTTCAGGCGCGGCGCCCGCGGAGCGAGCGGGGGACCGTCCTCTTCCTCGACCAGTTCGAGGAGCTCTTCACCCGCAGCCACGGCAGCGCGGCCCAGGTGGACCGCGTCGGCTTCTTCGCCCAGCTCCGCGCCCTCCTGGACCAGATGCCGACCGTTCGGGTCGTGATCTCCTTCCGCGAGGAGCACCTGGCGTCGGTGGAGAGGCTCTGGGGGACGATGCGCGAGGAGGGGGAGCGGTTCCATCTGGAGCCCCTCGGGCGGAGGGCCGCCGAAGAGGCGGTGCGCAGGCCGGCGGAGGCGCGGGGCATCCGATTCGACGAGGGCGTGGCCGCCCAACTGGTGGAGGAGCTGGCTCGCAAGAGAGAGGTCAACACGGAGGGCGAGCTCGTCTTCCGAACCAACGCGCCGGTGCAGCCGGTGCAGCTCCAGGTCGTCTGCGATCGGCTGTGGCGGCTCATGACCCCGGGCCTCGGGAGGATCACCGAGGACGACCTGGCCGACGCCCTCTCCCGGAGCGTGGGAGGGGCCGATCCGCTCGGGCCGGGCGACGGCCTGGACCAGAAGGTCCGGAGCTTCGTGGCCGAGGCCATGACGGAGTTCTACCTGGAGCGGGTCGAGTCGGCGACCACGGCCCTGATCGATCTCCAGATGGGGAGCCTGGATCGCGACACGGCGCGCGCCCTGGTCCACCTGGGTCTGGTCGAGTTCGTCACCCCCCTGGGCACCCGAGCTCTCCTCCCGCAGGGCCCCACCCTCACGGGGCGGCTGCCGAACCAGGTGGTGGACCATCTGTGCGAGCGCAGAGTTCTCCGGCGCGAGCGCGGCGGAAGGCAGGGGCGCGGTGAGGAGGTCTTCGTGGAGCTGGTCCACGACGTCCTCATCGAGCCGATCGAGGCCAGGCTGCGCAGCGACGCGCGGCTCACGGCGATGTGGCAGGGGCTGAACTCCCTCCAGGCGCTCCTGGAGCGGGCGCGGGCCCAGGAGGCGGCGATGACCTTCGGCGCCGAGCACGCCGCAATCCTGCGAGCCGTCGAGGAGTTTCGCGAGCAGCCCGGTCTGTTCGAGGAGGAGGCCGAGTTCGTGCTGCGTTGCAGCCTGGCCTCCGGGGAGCAGATGCTCGCGTGGGGAAGGAGGGTCCGGAGCGATCATCCGCGGCTGGTCACCAGGGTCCTGCGCTCCGCGTTGGAGTCCGACGGACCCGCGGTCCGGGGGAACGCGACCCGGCTCGTCGCCGAGCTCCGGCTGGTCGAGCTCGGCGACCACCTCGTGGCGGCCGCTCTGGGGGATCCGGCGCCCGAGGTCCGTGCGCAGGCCGCCCGCGGCCTGGCGAGCCTCGACCGGATCGATCTCTACCGCCGGCTTCTCGAGAAGGGGGCCGCTTCGGCAGCGGCCCGGCAGGCGCTCGCGATCCTCAAGGACACCCGCGACGCGCGGGGGGGCGAGCACGGCTTCGACGAGGTCTGGGACGGCCTGGGCCGACTGCTGCGCAACCGGGTGCGGATCAGCGTGGCGGGGCTGCGGATCAGGGCCCAGACCAAGCGCCTGCTCGCGACGGCCCTGCTGGCGCCGCTGACGGCCCTGCCGCTGGCGATGGCCCTGCGGGAGGGGCTCGCGAGCTTCGGGTTGACGCAGTCCCAGCACCACACCAGCTTGG
Organism: Thermoanaerobaculia bacterium; assembly: GCA_033720955.1. Lineage (GTDB taxonomy): Bacteria > Acidobacteriota > Thermoanaerobaculia > Multivoradales > JAHEKO01 > JAWWBN01. The sequence goes on along the minus strand of JAWWBN010000183.1, from coordinate 5,647 downwards.
GGATCGGCTCTTTCCACGCCATCGTCGGCAGCGTCGCGTGGGGTCTGGGGACGACGCTGCCCGTGGTCCTCTACTGGGCGGTCACCGACCGGGGGCGGCCGCGGGCGACCGGCCGGCGCGGCCCCGGCGTGGCCGGGGCGGGGGCGGTGGGTGGGTTGGTGGCGGGCTGGATGATGAGCGGCGTGGTCGCCGGCGTCTTCAGCGTCGAGAGCCTCGAGCGGGCGGGCTGGCTGAGCCCGACCCGCGGGTGGGACACGGGGTTTCTCTGGATGTACCCGGTGCTGGGGATGTCGTTCGGCTTCGGCGCCGCCCTGATGGCTCGCGCCTACCTCCGGGAGGGGGACGCCGGCGGGCCGACCCGGTTCTCCCGGCTCGCGGCTTCCCAGCGGGGCCGGTTCAACGACTGGCGCGAGTGCCGGATCGCTCTCTGGGAGTGTTGGAAGACGAGCTTCCGGTACGCCCTCGCCCCGGCGGTGACGATCGCCGTCGGGTGTGCGATCGTGCTGACCTTCCTGGAGCCCGGGGAGGCCATGACCTCCGCCTACCGGGGCCGCCGCATCCTCAAGACGGCGTGCGAGTCGCTGTCCATCTGGAGCTCGTCGATCGGGTCGGTGGCCGGAATGGCCTTCGCGTTCCTCATGCTCCGCAAGGGCGCGGGGTTCACCCTGGAGCCGGAGGAGGAGGGGTGGACCGCGGCCCCCGCGGCGGTTGACCCTCCCGGGGATCTTGGGTAGCGTCAGGCGTCCGACGTGCGGGAAGTGCCGAGGTCCGCCTTGCCCTCCCGGCCGCTCGAGCCATCGGTGGGCCGGCGGCCTTCTACGAGATGAGCCGCACCCGCTCCATTTTCGCCGGCGTAGGGAGCTACATCCCACCGAGGAGAGTCGGCGCCGGGGAGTTCCTCGACCGGCAGTTCTACCTCGACTACCGGGACGCCGTAGACGCGGCCGAGACCCCGTCGATCGTCCGCAAGTTCGAGGAGATCACCGGGATCCGCGAGCGCCGCTGGGTCGACGACGACCTCGTCACCTCCGACCTCGCCCTCTTCTCGGCGCGGGAGGCGCTCGCCAGCTCCGACGTGGATCCGGAGACCCTGGACTACCTGATCGTCGCCCACAACTTCGGCGACGTGAAGTCGGACAACCCGCGGTCGGACCTCGTGCCGACTCTGGCCGCCCGGGTGAAGCAGAGGCTGGCGATCAGGAACCCCCGTTGCGTTGCCTACGACCTCCCGTTCGGCTGCGCCGGCTGGCTGCAGGCGGTGATCCAGGCGGACTACTTCTTGAAGTCGGGGGACGCCCGTCGGGCTCTGGTCATCGGCGCCGAGACCCTGTCGAGGGTGTCGGACCCGCACGACAGGGACAGCATGCTGTACTCGGACGGCGCCGGGGCGGTCATCCTCGAAGCTCGAGAGCAGAACGGCTCCGCCGGCATCCTGGCCCACTGCACCCGCTGCGACACCCTCGAGCACGCGTCGCTCATGTGGATGGGCCCCTCCTTCAATGGGAGCGGCAACGGGGGCCTTTTCCTCAAGATGCACGGCCGCAAGCTCTACGAGTACGCCGTCACCGTCGTGCCCGAGCTGGTGCTGGAGAGCCTCGACAGGGCCGGGGTCCCGCTCGGCGAGGTCAAGAGAGTGCTTGTGCACCAGGCCAACGGGAAGATGAACCAGTCGATTCTGCGCCGGCTGCTCAAGCTCGGCGGGGTGGACGAGGCGCACGAAGAGCTGATGCCGATGACCGTCTCCCTGCTGGGAAACAGCTCGGTGGCCACGCTGCCCACCCTGCTGGATCTGGTGGTCAGAGGCCGGGTCGAGGGGGAGGGCCTCGCCAGCGGCGACGTCCTGGTGCTGGTCTCGGTGGGGGCCGGAATGAACGTCTGCTCGGTCGTCTACCGCTGGCCGTAGCTGCGGGAGCCGCGGGAAGCGCTGGGAGAAGATCGCCTGAATGAACCGCTTTGCATACATCTCGGGGACGGGCTCGTACACTCCTCCACGCCAGGTCAGCAACGAGCAGTTGGGAACGGTCTACGGAGTCGAGGTGCCGGACCGCTGGATCCGCCGGCGGACGGGGATCGAGAGCCGACGATTCGCGGAGCCGGGTGTGGGCTCGGCCGAGATGGGAGCGCACGCGGCCCGCGCGGCGCTCGACCAGGCGGGGCTCGAGGCCAGGGACCTCGATCTGATCATCGTCGCGACCCTGTCACCGGAGCACGCCTTCCCCGGCTCGGGTGTCTACCTCCAGCGGAGGCTGGGCCTCTGCGAAGGGGAGTCCGCCACCTTCGTCCCGGCGCTCGACGTCCGCAACCAGTGCTCCGGCTTTCTCTACGGCCTGTCGGTGGCGACGGCCCAGGTCAGGGCGGGCATGGCGCGACACGTGCTGCTGGTGGGCGCCGAGACCCACTCGGCGGCGATGGACTTCTCGAAGCGCGGCCGCGCCGTCACCTCGCTCTTCGGCGACGCCGCCGGGGCGGCGATCGTGTCGGCGACGAGCGAGGATCGAGGGGTGCGTGACTGCCGCCTCGGGGCGGACGGCCGTCACGCCGATGCGCTGGCCCAGAAGGTGTGGGACATCCGAGAGCGCCCCTTCATCCCGGTGGACGAGAGGGGTCTGGGCCGGATCGACCCGGCGTCGCTCTGGCCCGCCATGGACGGGGCCACGGTGTTCAAGCACGCGGTCACCCGGATGAGCCGTGCCTTGAAGGAGCTCTGCGAGAGGGCCGGGATCGGTCTGGACGAGCTCGACCTGGTCTTCTTCCACCAGGCGAATCTGCGGATCAACGAGGCGGTGGGCAAGAGGCTGGGGATCCCCGAGGAGAAGATGCCGCACAACATCGAGAGGTTCGGCAATACCACGGCGGCGACGATTCCGCTGCTCCTGGCCGAGACCACTCGCGACGGTCGGCTCAGGAGGGGGCACAAGATCGCGCTGGTGACCTTCGGCTCGGGCTTCACCTGGGGAGCGGCCCTGATCGACTGGTAGCCCCCGGCTGTCGCAGGATGGCGAGCAGAGAGACAGAGATCGATCCCGTCGTCGTCGAGAGCCTGCGCCGTCGGGCCGACGAGCGGCGGGCGGGGCTCCCCCCTTCGGAGGGGCGCACTGCCCTGGTGGTCCAGGGTGGGGGGTTGCGCTCCATCGCGAGCTGCGCGACGCTGGCGGCTCTCAACCGTCTGGGTCTGACGGAGGCCTTCGACTGCGTCTACGCCGTGTCGTCCGGGGCCGTCAACGCCGCGTACTTCGTGACGGAGCAGGCGGCCCTGGGCGTGACGGTCTACCTGGAGGACGTGACCGACCACCGCTTCTTCAACCTCTGGCGGCCGCGGAAGATGATGGACCTCGAGTTCTTCTTCGACGACGTCGTGCTGGATCTCAAGCGGCACGACACGGAGAAGATGGTGGGCGCGGCGACCGAGGTCCGGGTGATCACGACCCACGAGCGGACCGGCGAGCCGCGGTGGTTCAGCTCCCGGGAGCACCCGGAGGTCGACTTCTACGCCGCCCTGAAGGCCAGTTGCTCGCTGCCGGTGGTCTATCCGACCGAGGTCGAGGTGGACGGCGCGAGCTATGTCGACGGGGGCTACTGGGAGCCGCTGCCACTGCTCACCCCGGTGAGAGAGGCCCTCTACTCGGACATTCTGGTCGCCATGACGCGTCACACCGGGGACTGGTACCTGGAAGGGCCGCGGCTCAAGGACCACCTGGTGACCTGGCCGCTTCTGAGGCTGGATCTCTCCAAGCCGGTCTTCGAGGCCTACAAGAGTCGCGGCCGGCGCTACAACGAAGCCCTGCGCATCGTCCGCCGCGGCCAGGACGTGCAGGGCGAACACCAAACTCGGGTGGCGGCCGTCGCGCCGGACGAGAGCGCCCAGGTGGGGCGCTTCGAGAAGCGCCCGGAGCGGTTGGCCGACTCGGCCTACTGCTGCTGGCGCAAGACCTTCGAGCTCTTCGGCGTGGAGGAGGGCTCCGATCGGCAGTCGTTCGACGAGATCGTCGAGCGGTCGAAGCAACGTCGGCCGGAGGGCGAACGGCCGTGACGAACCGGCGGGTCGGTGATCCGGAGCGCTTCTGGCAGAGCACCGACCGGCTCGCCGGCCTCGTCGGGATCGCCGGTTTCCTGGTCGTCATGGGCGAGCTCGTGGGCAAGGTCCCCGACTCGCTGGTCCTGGCCACGCTGCCGCCCGCCGTCGTCGTCCTGGGCTTCCTGCTCGCCAGGGCGGCAGGGTGGGGCCGACGGTGGCGGAGACGCCGGAACAGCCCCGACTTCCCCGGGGGCGGCGACGTCTTCCGAGGTCTCGGCGACCCCGGCGATCTCGAGGCGGACGAGCGGTTCCCCAGGGAGAGCAAGGAGCAGGAGCTCGTCGCCCGGATCGAGAGCCCCGAGACCAGGTTCGTCTCCATCGCCGGCGAGTCCGGCTCCGGCAAGTCGGTGCTTCTGCAGGCGGTCCGCGAGAGGCTCGCCGCGAGCGGCCACCCGGTCGAGGTGCTCGACTTCGGCCGCAGCGTCGATGAGGCCCGGTCGACCCTCGAATCGGCCCTCGAGTGGCTCCAGGGCGTCGAGAAGGTCGGCGATTGGGAGTGGGCGGCGGGGGGCAAGAAGGCGGTCGTCGTCCTCGATCAGTTCGAGACCTGCATCGACGAGATCTCGCGCATCTGCCGGACCGAAGGGGTGCGGCTGTCGAGGGCTCGGGCGGAGCTGGGCGGGCGCGACCAGTTGGTCGGTCAGTTGTACCGCCTGCTGGACGAGGCCCCCGGCCGCCACGTCTGTCTGGTGGTGGTGGTCCGGAGCGACCGCTACTACGATCTGCGTCTTCTGGAGGGGAGGGCGGACCCGCCGGACCGGGCCGTCGAGGTGCCCGGGCTGGAGAGCGACAGCGAGCTGGGGAGCTCGGGCAGGCACTCCGGCATCGCGGCCTTCGTCGAGCGGCTCAAGAAGCTCCAGATCGCCCGGACCGCCAAGGTCGTCGGGGATCTGCAGGAGGAGGATGGCACCCTGCTGCCGGTCAAGGCGCAGCTCGCCGGCTGTCTGCTGGAGTCTCGCGCCCGCCCGCGAGAGGGAGGCGACCTGCGGGCGAGGATCGACGAGAAGCTGTTGCGGAACGCGAGCGCCCAGGAGCTGATCCGCTACTACTTCGAGGATGTCGTGCGGGGAGCCCCGAGTCCCGACGTGACCAAGGAGGTGCTCTTTCTGTTGAGCAAGGAGGGGCGCGTCGCCAAGAGCCTCGCGATCGAGACCCTGATGTCGATGACCTACCGGACGAAGCCGGAGATCGAGCAGGCGATCGAGCACCTGCTGCAAAAGGACGAGGGCCGCCGCGGAATCGTGCGCGAGGCGCACGGCGGCTACCGCTTGCGGCACGACTATCTGGCCCACGCCTTCCGGGAGCTGAGCGGCCGGCTGCTCGAGCCCGTGCGTCGCGACAACCTGACGGCGGCGTACGAGGAGCAGGAGCGCCGGGGTGCGGATCTCGAGTGGCCGGCGGACGAGCGTGTCGGCCGGGCCAAGCGCTTCGCCCGACTGGCGAAGACGTTCCTGCTCGTCTTCTTCTCGTACCGCCTGCTCGGATACGAGCTGTTCCCCGCCTGGGTCCACCCCGTCGGCAACCCCTCCGGCCCCATGGACCTGTACTACCTGCCCCTGGTGCTGGCGCAGG
>JAWWBN010000182.1:0-7831 GCA_033720955.1 Thermoanaerobaculia bacterium | reverse complement strand
CGCGCCGGCGGGGCCGACGACCGGTGTCACGGCGAGGGCTTCCTCCGCCGGTTGGCCGACGCCCACCGTCACGTAGTGCCAGGGGTCGGCGAACTCCCACTCCCTCTCGGCCCGCACGTAGTCGGGCCAGGTCGAGAGCTGGGCGAGCGGCCGCTCGCCGGCGATTCTCGCGACCTCCGCCCGGGCCGCCGGCGAGAGCCGCGCCTGGGCGAGCTCCGCGACGATCCGGTGCCCGGTCGACCCCCAGCCCAGGGCGGGCGCCGGCAGCCCGACGATCAGCGTCGCCGCCAGGGCCGCCAAAGAAGCCGCTGCCCGTCCTCCCATCTCAACCGGCCCGCTCGTAGTCGATCTCCATCGCCTTCTGCTCCCCGCCCTCGCGATCGAAGTAGCTCTCCATGGTGTGGTGGTCGGGGTCGTGCAGGGTGATGACGGTACGCCGGCGGAGCGTGTCGCCGGTCTTGGGATCGGGGATCTCGCCGCGCAGGGTCCACACCTTGCCGGACTCGTCCACCTCGCCGCTCTCGGTCTGCATGACGCTCGAGGCGTTGTCCACCCAGAAGCCCTCGTAGCGGCCGGTGACGGTGTTGAAGCCCCAGAAGCCCCGCCCCTCGAAGGCGGGGAAGGGCCCCTCGACGTCGTCGCCGGTGTAGACCTGGCGCAGGAAGAGCCCCCCCAGGTCGAGGGTGTTCTCCATCGTTCCCTTCATCACCAGCGGATCGCCGGGGCCCATCCAGATCCTGACCTCGGCGCGGAAGGTGCCGGCGAAGGGCCGCAGACGCTCGTGCTCCGGCGCGGGGCCCGGCATGCCGTCCGATGCGGTGGGGTGATCGTCGCTCATGCGTTCCTCCTGTCGTCTCTCGGCTGCGAGGCGACGATCATACCGCCGGCTCAGTTGCCGACGTAGCCGAGGGCGCGCAGGATCTCGTCGCGCTCCCGCTCGCCGGCGCCGCCCTCGGCGGCGTCCATGCGCGCCTGGAGGTCGGCGAGGCGGTCGCGCAGGTCGCGCTCCAGCCGGCCCAGCTCGGGGGGCAGCTCGCGCACGCTGCGCACCTCTCCCGGGCAGAGGTTCTCGTGCTCCCACGGGTCCTCGCCGATCTGGAAGCAGCCCGACCCCGGCTCCGGCTGCCAGAGCCGCTTGAACGGCCACCGGTAGCCGGCGAGAGCGGTGATCTGGTTCGACTCGACGCTGGCGCCGAAGCCCCACCACAGTCGCCGCGGCTCGCAGCCGCCGCGCCAGCAGGGCGCCCGCGAGCGCCCGGTGACCGCCGACGGCTCGGGCAGACCCAGCAGGTCCAGAAGGGTCGGCACCACGTCCTCCATGAGCGCCTCGGCCCCGTCGATCACGCGTCCGCGCGCGACCCCCGGCCCCTTCATCATCCAGGCGACGCGGAGCTGGTCCTCCTGGGCGAAGACGGCGTGTCCCAGGATCTGATGGTTGAAGAGGCCTTCGCCGTGGTCGGAGACCACCACCCAGAGGGTGTCGGAGCCGATGCCGAGCTCGCGCAGCAGACGCTCGAGCTCGGCCAGGTGGTGATCGGCGTAGGCGACCTCCCGGGGGTAGGCGTCGAGCACGGCGGAGGGTGGCGGCGCCGTCAGCTTGCCGGAGAAGATGTGGAAGACGGTCTCGTCGCGGGCGCCACGGTTCACGAGCTCCACCGAGAAGGGCTCGGCCAGGTCGACCTCTTCCCGCAGATCCACCGCCGGATCCTCGATCCACTGCGCCAGCTCCTTCGGCTTGTGGAAGCGCAGGGTCACCGCCGTCTCCGGGAAGTCGTCCTCGGCCGGCGGCCGCAGCGAGGTCCAGGTCAGGGTGTGACGCCCCGGCGGCAGCTCGATCCGCGTCAACCGGCGCCGCTTGTCCGTGACGTTCCACTCGCCGATCGTCTCGCCGTCCAGGGTGAGGCGGGCATTCGGGGGGGCGTCCACGGTCTGGTAGGGCTCGTGCGGGTCGGAGAGGTGGAACCAGAGCAGGAAGGGATCGTCTGCGTTTTCCCGCACCCACTCGGCGGCTCCGGCCAGGACCTCGTCGGCGGTCAGGTACCACCGCCGGTTCTCGCGGAAGCGGCGGTCGTCGTAGGTCTGGAAGCCCTGGGCCAGCCCGAAGCGGCGGCGCAGGACGCCCAGAGAGACGAAGGCGCCGGTGCGGTATCCGCGGCGGCCCAGCATCTCGGCCAGGGTCTCCACCTCGTCCGGCACCACCTGGCCGTTCACGAAGATCCCCATCTCCGCCGGGTCGCGGCCGGCGAAGAGGCCGGCGTGGGAGGGGAGGGTGCTGGGAACGGCGGTGTAGGCCCTCTGGAAGACGACGCCCTCTTCGGCGAAGCCGGCGAGCCAGGGGGTCGTGGCGACCTCGGGGTTGTAGGGCGCCGCATAGCGCACGTTGAGGGTGTCGAGCGTGACCACCACGATGCGGGGCGCCCGTTTCCTGGCCCGAGCCGAGCGGAACGGGTCCAGCAGCAGGTAGGCGGCGGCCGCCGCCAGGGGCAGCAGGATCGCCAACAGGATGGGGAAGCGCTTCCTCGGCGGCATGAGCGACGGCGTCTACTGAATGTAGCCCAGGGCCCGGAGGTCGCGGAGGACCTCCTCGGAGGTCTCCTGCTCGACCTGATACTCGCCGGCGCTGTCGGCGTACTCCTTGAGCTCTGCCAGGAGCTGCGCCTTCATCTCCCCGGCGATCTCCGGGTAGACGCCGATCAGGTTCACGCTCTCGGCGAAGTCGCCGCGCAGGTCGTAGAGGGCGTCGGGCCGGCGGGTCGAGTAGAAGTACTTCCACTCCCTACCGACGAGGGCGTACTTCTCCCCCTGCCTCTCGTAGCGCTTCGTGCCGAAGACCCGCTGCGCGAAGGCGTAGCGCCGGGCTTCGCCGCCGAGCGTATCCACCCCCGCGAACTGCTCGCGGTCGGCCTCGGAGACCGGGAGGTCGAGAGCGGCCACCAGGGTCGGGACGACGTCGGTCATGGAGACGATGCCCTCCACCACCTGGCCGTTGAGGCCCAGCTCGTCGGGGAAGCGCATCGCCAGGGGCACGAAGAGCTGCTCGTTGTAGATCTCGCCGTGGGTCAGGTGGTCGTGCTGTCCCAGCCCCTCGCCGTGATCGCCCACCACCACCACCGCGGCGCGCGCCAGCGTGCCGTCCTGGCGCAGACGCTCGATCAGCCGCCCCAGATGGGCATCGGTGTAGAGGATCTCACCGTCGTAGAGGTTGTGGATCTGCTGGATCTCCGGGTCGGTGGGATCGGGGAACTTGCGCTGGTGCAGCGAGCGGACGAGGGCCGCATCGGTCGAGAAGGCGGTGTCGTAGGGCGGCGGCGGGTCCCACTCCTTGTGCGGGTCGAAGTAGTGCACCCACAGGAGGAACGGCTGGTCCCGCGGCTGCGCCAGCCAGGCGAGCGCGCGGTCCGTGGTCTCGGCGGCTCGGCGGAAGGTGGTCTCCGGCTCGTCGTAGTGGTCGAAGCCGACGCCGATGCCGGTGTACTGCTTGACCGGGGTGGCCGAGACGAACGCCGCCGTGTCGTAGCCGGCCTCCTGGAGCATCTCGGCGAAGAGGCGGATGGTGGCCCCCGACTTCTTCTGCAGCTTGAAGCGATTGCCGTTCGAGAGCACCCCGGTCTGGAGCGGATAACGGGAGGCCCAGAGCGACAGATGGGCCGGGAGGGTCGTCGCCATCGTGGTGACGGCGCGCCGGAAGAGGACTCCCTCTTCGGCCAGGGCGTCGAAGTGGGGGGAGGTGTCGCGGAAGTAGCCGTAGGCGCCCATGTGATCGGCGCGGATGGTGTCGATGGTCACCACCAGGATCGGCGGGGTGCGCGGCTCCGGCGCCCCGCCGCAGCCGGCGACGAGAAGCGACAGCAGCGCCAGCAGCGGAAGAGCGCGGCGCGCGGGGGGGTAGGCGAGAGGGGGCATTCGAGAGCTCGTCCGTGCGCGGGACGCGCCGGGGGGTTTCAAACGGTGTGCCGGGGGGGGCGGGCCGCGGGCCGGCCGCCCCGACAGTGAGCGAATCGTAGCACGCGCGGGCCCTCGAGAGGCAACGGACATCGCACGATTGGGCTCTCCGGGAGCGGAAGCCGCAATCTGGCACGGGCGTTGCGTTTTCGACGGGCTCGTGGGCGCCGCTGTCGTGCGGCCCGCAGTCGTGACGTCAATTCGGCGTCCGTTACGGGTCGTTTTTGCCGGGAGGGACGTCGGCGTCCACACGAGGAGAACGAATCCGGTGGCAGAGCGACAGAGACGACGCGGCGTGCTGACGGCGGCGATCGGTGCCGCGTTGGCGTGGTCGGCGTCGGCCGAGGCGGCCCCCGCGCCGCGCCTCGACGAGCTCTTCGCCGCCGCCGGGCTGCGCCCGGCGACCGCCGCGGCGGCCGCCCCCGACTTCACGCTGCCGCGGCTCTCCGGCGGGGAAGCCAAGCTGAGCGAGCTCGGCGGGCGCTGGATCGTGCTCACCTTCTGGGCCGCCTGGTGCGGGCCCTGCCGGGCCGAGCTCCCCAGCCTCGAGGAGGTGCACCTGGCCCGCCGCGACGCCGGCATCGAGGTGGTGGGCGTGGCCCTCGACCGCGACCCGGCGGCGGCGCGCGGCCTGGCCGAGGAGCTCGGACTCACCTTCCCGAGCTTCCACGACGGGGAGGGGCGGGTGGCCGCTCTCTACGGCGCCGGCAGCATTCCGACCAGCTACCTCATCGACCCGGGCGGGGAGGTGGTCGCCCATGCGCGGGGAGCGCGGGACTGGCGCCGGCTGCTGCCGGTCCTCGACGCCGCGCTCGAGGCCCGGCCGCCGCGTCCGCGGGCCGGGGCCCGGTTCGGTCCGGAGGAGACGCTCGCGCTGCCGGCCGTGACCCGCCCGCCCGCCGCCGAGGTGGAGCTGACCGACGGCTCCCCGCGTCCGCGACGTCCCTTCGAGCTCCTGATCCGCCTGCGCTGGGCCGGGGACTTCGAGGAGTACCTGCCGCACCCGCCCTGGGTGCACCTCCCCGAGGGAGTGGAGCAGCGCGGCGTGACCGCCGAGACCAGCAGCCGCGACGGCCGTCATCTCGTCACCTACCGGGTTACGTTGGAGGCCCTCGAGGAGGGGCGCTTCGCGCTCGACCCGATCGAGCTGCGGTACACCCCGGCGGGAGCCGCCGAGCCGGTGGCGGCGCGGATCGCCGGACCCACGGTGGAGACGGTGGGAAGAGGGTGGGGCCGGGCCGCCACCCTCGCGGGGGGCGCGCTGGCCGTCGGGCTGCTGGGGCTCCTCGCCGTGCGGCGGCGTCGGCCCGGTCGAGAAGCCGAGAGCCCGGAGCGGCGGTTCGAGGAGCTGCGGCGGATCTACTCGGAGGCCCGGGCGGCCCGGCTCGCGGGGGATGCGGAGGGAACCCTGACACGAGTCGCCGCTCTCGAGGAGCGGATGGGGAAGATCGGCGGAGAGGAGCGGGCCGAGCTCGAGGGCCGGCTGGAGGCGGTCCGTTTCGGCGGTCGCGTGCCCTCCACCGTCGTGATGGATCAACTGCTGCGCCGCGCCGAGCGGCGTCTGGAAGCGCTGCGACCCGACCCCCGGGCCGCCCGGCGACGGGCGCTCAAGCTGCGGCGGGCCGCCGGCGACCTGGGAGGAGGGAGCAAGTGATGACCGACGTCGCACCGGAGCTGGCATCCGAGATCGAGGCTCTGTCGGGGAAGCTGGATCGCCTGCGAGAGGAGGTGGGCAAGGTGATCGTGGGCCAGCGCTACATGGTGGACCGGATCCTCATGGCGCTGATCGCCGACGGCCACATCCTGATCGAGGGGATCCCCGGCCTCGCCAAGACCACCGCGGTCAAGACGGTCTCCGACGCCATCGACACCGGCTTCGCTCGGATCCAGTTCACCCCCGATCTGCTGCCGGCCGACCTGGTGGGCACCGAGATCTACCGCCCGCAGAACCTCGACTTCATGGTGAAGAAGGGACCGATCTTCACCAACCTGCTGCTCGCGGACGAGATCAACCGCGCTCCCGCCAAGGTGCAGAGCGCGCTCCTGGAGGCGATGCAGGAGCGGCAGGTCACCATCGGCGAGGCCACCTTCAAGCTGCCCGATCCCTTCCTGGTGCTGGCCACCCAGAACCCCATCGAGCAGGAGGGCACCTATCCGCTCCCCGAGGCGCAGGTGGACCGCTTCATGCTCAAGCTGAAGGTGGGCTACCCCGACAAGCCGGAGGAGAAGGAGATCATGCGCCGGATGGCCGGCCGGCACCGCCCCGAGGTGCACGCCGTGCTGACCCCGGCCGACATCCGCGAGGTGCGGGAGGTGGCCGACCGGATCTACCTCGACGCCAAGGTGGAGGACTACATCGTGGACGTGGTCTTCGCCACCCGCGAGCCGTCGGTCTACCGGCTGGAGAAGCTCGAGACCCTGATCGACTACGGCGCCTCGCCGCGAGCCAGCATCTACCTGGCCCAGGCCGCCAAGGTGAACGCCTTCCTGGAGGGCCGCGCCTACGTCACGCCGCAGGACGTCAAGCGCGTCGGTCCCGACGTGCTGCGTCACCGGGTTCTGATCTCCTACGAGGCGGAGGCCCGCGACCTCACCTCCGACGACCTGATCGAGGAGATCTTCAACACCGTCGACGTGCCCTAGTGGACTGTTCCGACGTGCCGACGAGCTCCGCAGCGCAGCCGACCGCCGACAGCGCCGTGCCGGCCCTGTCGCCCGAGCTGTTCCAGAAGATCAAGGCGATCCAGATCCGCACCCAGCGGGTGGTCGACGACGTCTTCGCCGGCGAGTACGAGAGCGCCTTCAAGGGCCGCGGGATGGAGTTCGAGGAGGTCCGCGACTACCAGCCGGGCGACGACATCCGCCACATCGACTGGAACGTCACCGCGCGGATGGGCTCGCCGTTCGTCAAGGTGCACCGCGAGGAGCGGCAGCTCACCGTGATGCTCGTGGTGGACGTCTCCTCCTCCGGAGCCTTCGGGAGCGGCGCCAAGCTCAAGAACGAGGTGGCCGCCGAGGTGGCGGCGCTCCTCGCCTACACCGCCATCAAGAGCAACGACCGGGTGGGGCTCATCATCTTCTCCGACTCGATCGAGCACTACATTCCGCCCAAGAAGGGCCGCGCCCACGTCTGGCGGGTGATCCGGGACATCCTCACCTTCCGGCCCACCCGCAAGCGCACCGACCTGGAGGCGGCGCTCGAGTACATGGCCCGGGTCACGCGGAAGCGGGCGGTGGCTTTCGTGGTGTCCGACTTCCTGGACGAGGAGTTCGGCGAGCGCCTGCGGGTGGTGGCCCGGCGTCACGACGTGACCGCCGTCACCGTCACCGACCGGCGCGAGATGGAGCTGCCGGCCATCGGTCTCATCGAGCTCGAGGACGCGGAGACCGGGGAGACCCTGCTGCTCGACACCCGGGACCGGAACGTCACGGAGGGCTTCCGCCTGCTGGGGGAGGAGGAGCGGTCGGAGCGCCGCGACCTCTTCCGGGGCGCCGGCGTGGGACAGGTCGAGATCCGCGCCGACGACCCCGACTACGTGGACGCGCTGGTGCGCTACTTTCACACCCGCGAGCGGCGGCGGTAGAGGAGAGCCGATGGAATTGCGCCCGCCGCCGACCCCCGCCCATCGGCCGCGCCCCGACCGGCTGGTCCGCAGCCTGCTGGCTGTGGCGGTGCTTCTGCTGGCGGCGATCCTGGGCCTGCTGGGGCTGCGCGGCGACACTCCGCGGGGCGACGACCCCGAGCGGGTGCGACAGGTGGCGGCGCGGCTGCAGGCGGCGGGGCTACGCGACGAGGCAGCCACCCTGTACGGCCAGGTGCTGGCGTCGCCGGGGCTGTCGCCAGCGGAGCGGGCGCGGATCGCCTATTCGCTGGGCGCCGGCTTCCTCG
>JAWWBN010000181.1:0-7884 GCA_033720955.1 Thermoanaerobaculia bacterium | reverse complement strand
GATCGACCCGCGGGTGGCTGAGGTGGTGGAGGTGCCTGGCTTTGGTGCGAGGTCTTCGCGAGAGGGGGCCGGCGCCGCTGGCCCGACCCGGGGAAGACGGGAGTCTATCAGAACGGGTTGCCGAAGCTCAGAAAGACGACGGAGCCGGGCTCCCCGCGCTCGCGGTCGAGCTTCCACCCCACCTCCAGCCGCAGGGGACCGATGGGCGAGAGATAGCGAAGCCCCAGGCCGACGCCGCCCTTCGCCTGACCGACGTCGATCCGCCGCCAGTCGGCCCAGACGTTGCCGGCGTCCACGAAGAGGGAGCCGCCCACCGGCCCGGCGATCGGGAAGCGGTAGTCGACGTTGGCCAGGAGCAGGCCGGTGCCCCCCACCGGCACCCGGCCGGTGCCGTCGCTCCGCGAAATGAGGGTCTCGCCGAAGATGCCCAGCCGGTCGCGCTCGTAGGCCCGGTGGGTGGACCGCCCGCCGCCGAAGAAGCGCTCCGCGATGGGCACCTGCCGCGACGGCAGGTCCGCGGGGACCGTGGGGTCCTCCGCCCCGCCGCCGCCCGCGATGGGCTCGATCGCTCCCGCCCGCACGCTGGCCGCCACCACCCCCCACGAGCCCAGCGAGAGGTAGCCGGTCTGCTGGCCGAAGAGCTTCAGGAACCGGGTGCGGGCCGACAGCAGCGGGAACGCCCACTCGGCCTGCAGCGACGCCGTCCAGCCGCGGGAGGGGTCGATCGGGTCGTCCCGCCGGTCGATCACCAGACCGGGGCTCACGCTGGCCAGGTCCACCTCGCGCAGGTCGCGGTCGATCTCCAGCGGCTCGAGCGCCGGGTCGGCGTTCTCGACCTCCACCATCCGAAAGGAGGCCAGCAGACGCAGGTCCACCCGGTCGCCCAGCCGGTCCATCCGCGCCTGCACGCCGCGGCGCACCGAGTCGAAGCTCTCCTGGGCCTCCTGGATGGAGAAGAGCGAGACGGTGGTGGGCAGCTCGCGGCCCGCCAGGAAGGGCTGCTGGATCAGGAGGCGGGCGAGCTGGTCGCGGTCGCTCGCCTTGAGCTCCAGCCGGGCCGCGGTGCCGCGGCCTCCGAGGTTCAGCCGGCTCACCCGGAGCAGCGCCCGCACGCCGCTCTCCGAGTCCCATCCCAGGCCGTAGCCCAGCCGGTTGCGCCGCCCCTCCTCGACCCGAACCAGCACGTCGCGCCGCTCCGCGAAGGGCGCCGCCGGACCGAGCCGCACCTCGGCGCGGGAGAACACCCCGGCGGCGAGCAGCCGTCGCTGCGCCTCCAGCAGACGGCCGGTGTTGACGACGTCCCCCGGCTGGACCGCCACCAGCCGCCGGATCAGCGCGGTCCGGGTCACCACGTTGCCCCGCACGATCACCCGGTCCACCACCGCCCGCGGCCCCTCCAGGATCGGCAGCGCCACGTCGGCGAAGGTGCGCTCGGCGTCCCACTCCACCCGCGCCTCCACCTGGGTGGAGGGGAAGCCCCGCTCTTCGTAGAGCGCCCGCACCCCGGCGACGCTCTCCTCCAGCAGCCGCGGGTGGTAGGGCCCGCCCGGGGTCAGCGGCACCGCCGCGGCGAGCTCGCCGGCGGCCAGGGTCAGATCGCCCTCGAAGACGAGAGAGGCGGTGATCTGCCTCGGTCCCTCGACGATCGGGATCACCACGGAGAGGAGCTGCCCCTGCTCCTCCACCCGGGGCGGACCGATCACCGCCTGACGGTAGCCCTCCAGGGCGTAGAAGCGTCGCAGATTCTCGAGGTCGGCCTCGAGCTCCCGGTCGATCAGGCGGCCGGCATCCAGCAGCCCGCCCGGGCCGGTGGTCACCCGCCGCGCGAGCTGGGCGTCGGTGGCGTGCAGGTTGCCGTCGAAGGAGAGCGTCGCCAGCTCGTAGACCGGCCCCGGCTCGATCTCGATCGCGATCTTCACCCGGCCCGGCGAGCGCTCCACCCGGGGCGTCACCCGGACGCGATAGTGGCCGCGCTCCTGCAGATGCGCCTCGAGGTCGGCGAGGCTCTGCGCCAGCAACGCCTCGTCGTACCGCTCGGCGGCCAGGAGGGGCAGATCCAGACGCCGCCGCAGACGCTCGACGCCGGGGCCCTCGAGGACGATCTCGAACTCGGGGCCGGCCTGGACCGGGTAGGCGAGGACCACGTCCGGCGGCGAGCCTCCCGGGGTGGCGCGCGGCGGCTCCACCACCGCCTGCCGGTGCCCCCTCGCCAGCAGCCACTCCTCGAGCCGCTCGGCGTCCTCGCGGGCGACGTCGGGGCGGTGGCGGTCGCCCGGCCGGGAGCGCAGCGGCTGCCGCAGCTCCTCTGGCGAGAAGGGGCCCAGGTCGCCGTCGAACCCCACCTCCTCGACGAGTGAGGGCGGTCCCGCCTCGATCCGATAGACCAGGGCCGCGGTCCCCGCCGCCGGATCGGCCCGCACCTCGGCGCGCACCACCGCCCGGGGGAAGCCGCGGGCGGCCAGCAGGTCCTGCAGCCGGTAGACGCCGCGCACCACCCGGCTCTCGACCAGCGCCTCGCCCCGGCGCTGCACCAGCCGCCGCTGCAGGTCGCGTCGCGGCACCGGCGTCTCCCCTTCCATGCGCACCTCGCTCACCCGCAGCTTGAGGGTCACGTCGAAGACCAGCGCGAGCCCCTGCGGGCTTCGCCGCGCCCACGCCTCGGCCTCGGCCACCTGGCCGCTGGCGTGCAGGTTTCGCAGCGACGAGCGCACCTCCTCGCCGCGCAGCGGCCGCCCCGGCTCGCTGACCAGCAGCGACTCCAGACGCCGGCGATCGGGCGGCCGGCGGTCGGTCACCAGCTCCACGACGGCCACCGTCTCGCCCTCCAGGGAGGCGGCGCCCGCTCCGGGGGCCGAAAGGAGGGTCAGAGCCGCCGCCACGACGGCGAGCCGCCGGCCGATCAGAACGACCGCTCCCACAGCAGGTCGACCGAGTAGGAGCCGTCGCCGTTCTGGGTGACCACCGTGGTCAGGTTGCGACTCACCGTCCAGCGCAGCTCGAGGATCTCCTCCTCCGTGGTGGACGGGTCGTACGAGTAGGTGGCGAGCAGGTCGCTCGACAGGCGCTCGGTCAGGGTGACCCGGACCGAGGAGAGGTCGCCGCTCTCGGCGGTCAGCGGGTCGATCTGCAGCTTGTCGAGCCCGAAGAGCTGGTTGGCCCGGCTGGTCAGGAGCGACGCCGCCTGGCCGTACAGGAAGCCCTCCGCGCCGGCGCTGCCGCGCGCCTCGCCCGGACTCCACACGCCGCCGCTGGTGAGCAGCGACAGCACCTCCAGGTCGGCCAGCGGCGGGTCGGAGTCGAAGGTGACCTGCAGCCGGTCCGGCGGTCCCGAGAGGTTGAGGACCACGTCGTAGTCGCGCAGCTCGGTGCGCGCCACGAGGTCGATCACCGGC
Source organism: Thermoanaerobaculia bacterium (assembly GCA_033720955.1). GTDB lineage: Bacteria > Acidobacteriota > Thermoanaerobaculia > Multivoradales > JAHEKO01 > JAWWBN01. The sequence continues at coordinate 4,492 of JAWWBN010000181.1, read as the reverse complement.
TCCACCCGGTACGGGTTGGCGAACGTCAGCAGGCCACGCTCGATCTCGTACTCGGTGCCCGAGAAGTCGATGGTGCCGCCGGGGACGAACTCCACCTGGCCGAAGAGGACCGGCCGCGCCAGGGTGCCGCGCAGGGACAGCTCGGCGCTGCCACGCAGCTCGGCCACGTTGTTGCGCACCGAGACGGCGTCCGGGCCGCGCACCTCCAGGTTGATCTCGGTGCTCGCCAGGAGCTCGTTGGCCTCCTCGACCTCCACCCGGCGGCGGCCGGCGACGGAGCGCAGCAGCGCCGCGAGGCCGAGCTCCACCGGTTGGGTGTAGAGCGCCCGCTCGAGATCGATCCGCCCGGACACCACCCGCCCTCCCGGCGTCGAGGCGATGGACGCCGTGGCGTCGCCCCGGAGCTGCCATCCCTCCGGGTAGCGCACGTTGACCGTGTCGGCGGCCAGCCGCAGCCGGTACTCGGGGCCGGCCGGGTCGTCGAGGGTGATGGATCCGGAGAGCCGGAGGCGGCCGCCGCCGAAGCCGGACACGGCGCGGTCGATGACCCACTGCCCGGGGTCGAAGAGGACGATGGCCTCCACCCCCTCGAACGAGCTGGGCACGCCCGCCACCAGGGCGTCCACGGCCGTCAGGGTGCCGACGCCGTTCAGGGTGGGGGCGGCGGTCGTGCCGCGGACCCGCCCGATCGCGTCGAAGCGGCCGCCGCTCAGCTCCACCCCCGGCGCCAGCGGACGCAGCCACTCCGAGCCCAGGTTGCCCTGGACCCTCAGGTCGAGGACCGCGGCGGGCTCCTCGGCGGCGCCCGGGTCCGCCGGGCCGACCGAGCCGGTCACGAAGAGCTCGCTGGACGTCCGCGCCTCCCCCAGCCAGAGCGACTCGATGCCCACGCCCCGGGCGTCGGCGACGATCGTCACCGGCTCCAGGGCGGAGAGCTCCCGGCCCGACGCGCGCAGATCCAGCCGGTCGAGGACGAGACGCCCGGCGACGGCGTCGAGCGACGGCGTCGCGGTGAGCTCCAGACGACCCGCCGCGGAGCCCTCCAGGTCGGGTGCCCGGGCCAGGGCCAGGCCAGCCAGCTGCGCGAGACGGTCGCTCTCGACCGTCAGCTCCAGACGGGCTCCGCCGTCGTCCAGAGGCCCGCCGCCGCTCACCTCGACCAGCCCAAGGAGCGAGCCCTCCGCCGTGAGCCGTCCGTCACGCCAGAGGATCGCCGCCTCGGAATCGGGGAGCTCGCGGCCCGCCGCCGCCAGCTCGCGGCCCGCGACCGAGAGCTCGACGGTGGGGATCTCCTGGCTGCCGCCGATCCGTCCCCTCACCGTGGCCCAGCCGGTGAGCCGGCCGCCGACCAGCTCGCCGAAGGGGGGCGCCCGGAGATCCAGCGGGTCGGTGAACAGCTCGAGATCCAGGAGACCGCCATCGAGAGACCCGGCGAGCCGCACGACCCCGGCCGCGGTCGTCAGGGCCCCCCGACTCAGCTCCGTCCGCCCCTCCGCGAACCGCGCCGCCACCTCCAGCTCCTCCGCCGCGAGGCCGGCGAGCTGCACCGGACGCACCCGGGCCGCCAGCAGGCCGCGCGGCGCCGACGCCGAGCCGGTGAGCTCCAGCCGACCCGAGACCGGCCCCACGACCGGCGCCTGCGCCGGCAGCCACGCCGCCAGGTCGTCGAGCGGCCAGCCCTCGCTCTCGACCGCCAGGTCCACGACCCCCTCCTCCTCCAGCGACACGCTTCCCACCACCAGGAGCGCCCCCGCGGGGCGCCGGAGCTCGATCCGCATGCGCTCCACCGCGGATGGACCCGCCCGGAGCGAGCCGCTCGCGGAGGCGGCGGTGTAGCCCGGCGCCTCGACGTCGGAGAGCTCGAGACGCAGATCGGTGACCGCTTCTCCCGGCGCCAGAGCCAGGGTCCCCTCCAGACGGCCGCGCCCCGAGACGGGCCGCCACAGCGGCGGCGGGGACGCCTCCGCCAGGCCCGGAATCCGGGCCAGCAGCGGCGGCAGATCGCGGGTATCGATCTCGTACCGGAAGAGACCGGTCCCGGTGTCCAGCCGGTAGGAGCCCGAGCCGATCAGCCGCTGCGCCGGCGACTCCAGACGCGCCGCCCGGATGCGCACCGCTCCCGCGACGATCTCCGCGAGGATCCGGCCGCCGACCCCGATCTCCCCCGCCGCCGGTGGCTCCCTCTCCACGGCGAGGTCGGCGCGGCCGTCGCCCACGCGGGAGGCATCCGCGGCGAAGCGGTACTCGACCTCGCCGGAGACCCTCCCCTCCACCCCCCGCACCGGCAGCCCCAGGTCGGTCACCAGCCGGCCCAGGCGCACCCGGTCCAGGTCCAGGTCCACCTCCACCGGGCGGCCCTCCTCGGCCCGCCCGACGGTCACCTGGCCGGAGAGAAGGCCGTCTCCGTGAGCGGCGTTCTCGAGGTCCACCCGGGCGCCGTTGCGGTCGACGGACACCACCGAGACCACCTCGGAGAAGGAGCGCTCCAAGAAGCGCAGGCGCCGCGCGGTCACCGTGCCGCGAAAGCCCCACAGCTCGGGCCGCCAGGCGAAGCCGCCCTCGATCTCCAGCAGTCCGGAGGCGTCGAGAGTCGAGAGGTCCCAGCGCCGCGCCAGCTCGGCCTCGGCCAGCGCCTCCACGTCCAGGGTGAGCCGGCGGTCGCCCTCCCGCCAGCGGTAGCCGCCGGCGAAGCCGGCGCGCAGGCCGTCGGCCTCGGCGAGTCCCTCCAGGACCTCGACCCGGCCGGGCTCCAACCGGGTCCGGACCGAGACCCGATCCAGCACCGGGCGACCGCGCTCGAGCCGGATCTCGACCTCCCCGGTGCGCAGACGGCCCTCGAGGGCGCCGTCCCGCCGGCCGGCCAGCCGCGCCTCGATCCCGCGGGCGGTCAGCTCCAACGGCACCCGGCGGTCGTCGAGGAGCAGTTGGCCGCCGGTGAGCTCCACCACGTCCACCGCCACCGCCACCGGCCGAGGCAGCCGCCGGCCCGCCGCCGCGGTCCGCCGCCAGCGCACCAGGTTGTCGCCGCCGCGCTCCAGCCAGCGCACCGAGAACTGCGGCCGCTCTACCGTCACCCGACGCAGCCGGAGCGACGGCCGCAGGAAGGTCTCGACGTCGGCGGCCGCCGTGGCGCGCGGGATGGTGGCGAAGGGCAGCGAGTCCGAGCCGCCGCTGCCGACCACCAGGCCGCGCACCTCGACCGATGGCGGCAGCACCTCGAAGGTCAGGGACTCGAGCTCCACCGCCGCGCCCAGCTTGCGCTCGAGGTAGGCCACCGCCAGCCGGCGGGCCTTCTCTTCGGCCCACCGGCTCTCCACGACCAGGGTGAGAGCCAGGGCGCCCACGGCCACCAGGGCCGCCGCCCACAGCAGCGGCCGCAGCACCCAGCGGCGGGCCCGGCCGCGCCGCCGGGGCGGCGAAGGGGGAGTGGGTGAGCGTGGCACGGTCGCCCCCGCGGGCCGCGGACGGGCTACTCGCCCCAGTGGAGCTTGCCGCGGAGCCCGTGGTAGAAGGTCCGATCGCTGACTTTCACCAACCGGGCGCTCTGTGCGCAGCGGGTTACGCGGATCGTGTCGCGGTAGCCGAGGGTGGTCCCCTCCTGGCCGTCCAGGGTCAGGTAGACCTCTTCGCTCTGGGTCTCCAGGGTGGCCTCGATGGTGCTGGCGTCGGGCACCACGATGGGCCGGAACGAGAAGGTGTGCGGACAGATCGGGGTGAGCACCACCACCGCCAGCAGCGGGTTGACGATCGGCCCGCCGGCGGAGAGGTTGTAGGCCGTCGAGCCGGTGGGAGTCGAGATGATCAGGCCGTCGGAGCGGTAGCTGGTCACCAGCCGGCCGTCCACCCTGAGCTCGATCTGGATGATCCGGGCGAGGGCGCTCTTGGCGATCACCGCGTCGTTCAGGATGCGGTAGTGGCTGCTCCCGCCGTCGGCGCGGATCAGCTCCACGTCGAGCATCGAGCGCTCCTCGATCCCCGACCGGCCCTCGAAGATCTTGACCAGGCTGGCGTAGAGCTCGGTGCGGCCGATCTCGGTCAGGAAACCCAGGTTGCCCAGGTTGACCCCCAGGATGGGGACCCCGTCGGGCACCGCCCTCGCCACCGAGAGCAGGGTGCCGTCGCCGCCCAGCACGACCACCAGGTCGTAGCGGTTCGCGATGTCGAACTCCGGCGCGCGCCGCCCGACGCGGCTGCGGGCGATCGACTCGTCGAGGGCGGCGTGCACCCCGCGGCGGCCGAGCCAGTCGGCCAGCTCGTGGGCGGTGCGGATCGCGTCGCGGCTGGACAGCTTGGCGACGATGGCCACCTCGCGGATGCCGCCGGTCTCGCTCACGCCGCCGCCCCCTTCGCGAGCAGAGCGAAGACCTCCCGGTTGCCGCGGCTGCCGGCCACCGGAGACTCGAAGAGCCCGCGTAGGTCGAGACCCATCCCGGCCAGCTCGGCGGCCCGCTCCCGGACCACCCGCCGCCGGACCTCCTCGTCGCGCACGATG
>JAWWBN010000180.1:0-7944 GCA_033720955.1 Thermoanaerobaculia bacterium | reverse complement strand
CTTGACGAAGTCGGCCTTGGCCTTCTGGGCCAGCCGGCAGGCGATCACCTTCTCCTCGTCGGTCAACAGCGCCGCCTCGATGATCACCTTGGTCACCGCTCCCACCTCGCGGCAGGCGTCGGCCACGGCGGCCACGTCGCGGCGCACCAGCTCCTCGTCGCCCGCCTTGAGCGCCCCGATGTTGATCACCATGTCGATCTCGCGCGCCCCGTCGCGCAGGGCGCGGCGCGCCTCGAGCGCCTTCACCTCCGGCGCGTTGGCGCCCAGCGGGAACCCCACCACCGAGGCCACCTTGACGTCGGAGCCGCGCAGCCGCTGGGCGCAGCGCCGCACCCAGATCGGGTTCACGCAGACCGCCGCGAAACCGAACTCGCGGGCCTCGTCGCAGAGCTTGTCGATCTGGGCCGGCGTCACGTCCGGTCCCAGGAGGGTGTGGTCGATGTAGCGCGCCAGATCGGTGGGCACGTCGGCGCCGTTGCCGCTGTAGGCCATGCGGCCGGCGCCCTCGTCCACCAGCACCCGCACCTTTTCGGAGCAGTTGGCGGCGCAGCCGCCGGTGCAGTCGGGGCAGCGATCGTCGGGGGAGCGGTCGAGCTCCGCCAGCACCCGCCGCGTGACCGTCTCGATGAGCTGCTCGCGCCCGCTCACCGGCGTGCCTCCCGCGCGGCCAGATAGCCGGCCTCCACCGCGGTGATCTTCTCGACCCGGGCCGCGTGGCGGCCCGGCCCCCACGGCGTCTCCAGCCAGACGTCGAGGATCTGCCGCGCCAGGCTCGGGCCGATAAGCCCGGCCCCGAGGGTGAGGACGTTGGCGTGGTTGTGCTCGCGGCTGTTGCGGGCGCTCGAGAGGTCGTAGCAGAGCGCCGCCCGCACCCCGGGCACCTTGTTGGCCACCATGCAGGAGCCGATGCCGGCGCCGTCCACGATCACCCCCCAGCGGCACTCCCCGGACCCGACCAGCTTCGCCACGTCGTGCGCGAAGTCGGGGTAGTCCACCGACTCCGGGCCGTGGGTGCCGCAGTCGCGCACCGTGTACCCCCGGTCGCGCAGATGGCCGGCGAGGGCCTGCTTCAGATCGAACCCGCCGTGATCGGCGCCGATCGCCACGGAGGGCCGGCGCTCGTCGCTTTCGGCTCCGGACAGCTCGTCCACGATCCGCGCGACGAGGGCGCGCACCTCCTCTTCGGCGACCATCGGTTCCGAAATATCTACCACAAACCGCCGGGGGCCGCAGCCGCCGGCGGAGGGGCCTCGACCCGCGCCCGGACCAGAGCGACGCCGCTGTAGTAGTGACGCAGGATCTGCTCGTAGCCGTGCCCGCGCAGGGCCATTCCGTAGGCCCCCACCTGGCACATCCCCACTCCGTGGCCCCACCCGCGGCCGGTGAACAGCCAGCCGTGGGGGCCGTCCGCCGGGGTCAGCCGCCGGACGGTGAACAGGTTGTCGGGCAGCTCCAGGGTCCACCGGATCGGCAGCCCGGCCAGCTCCTCGCGCCGGCCGTCGCCGCCCAGCAGGGCGAGCTTCGCCACCCGCCCGGAGACCCCGCGCTCCACCACCTCGATGCCGGCCAGGTCGAAGCCCGGGTAGAGGGCGCCGACCAGCTCCTGGAGCCTGTCGTCCGAGCGGAACCGCGTCCAACGGCTGCGGTTGCTGGTGCGGTCGTAGCCGACTCCGTCCTCGTCCACCTCCTGCTCGATGCCCAGCAGCTCGCCGCGGCGGAAAAAGAGGGTGAGGCGGTCGCCGGGGATCAGGCGCAGGGTCGCGGCGGCGCTCTCCTCGGCCCGCCGCCGGAAGGTGGCCAGGCTCCCGGGCAGCTCGAAGCGGGCCACCTCGTCGCCCTCCCGGGTGCGCAGGGCCCCGGGCTCGAGCGCCTGGAACCGCACCCGCCGCTCCTCGATCACCTGCAGGTAGACCGCCAGCCGGTAGAGGACGGCGTCGAGTCCCTCCCGGTCCAGGGCGGCCTCCGGGCGTCCCTCGAGCAGCCCCGCCTGGCGCAGGTAGACGGCCAGCCGGCGGTCCGCCTCCGACCAGCCGTCGGGCGGCCGCGCCAGCAGGTAATCGAGATCCTCCGGCGCGACGAAGAGACGGGCGTCGAGCGCCAGGTCGAAGATCGAGCCGACGAATCGCTGCAGCTCTCGGCGCTCGAGCGACGCCAGGCGATCGGCGGGGATGGGCAGGCCGGCGAGCTCGGCGAGGGCCTGGAAGCGCCGCTCGGCCCTCGCGGTCTCGGATCCCTCCGACGGCGGCAGGAGCCGGCGCGCCAGCTCGGTGGTCGGCCGGACGCCGGGCCGGGCATCTCCGGCCCGGGTCTCGACCCCGGCCTCCAGACAGGGCACGCCGCGCAGGTAGGGGTCGGTCTTGAGCGGAAACATCACCTCCACGTTCTCGGTGTGCCCGCCGCAGGTGGAGCTGTACATGGCGTTGACCAGCTCGCCGCGGTAGACGAGGACCTCCCCGACGGTCTCGAGGACCGCCCGGTCGGTGAGCTCCTGCTCGGCGCCCATCCCGCCATAGACCTGGCAGCGCGGCGTGGCGCACAGGTCGTACCCCTCACCCTGGAACTCCCCCAGGTTGCGCACCGTGTAGGTCCGTGCGGCCACCGCCTGCGCCTTGAGCGCCTCGAGATCGTCGTAGATGGCCGGCCCCATCTCGCGTGGGACCACTCCGCGCAGGTAGTCCTCCAGGGTCACCTCGTTGATCAGGTTCAGGCTGCCGCGGTCGTTGAGATAGACGAGGATGCGCCCGCGGTAGCGCTGGCCGCGAACCGAAATGCCCTCGCCGCCGCGCGGCGAGACCTCGAGCCACCGTCCTTCGACCACACGGCGCTGCTGGCCCAGGGCGACCTCCATCGCCGGCGACTCGAGCTCCGGCTGCTCGGAGACGACCCAGGCGTCGTGGACGCCGCGCTCGGCCAGCCGCCGCCGGGCCGCCTCGGCCTCGGCGCGCTCGGCGAAGCGGCCGGCCCGCACCCGGTAGAGGTCGCTGCCCGCGTCGAAGACCACGTCGGTGGCGAGGCCCGACAGCTCGGTCACGGCGGCGGCGAGCGAGCGGGCCTGGGCCTCCGCCTTGAGGGCGGCGACCTGCAGCCGGAAGCTGCCCACGGCCACCTCGCTCACGGCGGGGCGCACCCGGAGCGGCGCCACCACCGCCACCGTGCGCCCTCCGGTGGCCGCCACCAGCTCGCGGTCGCAGCAGGGCAGCGTCACCTCGTCCAGGTCGGTGGCGAGCCCGACCCGGACCACCTCGGGGATGGTCGGAACGGGGTGGGCGGGCCGTGTCGGCGGGAGGGCCGGTGGCGCGGGCTGCGGGGCGGCCGGGGCCGTCTGCGCCGGGCGAGCCGCCGGCCTCTCGGGCGGCGGAGCGGCGGCCGCGGGGGGAGCCGGGCGGGCTCCCGAGCAGGCCAGCAGCACCGCCAGCAGCAGAAGGGGCAGAGCGGCGACGGCGGCGGTCACGTCCGTCGCCGACGGAATCGTTCGCGCCCATCGTGCGACCCGCGCCGCGGGACGCCGCAGGAGATCGCCGGCCCGGCTCACTCCGTTCGCGGGCCGCGCCTCTCTCGGCGGTAGTCGCCGGCCTCGATCACCACCGGCTCGGTCATCTCGTGGAGACGGCTGACGAGGGTCGGCGGCAGACGGTCGGAGGCGAGCAGCTCGGGCCGCTCTGCCGACGCGTCGCCCCCCGCGCCCTCCGCCCCCTCCCACCGCGGCGACGGACTCCCGATCCCCGCCAGGTGGTCGTCGTAGAGGTCGTCGTCGGGTGGCGGGGCCTGCGGCGGCACGGAGCGGCGCGGCGGCTCCAGCCGGTAGTTCGTGGTGAAGAGGGTGGGCAGCCGGTTGGCGTAGCGCGTGTTGAGGATCAGGTAGAGGATCTCGCGCACCCAGTCGCTCGACTTCTGGGCCCCCAGGTCGTCGATGACCGCCACCTCGGCGCGGGTCACCGGGTGCAGGACCGCCGCCTGCGACTCCGCTGCCCGTGGATCGAAGGTGGACCGGATCTCGTGCAGCAGCGAGGTGAAGTCCACGAAGAGGCCGTGGCGCTTGTACTGCTCGATCAGCCGTCGCAGCACGCCGACCGCGAGGTGGGTCTTGCCCACCCCCGGCCTGCCGATGAAGAGCAGGCCGGTCCCGCGGAACCCCCGGTCGGTGAGGAACCCCTCGACGTACTGCCGGGCCGCCGCCCGGGCGCTCGTGAGCTCGGCCCTCTGGCTCGGTCCTCCCCAGACCTCGAAGTCGTCGAGGCTCTTGTCGAGAAAGCGGGGCGGGATCCGCGCGGCGGCCAGCAGCTTGGGCACCCGGGCGTCGACCCGGCACTCGCACGGCCGAGCCACCCCGGCGCCGCCGTCCGCGACGACGATCCAGCCGCGGTCGTCGCAGCGCTCGCACTCCGGCTCTGCATCGGGCGTCGCCCCGTCGGCTCGAAGCTCCAGCCGCGCGAGCAGACGACCGAGCGTGGGCGGTCCCGCATCGGCCATAAACCGCATGGTAGCAGGAGAAGCCCGGCGGGGCTCCGCCCGTCAGCCGCCGCGCTTGGAGGGCACACCGCCGGTGGGCTTGGTGAGCGCGTACTGGCGCTCGATGCCGGCCCTCCGGTCGAGGATGTCGCGCTCCACCATCTCGCTGAGACGCCGGAGCTCCTGCTCCATCCTCTCCATCTGCTCGCGCAGATGCAGGATCACCTCGACCCCGGCGAGATTCACTCCCATCTCGCGGGTCAGGGTGAGGATCGTCTCCAGGCGCTTGAGCGTGGCGTCGTCGTAGAGACGGGTGTTGCCCGCGCTGCGCTCCGGCTGGATGAGCCCCTCGCGCTCGTAGAGCCGCAGGGTCTGCGGATGGATGTCGAAGCGCTCCGCGACGGCGCTGATCATCACGTAGCGGCGCCGCGAGGCCTTGCCGTGCGCGCTCATGCTCTCGGCTCCCGGCCGCGGGAGCCCGGACGCGACCCGCCCCGCCCGGGAGGCCCGGCGGCGCGCGGCAGGGCGCCGCCGGTGCCGGCGGGGGCGGAGCTGTCGGTCGCGGCCCGGGCCACCTCGGGCCTACTTCTCGTCCACGTCCACGTACTCGGCGTCGATGACCTCGTCGTCACCGCCGTCGCCGCCGCCGGAGGTCTCCCCGCCGTCGCCGGCCGCGCCCGCCTGCTCGGCGGTCTGCCGGTACATCACCTCGGCCAGCTTGTGGGAGGCCTCGGTGAGGTCGTTGGCGGCCCGCTCCAGGGTGGCCAGGTCGTCGGACTCGAGGGCCTGCTTGGCGCTCTCGATGGCGCTCTCGACTCGCGTCTTCTCCTCCGCCCCCAGCTTGTCCTCGTGCTCCGACAGGGTCTTCTGGGTCGAGTAGACGAGCTGGTCGAGCTGGTTTCGCGCCTCCACCTTGCGACGCCGCTCCTTGTCCTCCTCGGAGTGCACCTCGGCATCCTTGACCATGCTCTCGATGTCGGCCTCGGAGAGCCCGCTGGAGCCGGAGATGGTGATCTTCTGCTCCTTGCTGGTGCCGAGGTCCTTGGCCGAGACGTTCATGATGCCGTTGGCGTCGATGTCGAAGCTGACCTCGACCTGCGGCACTCCGCGGGGCGCCGGCGGGATCCCCACCAGGTGGAAGCGGCCCAGGGTGCGGTTGTCCCGCGCCATGTCGCGCTCGCCCTGGAGCACGTGCACCTCGACCGAGGTCTGGTTGTCGGCCGCGGTCGAGAACACCTCGCTCTTGCGGATGGGGATGGTGCTGTTGCGCTCGATCAGCTTTGTGAAGACGCCTCCCAGGGTCTCGATCCCCAGCGAGAGCGGGGTCACGTCCAGCAGCAGCACGTCCTTGACGTCGCCCTGGAGCACGCCGCCCTGCACCGCCGCGCCGATCGCCACCACCTCGTCCGGGTTGACGCCCTTGTGGGGCTCGCGCCCGAAGAGCTCCTTGACCAGCTTCTGCACCGCGGGCATGCGGGTCTGGCCACCCACCAGCACCACCTCGTCGATGTCCGAGGCGGTGATGCCGGCGTCCTTGAGCGCCACCTTGCACGGCTCCACCGCGCGCTGGACGATGTCCTCCACCATCTGCTCGAGCTTGGAGCGGCTGAGCTGCAGGTTGAGGTGCTTGGGCCCCGACTGGTCGGCGGTGATGAACGGCAGGTTGATCTCGGTCTCCTGGGCGCTGGAGAGCTCGATCTTGGCCTTCTCGGCCGCTTCCCGCAGCCGCTGCACGGCCATGGGATCCTTGCCCAGGTCGATGCCCTGGTCCTTCTTGAACTCCTCTAGCAGCCAGTCGATGATCCGCTGGTCGATGTTGTCGCCGCCCAGATGCGTGTCGCCGTTGGTCGCCTTCACCTCGACCACGCCCTCGCCCACCTCGAGGATCGAGATGTCGAAGGTGCCGCCGCCGAAGTCGAAGACGGCGATGAGCTCGTCCCTCTTCTTGTCCAGCCCGTAGGCCAACGCCGCGGCGGTGGGCTCGTTGACCAGCCGCTCGACGGTCAGACCGGCGATCTTGCCGGCGTCCTTGGTCGCCTGGCGCTGTGCGTCGTTGAAGTAGGCCGGCACCGTGATCACGGCCCGGTCCACCTTCGTGCCCAGGTAGTCCTCGGCGGCGCTCTTGAGCTTCTGCAGGATCATGGCCGAGATCTGCTCGGGGGAGTAGAGCGAGTCGCCGATCTTGACCTTCACGCCGCCGTCGGCCTCGACGACGTCGTAGGGCACCATCTTCAGCTCGTCGCTGACCTCTTCCCGCCGGCGGCCCATGAACCGCTTGATCGAGTAGACGGTCTGCTCGGGGTTGGTGACCGCCTGGCGCTTGGCGACCTGGCCGACCAGACGCTCGCCGCTCTTGCTGAACGCCACCACCGAGGGCGTGGTGCGGTTGCCCTCGGCGTTCGGGATCACCTTGGCTTCCGATCCCTCCATGACCGCGACCACCGAGTTGGTGGTACCGAGGTCGATTCCGATGATCTTGCTCACTGCTGGGATACCTCCTCACCCGCCCCCTGCGGAGCGGTCGTTCGTCGTGTCGTGCCCCCGCGGGCCTTTCGATCCTACAAAAGTGAGTCGCTTGTTGTCAACCTTGCGACTCGTTTGATCTAACAATTATCCGCGCAGATCTCTTCCCGGCCGCGGAGACGCGCGAGGCGCGGCCGGCTTTCGCGTGGAGATCCGGCTCAGTCGAGGAGAACGAGGGGGGGCTGGTCCGTCAGCTCGGCGCCGGCGAAGTCCGGATCGAGCAGGAAGTTCCCGGCGATGGTCCCGGTCTGGGTGGCCCCGGGACGCCGGCCCGCCCTCGGCACCGAGACCACGTAGCTGACCGCAGTCGCCGAGTAGTCGGGAGGCGTCGGGGCGTCCGCGGGAGAAGCCGTCAGCAGCCCCCGCTGGTAGAGCTCCTCGAGGGTCTCGGGGTAGCGGCCGTAGAGCAGGAAGAAGATCCGCGCCCCCCGGTGGACGCCGTCGAGCCCGATCGCCCGGCGCAGCCCGGCGTGCGCCGTGGGCGGGAGCTCGGGCTCCACCAGCGGCGGCAGCCGGCCGGCGACCGTGCCCGCCAGGTAGACGGCCACCCAGAGCATCAGCACCCCTCCCGCGAGACGCGCCGCCCAGTCGTAGAGCCGCTCGTCCGCGCTGGGCAGACGGGGGCGCAGCCGGACCAGACGCTCGCTCCAGGGCGTCCGGGGCGGCCGCGGCTCCGGCTCGACCGGGGGATCCGGCAGCTCGATGGGCCTCACCTCCGGCGGCGGCGGGGCCTCCGACCCCACCAGCTCGATCGCCTGCTGCCGCTCCAGCCGGTAGAGCAGGTAGGCGACCACGTGCTCGTCCAGCCCGGTGTTCTCGGCCAGCCCGGCGGCCGAGGTCGCGCCGTCGAGCCGCGAGAAGAGCTCGGACGCCTCGGCGCCCAGCTCGACGACCGCCGGGGGCGCGGCCGCGCCCCCGCCGCGTCCCCGCCCCCCCGCCCCCCAGGGCCGCCGGGCGGGGGGGGAGAGGGTG
>JAWWBN010000179.1:0-8019 GCA_033720955.1 Thermoanaerobaculia bacterium | reverse complement strand
TCCGCCGCCGCCTCGGCCGCCGCCGCCCACCGCTCCCGGGCCACCTCCTCCCCCGACCATACGGTGAGCCGTCGGGCGGGGAGACGCCGCGCCAGCCGCCGCGCGACGGCCGCCTCCTCCGCCTCCCCGGCGGCGTCGAAGACCAGCAGCAGGTGGTCGAAGCCCAGCTCCAGGTGGTGCTCGCACCACCGTGCGAGATCCCGGCCGGCGCCCTTCACCGTGGAGACGATCCCGGCGCGCGGCCGACCCCGGCCCGGCCGATGCACCGTCAGCCGGCCGGCGGTCCCGTCGCCCGGCTCGTGCCAGACGATCCGCCCCGGGGGCGCCTCCGCCCGCTCCAGCGGCAGGTGCGCCTCCGCCGGGCTGAGCTCGGGGGGAGCGGGCGGATCGAGCTCGCGCTGCGGCCGCCGGTTGAGCCAGAGGGCGAGCGACCAGCGGGCCGCCCCCTCCCCGATCGGCAGGACCTGGTGGGCCACGGCGCGGCAGTCGAGGAGCGCCGCGTCGCCGCAGCCGGGAGTCAGCCGCTCGGTGGGCGGCTCGGAGGGCGATCGACCCGCCTCCCACACCGCCAGTTCGCCGCCCAGGGGCCGGCGGAGGGGCGGATTCAGGTAGAGGACCACCGCGAGCTCGCGGCCGTTGTCGTCGGCGCCGCCGGGGTTGTCGAGGTGGGCTCGGTAGCCCGCGGAGGGCGCCGGATAGCGCGCCAGCATGGCCGTCAACGGTGGGTGCGTCCGCGGGCCCGGCAGCGCCGCCGCGAGGGCGGGCAGCAGCCTCCCCAGACACCACTGGACCGTGACCGCCAGCCGCGGCAGCCGCGCCAGGAGCTCCTCCTCGTGGCCGCCCAGGTAGGCCACCGCGTCGGCGCGCGCGGCCGAGCGCCGGCCGGCGCCCACCGAGCCCGGCTCGAGCTCCAGCTCGCCGGCGGCGAGGGCCGCCTCCAGCTCGCGGTGGAGGGCGGCGCAGAAGGCCTCCGGCAGGAGTCGCCGCGCCGCCAGCCAGCGTCGGCTGGCTCCGGCGGCGAAGGGGGCGGCGAGGTCTCCGGAGGAGGGCGGCCGGGCCGTCGTGTCGAGGTCGCGGTAGATCGTCTCCAGCGGAGTCTCCCCGCCGTCGGACGGCTCCCACCAGAGGGGCCGGTCCCGGGGCCAGAGCTCCGCCTCTCGGATCGAGTCCGCCAGGCCGCGGAAGAACCCCAGCAGCTCCACCACGGTCGAGACCGGGATCGCCCCGATCGCCGCGGCCCGCCGCGCCGCCGACAGCAGCTCCGCCGGGCCCACCCCGCCCTCGGCGGCCCGCGGCCCCATCCGCACCACCCGCCGGGCCTGGACCTGGAAGAGAAAGGCCAGGAGGGAGGGCTCCGCCAGACCGGCGATCCCCCTCGCGTCCTCGCCGGCGGCCAGGGCGTCCTCGAGCCTCGCCCACGTCCTCGCGATGCGGCCCATGGAGATCGGCCGAGTCTACCGGTCTGCTGCGAAGCCGGGGGGCGGGAGGCCTTCGCCGGCGGCTATACTGGAGGCGATCCGCAGCCTGAGCCACTCCGACCCGAACCGGAGGCCGACGCCATGAGCGCATGGGATCCCGACGAGGAAGACACCCAGATCTACAAGGTGGTCATCAACCACGAGGAGCAGTACTCGATCTGGCCGGTGGATCGTGAGAACCCGCTGGGCTGGAAGGACGTGGGGAGGTCGGGAACCAAGCAGGAGTGCCTCGACTACATCGAGGAGGTCTGGACCGACATGCGCCCCCTGAGCCTGCGCAAGAAGATGGAGGAGGAGGCGCGCCGGCTGGCGGAGGAGGAGAAGAAGCGGGGCGACGGGTAGCGGGAGGCCGCGGCCGGGCTTGCACGTCGTCGGCCTCTCGGCCCACTACCACGACTCGGCCTGCTGTCTCCTGCGCGACGGCCGGCTGGTGGCCGCCGCCCAGGAGGAGCGCTTCACCCGGCTGAAAGGGGAGCCCCGCCTGCCGGCGGAAGCGTACCGCTACTGCCTGCGGGAGGCGGGGCTGGACCCGCGGCAGATCGACCTCGTGGCCTACTACGAGCTGCCCGAGCTGCGCCGTGAGCGCCAGAAGGCGATGGGCCGGCTGCCCGACCCGGAGCCCGACCCGGTGCGCGAGATCCGCGAGCTGCTCGGGCACGAGGGGCCCATCCGGCTCTTCCCCCACCACGCCTCCCACGCCGCGAGCGCCTTCCTCTACTCCCCCTTCGACAGCGCCGCGGTGCTCACCGCCGACGGCGTGGGCGAGTGGGCCACCACCGTCTACTGGTCCGGCGACGGCGCCGCCCTCGAGGCGCTCGAAGAGGTGCGCTTCCCCCACTCGCTGGGGCTCCTCTACTCGGCGGTGACCGCCTGGCTGGGGTTCGAGGTCAACCGGGGCGAGGGCACCGTCATGGGGCTCGCCGGCTGGGGACGCCCCCGGCGGGCCGGCGCGCTGCGACAGCTCGTCACCTCCCTCCCGGGCGGCGGTTTCCGGCTCGCCCCCGACACCTTCGACCTCTCCCACGACCGGCTGGTCTCGCCGCGGCTCTGCGAGCTGCTGGGCCCGCCCCGCCCGCCGGGGGGCGAACTGACGGAGGAGCACGCCGACGTGGCCGCCAGCGTGCAGGAGGTGCTCGAGGAGATCCTGCTCGAGAAGCTGGCCTTCCTGCGTGGGGCGACCGGGTCCGACGATCTCTGTCTGGCCGGCGGGGTGGCGCTCAACT
The DNA here is from genome assembly GCA_033720955.1 of Thermoanaerobaculia bacterium. Classification (GTDB taxonomy): domain Bacteria; phylum Acidobacteriota; class Thermoanaerobaculia; order Multivoradales; family JAHEKO01; genus JAWWBN01. Next base: position 5,318 of record JAWWBN010000179.1, on the reverse strand, counting down.
GCAAGGCCAACGGCCGGATCCTCGAGGAGAGCGGTTTCTCGCGTCTGTGGGTGCAGCCGGCGGCGGGCGACGCGGGCGGGGCTCTGGGGGCGGCGGCCCTCGCCCAGGTCGAGGCCACGGGCGAGCGGCCGGCGCCTCTCGACGGCGTGGACCTCGGGCCCGGCTTCGATCCCGAGCCGTATCTGGCGGCCACCCCGCTCGCGCCCCTCGACTTCCGGGGCCGGTCCGCCGATCTGTACGACGAGGTGGCCCGCCGCCTCGACCACGGCGAGATCGTGGGCTGGTTCACCGGCCGCATGGAGCTCGGGCCGCGCGCCCTGGGCCAGCGCAGCATCCTGGCCGACCCGCGGCGGGCCGAGAGCCGCGAGCGGCTGAACCGCGAGATCAAGCGTCGCGAGCCGTTCCGCCCCTTCGCCCCGGCGATCCTGGAAGAGGCGGCGGCCGAGGTCGTCGAGACGCCGGCGCCCTCGCCCCACATGCTGCGCTCGCACCCGGTACGGGCCGAGCGGCGAGAGGAGCTGCCCGCGGTGACCCACGTGGACGGCTCCGCCCGGCCGCAGACCGTGACCGCCCGGCGCACCCCCCGGCTGGCGGGGCTGCTCGGGGCCTGGCGCCGCCGCACCGGCTGTCCGGCGCTGCTCAACACCTCGTTCAACGCCCGCGGCGAGCCGATCGTCTGCACCCCGACCGACGCCCTCTTCGCCCTGGCCGGGACCGGCCTCGATGCCCTGGTCCTGGAGGAGTGGGTGGTCGACGCCGTTCCCGAGGCCTGGCCGGAGCTCACCACGCTCTGGCGGCCGCCGCGGCAGAGCCCCTTCCGTCGCGACCTCTACACCTTCTGAGCGCTCCGGTGGACGACGCTTCCCGCCCGATCGGCATCTGGCGGCCCGCCGAGGTGGAGGGCGAGGCCGCCTTCGTCCGTCCCGAGCCCGGGCCTTTCGGTGATCACTGGTCCGACCGCCGGGTGATCTTCCGGCGGTGCCGGCGGGAGAAGCGCCTCTGTCTGCTGGGCGAGTCCACCGCCGCCGGCTACCTGCTGGCGCCCCATCTGACCCCCGCCCGGGCGCTCGGAGCCCGGCTGGGGCGGCGCTGGGACGTGGTGGATCTGGCCCGCACCAACGAGCGTCTGGACGGCCTCGCGGCCACCGCCGAGGCGGCCCTTCAGTTGGACCCCGACCTGCTGGTGGTCTTCACGGGCAACAACTGCAACCTGCTCGAGACGCCGTCGTGGTCGCCCTACCTCCCCTCCGGTCCGGCGCGACGCCGCTACGCCGAGGCGCTCGCGCGGGGCGGGATCCTCGGACCCGCCCAGGGGGCCGCGCGGGAGCTGCGCACGAAGATCGAGACCACCTTCGCCCGGCTGGCGGCCCTCCGGCTGCCGGTGGTGGTGGTGGCGCCCGAGGTCAACCTGGCCGACTGGGAGTCGCCCCAGCCGGCGCCCTTGCTGCCGGGCGACGGGGTGCGCCGGTGGTACGGGCGGCTGGACGCGGCGCGGGAGGCCCTCGCCGCCGGCGACCCGAACGCCGCCCGTCACGCGGCGGCGGCGCTCCTGGAGCTCGACGGCGGCGCCTGCCCCACCGGCTTCCGTCTGCTGTCGAGCGCCGCGGTCGCCGCGGGAGACCTGGAACGGGCCCGCACCGCGGCCCGCGCCGAAGTCGATAGCTGCCGCTACGCCCACATGGCGGTGCTGGCGGCGCCCCAGGCTACCGCCACGGTGCAGGAGCTGCTGCGCGAGGGGGCGCGGCGCCACCGCTTCGGGCTGGTGGACCTGCCCGAGATCCTGGGCCGGGCGGAGCGGCTCCCCGGCCGCCGGTGGTTCTACGACTACTGCCACCTCACCCCGGAGGGGATCGACCTGGCAATGACGGCGGTGGCGCGGGCCGTCCAGGACGGGGTGGAGCCCGGCGGCCTCCCCCTCTCCGACCGCCACCGGGCCGCGGCGGAGCTGGGAGCCGCCGTCCACGGCGCCCACCGGGGCGCCCGGGGCGAGATCGTCAGGCACTGGTGCCGCCGGGCGGTCGCGACCTCGCCCGCCGCCGCCGGGGCCCTGCTGGACCTGGTCCGCGCCCGGGCCGCCCCGGTGCCCGCGGTCCTCACCCGGGCGCAGATCGAGAACCCCTGGCTCACCCCGCAGCAGGGCTGGCGGTGGGAGGCCTACGACGCCGAGGTGGTGGCGGCGGCCATCGACGTGCTGGGGCAGGCGGAGGTGGGCCCGCTCCTGGGCCCGCCGCGCGTCGAGCCGTGGACCCCCCTCGACCGCTTCTACCCGGAGGCGATGGAGGCGGAGGGGGTGCCGCCCAGGGCCCTGTTGCGCTCCCCCTGGCCGTGGACCGACTACGCCCTGGTCGCGCAGGGACCCGTGGAGATCGAGGTGGTGGCCCGGCTCCCGGAGGGCTCGGCGCCGGGAGAATTCGGCGTCTCCCACGGCGGCAAGGTGCTCACCCGCCGCGAGCTGGACCCCGCCTGGCGTCCCGTGCGTGCGGTGGTGCCGGCCCGTCCGGGGCTGAGCCGCTTGACCCTCGACTGGCCGCTCCCGGCCCACGCGGGACAGGGGGCGCTCGAGCGGGCCGTCGCCCGATTGAGGAAGGGCCTCGAAGCCGACGTCCACCCGGTCTTTGGCGAGGTCTTCTCGGCCCGGATCGTCTAGGGAAGCCAGTCTGACCGGAGCGGGCTATCCGGACGACCCCCCCGGCGACCGCCGGACGCCTCGGAGCCACTCGCTCATGGCGGCCACGGGAGGGTCGACGGTCTGCCAGCCGCTGCCGAGGAGCTTGCCTCGCTGGTCGTAGGCCGCCAACTGCGAGAGGCGACGACCGGTCGCGTCGGTCGCTACCAGCACGCTCCTGGGGCACGGCGGTGCCTCGTGCGCCAGGAAGATCCTGTCACCGACGACCGTGCCGCTCGCCAGGTGCAGCACACGCAGCCGCCAAGCCCGTCGCTTGCGTTGGAAAGACCGTCCCTGCGGCCAGCTCTCGTTCACGTACGGCCCGCAGGGGGAGGTCTCGTCGTCCTCCGGGACCCGCTCCTCGCAGACCGCATAGCCGAGATCGCCGAGGCCCGTCGCCCGCAGCTCTTCGGGGAGAGCCCGGCCGGCAGGCAACGCTCCCCCCATCTTCGTACCCGGCGCGGGAGGCTCGGCGTAGTCCGCCAGCGGATTGCCCGGCACTCCGCAGACGCTGGCGGCATAGTGATCGGCCACCGCCATGGCGGCCCGGCCCCCACCACCGGAGAAAGAGGCCAGGGCGCTGCGTACCATCCGGTCGGCGGTCTCCCTCAGGTCTGAGTGCGGCACCCGCTCGGCGACGTGCTCGGCCCAAACGGGTAGCTGGACGATCGCTGCGCCGCCCTTTCCGCCGAGCGCCGAGAAGGGATCTGGCCTCTCCACTCTCGCGGCGACCTCCTGGATCAGCGCACGGGTGGCGGCACGGAGCCAGGCCAGACGCGTCCGCTCCTTCGGCTCGATCCACACGACGAGGTGCCCCCGGCGTGTGGGGAGACCCGCCGCGGCGAGGGCAGAGCGCTCGCCGAGCCCTCTCTCTTCGTCCCCGAAGAGCTCGTGCCAGCCTTCGGGCTGGAAAACGACGGGCTCCGACCACCGGATCTCGGGCTCCGAGGGCAATAGGGGGATCGCCTCGGCCAGGCCCGCCGAGAAGAGGAGGGCCTCGATCGCCCGCGTGCTCGCCTGCTGGAGGTCGGGCGCCGGCTCGGACGCCGGACCGGGGTCTCCCGGCTCGATCGGAGCCGGCACGTCGAGGTCGGCCGACGGAGCCGGCCGTGGCCCGCTGGCGTTCACGATCGCCAGGCTCCACTCGTCGCCGCCAACGTGCTCCAGCCCCTCACAGGCCATCCTCGGGACGATGTGACCGTAGCTCGCCTCGCGATGGGCCTCGAGCCGCGTCGCGGCCGCCTCGATCCTGTCGCAATCCGCGGCTTCGTAGGCCGCTAGCAGCTCCCCCTCGATCGTCCCGAGAGCGCGACCCCTGCAAGCCGCCAGCGGCAGCAGGGCACACGCCAAGAGCGCCAGGGTGGCGGCTCCGAGGACCGTAGGTTCGACGCGCGGTGCCGAGGCGACCTCGCCTTCCTTCGACCCGGCCGGCGGTTCGCGCTTCACTCGCGGGGACTGTATCAGCAACGCTTCGGCTCTCTTTGACACCCCGGTCCGGCCGACGTAGGCTCGCCCGATCCGGATGCACGGAGTGGAGAAAGAGATCGACCGCTTCCTGGCCGGTCTGCGCAAGCGCAACCCCCACGAGACCGAGTTTCACCAGGCGGTCGAGGAAGTCGCGCGGTCCGTCATGCCCTGGTACCTGGAGCACGACGCCTACCGGCAGGCCCAGATCCTCGAGCGGCTCACCGAGCCCGACCGGATCATCATCTTCCGGGTCTCGTGGCAGACCGACGACGGCGCCATCCGCGCCAACCGGGCGTTCCGGGTGCAGTTCAACCACGCCCTCGGGCCCTACAAGGGCGGGCTGCGCTTCCACCCGACGGTCACCCTGAGCGTGCTCAAGTTCCTGGGCTTCGAGCAGATCTTCAAGAACAGCCTGACGGGGCTCCCCATGGGGGGCGCCAAGGGCGGCTCGAACTTCAATCCCAAGGGCAAGAGCGACGACGAGGTGATGCGCTTCTGCCAGTCGCTGATGACCGAGCTCCACCGCCACATCGGCGAGGACATCGACGTGCCGGCCGGTGACATCGGGGTGGGCGCCCGGGAGATCAGCTACCTCTTCGGGCACTACATGCGGCTGGAGAACCGCTGGAGCGGGGTGCTGACCGGCAAGGGCATGTCCTTCGGCGGCAGCGCCGTGCGCACCGAGGCCACCGGCTACGGCTGCGTCTACTTCTGCGAGCGGGTGCTCCACCATCACGGCGAGGGGATCGAGGGCAAGCGGGTGGCCATCAGCGGCAGCGGCAACGTGGCGCTGTACGCCGCCGAGAAGGCGCTCGACAAGGGGGCCAGGGTGGTGACCCTGAGCGACACGGGCGGCTTCGTGCACTTCGAGGAGGGGCTCGACCCCGAGCGGCTCCGCTTCGTCAAGGAGCTCAAGGAGGTGCGCCGCGGACGGATCCGCGAGGTCGCGGAGCGCTTCGACGGGGTGTCCTTCCACGAGAAGGCCAGGCCGTGGGGGGTGCCGTGCGACGTCGCCATGCCGTGCGCCACCCAGAACGAGCTGACCGCGGAGGACGCCGAGACACTGATCGGCAACGGCCTGCTCGCCGTCTGCGAGGGCGCCAACATGCCGACCACCACCGACGCGGCAGAATACCTTCGCGAGCACAAGATTTTGCATGCCCCGGGCAAGGCCGCCAATGCCGGC
>JAWWBN010000178.1:0-8044 GCA_033720955.1 Thermoanaerobaculia bacterium | reverse complement strand
GTCGGCGTGGTGGCCGACCACATCGACCACGTGGTCGAGCTGGTGGGGATCGACCACGTGGGCATCGGCTCCGACTACGACGGGGTGGGCCCGACCCTGCCGGTGGGCCTGGAGGACGTCTCGAAGCTCCCGAACCTGGTGGCCGAGCTGCTGGTGCGCGGCTACGCCGAGGAGGAGATCGAGAAGATCCTCTCCGGCAACGTGATGCGGGTGTGGAGAGAGGTCGAGCGGGTGGCGGCCGAGCTCCAGGGCGAGTGAGCCGCGGTCGGCTCCGGGCCTCCGGCCGCCGCGTCCGCCAGCCCCAGCTTCTCCAGAAACAGAGGCCAGCGGGGGTCGTCGTGGAGGCGGTCGAGCCCCAGGTAGAACCCGGCGGCGGCGAGTCCCGGGTCGCGCTGGTCGAGCGCTCGCTCGAGCCACTCGAACGCCAGGTCGGAGTCGCCCCGGTAGGCGTACACGACGGCGATCTGGAACGCGTCCGTCGTCCGGTAGCCCTCGATCAGCTCCGCCATGGCTGCCTCCGCCTCCTCCTGCCGATCGAGGTCGTGGTAGGCGAGCGCCAGGGCGAAGAGGCGGGAGTTCGCCTCGGAGGACTCCTGGGCGAGCTCTTCGAGCGCCGCCTCCGGCCGGCCCTGCAGGAGGTGAACGATAGCCAGAGAGGGGCGGACGACCTGCGCCGGCCCGAGCTCGAGAGCCTGGGTGTAGATCGCCTCGGCCTCGTCCAGACGGCCTGCGTTGCGCAGGGTGATCCCGAGCCTCCTCAGGGCGCCGACGCTCAGGGGATCGAGCTCGACGGCGCGGCGCGCGAGCGCGATCGCCTCCTGGTGACGACCGAGGGTCTGCGCCGCGCCGGCGCCGGCTCGGAGCGCATGGACGCTGCTCGGGCCACGGGCCAGGGCCTCCTTCGCGGCGGCGTAGGCGCCGGCCCAGTCCAGGTCGCAAAAGCGTCTGACGTTCGCCAGGAGGGCCCAGGCCTCCGGCAGCCTCGGGTCCAGCTCGAGCGCCGTCTCCACCGCCTCCCGTGCTCTCGGGCAGGCCTCCTCCATGGAGAGGAGCGAGCCACCTCCGAGATTGAGGTAGGTGGCGCCGAGCCCGACCCGGGCCAGGGCGTAGGCGGGATCGACGGCCAGAGCTCGTTCGAAGTGGCGACGGGCGCTCTGCCAACTGCGTTGGTCGAGGAAGAGCTGGCCCCTCAGGTAGGCGCTGTAGGCCTCCGCGTTCCCCGCCCGCGGTCTCGACAGGGCGGAGCCCTGGCCCACGAGCGGGCCCTGGAGAGCCGCCGCCACCGAGCGGGCGATCTCCTCCTGGATCACGAAGATGTCGTCGAGCTCCCGGTCGTAGCTCCTGGACCACAGCTCGAAGCCGTCGGCCGCACTGACGAGCTGCGCCGTGATCCGCAACTGGTTGTCTGACTTGCGCACGCTGCCCTCCAGCAGGGTCGCCACGTTCAGTTTCTCGCCGACGGCCCGCAGGTCCTCGTTCCCGCCCCTGAACTGAAAGGAGGAGGTCCGCGCCGCGACGCGCAGGCCCGGGACCTGCGCGAAAGCGTTGATCAGCTCTTCGCTGAGTCCATCGGTGAAGTAGCCCTGGTCCTTCTGCGGGCTCAGGTCCGCGAACGGCAGGACCGCGATCGAGGCGGAGGGGACCTCGGGCGAAGGAGGGGCGTCGGCAGCCTCCCGGTCGGCGGCGAGCCAGATGACGGCGCCGACGGCGAGCAGAACCGCCGCCGCGCCGAGGCCCGCCTGCCAGCCGCGCAGGGAGCGTCGAAGAGGAGACGCGGGCAGGGCCTCTGCCGAGGCAGGCGGCTGCGCCCGGGTCGCCTCCCGGAGCAGCCGTCGGAGGTCTACCTGGAGATCCGAGGCGCTCTGATAGCGAAGATCCCGGTTCTTCTCGAGCAGCTTGCTCACGATCCCGTCGAGCTCCGAAGGAAGCTGCGGATTCAGACGGGTGGGCGGGGGAGGGCTCCGGGTCAGGATCTCGTTCGAGATCGCGCCCACCGTCTTGCCCTCGAAAGGCCGCCGTCCCGTCGCCATCTCGTAGAGCACCACTCCGAGCGAGAAGAGGTCTGTCCGGGGGTCCAGGCCGTCCCCCTGCACCTGCTCCGGCGACATGTAGTAGACGGTTCCCACCGTCGTGCCCGGGCGGGTCAGGATCAGCTCGGTGGGGGCCTGGCTCCGCTCGGAGGGGCCGGCGGGTGCCTCTCGAATCTTCGCCAGCCCGAAATCGAGGATCTTGGCTTCGCCGTGGGCGGTCACGAAGATGTTGGCCGGCTTGATGTCGCGGTGGACGATCCCCTCCGCGTGCGCGGCCTGGAGCGCGTCCGCGAGCTGGGCGCCGAGCTCGAGCAGCCGCTCGGTCGGCAGCGGACGGCCGTCGATCCGGCGCTGGAGCGTCTCGCCCTCCATCAGCTCCATCACGAGGAAGGGCCGGCCCTCGTGCTCGCCGATGCCGTGGATCGTGCAGATGTGGGGGTGGTTGAGAGCCGAGGCGGTCTGCGCCTCCCGGCGGAAGCGCGCCAGGGCCCCGGCGTCCCGGACCAGCTCGTCGGGCAGGAGCTTGATCGCCACCTGGCGACTCAGCTCGAGATCCTGGGCGCGGTAGACCAGCCCCATGCCCCCGCCGCCGAGCTTCTCGAGGATCTTGTAGTGAGAGACAGTCTGGCCGACCATGGCTAGCTCGCTCGAGGAGTGCGTGGGGCGAGTATGTCACTCGCCGGTCGCCGGGCCGGGGAGTCCGCGGTGTCTCGAGGGAAGCCACCGCGGGGCCGGTCGAGGGGCATCGGGTCCGGGGCGCATTCGCCTGGTAGTAGAGTGAGCGCGAGTCCCCGGGTGGCAGAGTGGCGGCGATCTCGCGACGAGAGCGCCGGCCTCGGGAAGGCGACTCAAGATGATCGGCCAGACCTTCGCCCACTACAAGATCCTCGAGAAGCTCGGCGGCGGAGCCATGGGCGTGGTCTACCGGGCCGAGGACACGCGCCTCGGTCGGCCGGTGGCGCTCAAGTTCCTGCCCGAGAAGGTGGCGTCGGAGCCTGCGGCGCTCGAGCGGTTCGAGCGAGAGGCCCGGGCCGCCTCGGCGCTCAACCACCCGCACATCTGCACGATCCACGACATCGGCGAGCACGAGGGCCGCCCGTTCCTCGTGATGGAGCTGATGGAGGGCGAGACGCTCAAGCACCGGATCGACGGCCGGCCGGTTGCTACCACGCGGCTGTTGGAGCTCGCCGCCCAGGTGGCGGATGCGCTCGACGCGGCCCACGCGGCGGGGATCGTCCATCGCGACATCAAGCCGGCCAACCTCTTCGTCACCGCCCACGGCGAAGCCAAGCTCCTGGACTTCGGGCTGGCCAAGTTCACCGGGGGGCCGGCCGGTCGCCTGGAGGACAGCGGAGCTCCCACCGAGCTCGTCCTGACCCGTCCTGGCACGACGGTCGGGACGGCCTACTACATGTCGCCCGAGCAGGTGCAAGGCGACGAGCTGGACGCCCGAACGGACCTCTTCTCCCTGGGAGCCGTCCTCTACGAGATGGCGACGGGGCACCGGCCCTTCGAAGGCAGGACGGCGGGCGCGGTCGCGAAGGAGATCCTGACGAAGACGCCTGCTCCCCCGACTCGCCTGAATCCGGACCTGCCGGCCGAGATGGAGGGGGTCCTGAGCAAGCTGTTGGAGAAGGACCGCAATCTCCGCTACCAGAGCGCCTCGGACCTGCGGACGGATCTCCGACGGCTGCTGCGGGACACCGAGCAGGCGCGGGTCCTCGCTTCGGCCGCGCCCGGTGTCGTCGGGTCGGCCGAGCCGGAGGGGCGGCGGCCGCCGTCGAGGGGTGCGGCGACGAGATGGAGATGGGCGCTGGCGGGCCCCCTCGTGGCCGGGGTCGTCGGCGCGGCTCTGTGGCTGGCGCAGCGCGAAGACCCCGGGGAGCCGTCAGGCTCGGAGACACCGGCCGCTCGGCAGATGATCGTCGTGCTGCCGTTCGAGAACCTCGGGTCGGCGGAGGACGACTACTTCGTGGCCGGCATCACCGAAGAGATCACCAGCCGGCTGGCGGCCGTGAGCGGTATCGGAGTCATCTCCCGGACGAGCGCGGTCCAGTACGACCCGACGGGCAAGACGATGAGAGAGGTCGGGGACGACCTGGGCGTCGACTGGGTGATGGAAGGCACCGTGCGGTGGGCCCGACCCGAAGAGGGTCCGAGCCGCATCCTGGTCACGCCGAAGCTCGTCCGCGCCGCCGAAGACCGGTACCTCTGGACCCAACGCTACGACCGGAAGCTGGACGAGATCTTCCGTGTCCAGTCGGAGATCGCCAGCCGAGTCGTCCAGGAGCTCGAGGTGAGCCTGCTCCAGCGCGAGCGAGAGACCCTGGCCGACCAGCCGACGGAGAGCCACGACGCGTATTCCGCCTTTCTGCGGGGGATCTACCACCGGGAGCGGGGGTTGGGAGCGGACGACGTGCGCGGGGCGGTGGAGTGGCTCGAAGTCGCCACCACCCTCGACCCGGCGTTCGCCCGGGCCCACGCCGAGCTGGCCCAGGCTCGGGCGAGGCTGTTCAATCTGGCCTTGGACCGGAGCGAGGAGAACCTGGCCCGGGCGAGGTGGGCGCTGAATCGGGCGCTCGAGCTGGACCCCGAATCCCCGCATGTGCACCTGGCCCTCGGCAGCTACTACTACTCGATCGAGCGCGACCTCGAGCGCGCCTTGGAGGAGTACACGATAGCCGCCGAGAGGATGCCCAACTCCAGCGATGCGGCGTGGGCCGCCGCTGCCATCCTGCGGCGACAGGGAAAGTGGGACGAGTCCATCGCCAAGATGAGAGAGGCGATCGTTCTCACCCCGCTCCCCGGTCCGCACTGGTCGGATCTCCAGAACACCTATCGTCACCTGCGAGACTACGATGAAGTGCTCCGTATCGACGCGCGAATGGAGGCTCTGGATCCTTCCGGCACCCCGTCGGGCAAGCTCGAGGTGTATCTTCTCACCGGCGACCTGGTGAGCGCGCGGCGGGGCTGGGAAGAGTCGGAGACCGACCCGTTGCACAGAGTTTCCTTCCTCAGCGAGATCGACTACCTCGAAGGCAGGTACGCCGACGCCCTGGATCGGCTCGCCGCCTACGATGGCGAGGACCTCCACTACTTCTTCCGCAGTGGCTCCAGCGGGAGCCATCAGACGAAGCACCTCCGCATCGCCTGGATCCGTGAAGCGATGGGCGACCGGGAGGCGGCGCGGGCAGCCTACGACCGGGTGCGGCGGTTGCTCGAGCCAGAGCTCGAGGAGCGCCCGGACGATGCCGGCGCGCACGCCGTCCTCGGGGAGGCTTACGCCGGTCTGGGGAGGGCCGACGATGCCCTTCGCCACGGCCGGCGGGCCGTCGAGCTACTGCCCCTGTCCGAAGACGCGGTGGACGGTACGGGTCCGCTGCTCTCCCTCGCCCGCATCCACGCCCGACTGGGGGACGTCGAGGAGGCTCTGGACCTCGTCGAAGAGCTGCTTTCGAAACCGGGCACCTTCACCGTGACCCCGCTGAGGCTCGATCCGATCTGGAGCCCCCTTCGTGGCCACCCTCGCTATCGGACTCTGCTGGAAGAGCACTCGGTGTCGGGGGCGCCGGAGGGGGATCGGCAGGCCGTCGGCTCCTAGCTCGCCGGCTGCCGTCGGGCCGCGTTCCGCCGTCGGCTCGAGACTCTCCGGAGGCCGTTCGGGCCCTCAGGTGACGGTCGCGTGTCGGGCATGGCGCGGGTCTCTCCACACCGCCGGATCCAGGCACTCCACGAGCACCTCCGCCGCGCGCGCCGCGTCGGAGTGGGTCAGGTAGAGCGGCGCGAAGCCGAAGCGCATCACGTCGGGGGCGCGAAAGTCGCCCACCACCCCGCGGCGGATCATGGCCTGGACCACCGCGTAGCCGTCGTCGTGGGCGAAGCTGACCTGGGCGCCCCTCCTCTCGGGGGCGCGGGGGCTCACCAGCGGTGGGGCGTCGGCGCCGGCCAGGTCCTCCACCCGCTCGATGAAGAGCGAGGTCAGGCTCGCCGCCTTCGCCTCCACCTCCCGCATCGACACCCCCTCGAAGGTGGCGAGGCCGGCCTCGGCGGCGCGCATCGAGAGGATGTGGGGGGTGCCGCAGAGGAAGCGGCGGATGCCGGGGTCGGGCCGGTAGCCGGGCTCGAACTCGAACGGGGCGCCGTGCCCCATCCAGCCGGTCAGCGGCTGCCGGGCGTCGGCCAGGTGCCGCCGGGCGGCGTAGATCCAGGCCGGCGCGCCGGGGCCGCCGTTCAGGTACTTGTAGGTGCAGCCCACGGCGAAGTCGGCCCCGGCCGCGTCCAGCTCCACCGGCAGCGCCCCGGCGCTGTGACAGAGGTCCCACACCGCGAGGGCGCCCGCCTGGTGGGCCGCCCGGGTGAGCGCCTCGAGATCGTGGCGGGCGCCGCCGCGGTAGTTGACGTGGCTGAGAGCGAGCACGGCCACCGTCTCGTCGAGGGCGCCGGCGGGGTCCTCGCCCCGGGGCACCAGGCGTCGCTCCAGCGGCCTGCCGGCGCTGCCCAGCACCCCCTCCGCGATGTACAGGTTGGCGGGGAAGTCGGCCTCCTCCATCACCACCACCCGGCGCTCGGGCCGCAGGCCGAGGGCGGCGTGGAGAGCCTTGAACAGGTTGAGGGTCGTGGTGTCGCAGACCGCTACCTGCCCCGCCGCGGCGCCGACCAGCCCCCCCACCCGGTCGCCCAGGGCCAGGGGGAGCTCGTACCAGCCGGCGTCGTTCCAGCTCGCGACCAGGCCGTCGCCCCACTCCCGCTCGATCGCCGCCGTCATCCGGGCGCCGGCCTCCGCCGGGAGGGCGCCCAGCGAGTTGCCGTCCAGGTAGATCCGGCCGTCGGGGATCCGGAAACGGGCGCGGGCCGGCGCGAGGGGGTCGGCGGCGTCCCGGCGGCGGACTTCGGCGTCGTGTGAGCTCATCGGCGCATCTGCGAAGGGTTTTTCTACGTAGACCAGTCTAACGGGGCGACGGGCGTCTCCCGGGAGGGAGCGGCCGGGAGCCCCGGCAGGGCGCCGGCACGACCTCTGCATTACCCGTTGGCGGGCCGGAGAGAGCGCCCGAGCAAGGAGTTTGAGATGAGCGTTTTCAGCGATCGGCGGCGACTGAGACAGATCGGTGGGATGGGCGCATACTTCCACCAGGTGGCCTGGTCGGTCTGGTGGCGGTGGAGCCGGACCTGGGCCATGCCCCGTCGCGCGGAGGTTCCGGCCTCCTCTGGCGTATCCGTGCTCGAGCGCGACGAGCGCCGGCGCACGCGCCCGGCCGCCTAGGCTCCTCCTCGCCCCGCGGGGCGAGAAGACTCAGGAGGCGCGGGCGGCGATGTTGGCCAGCACCAGCGCCACCGCCGCGGCCGTGAGCTTCAGGCCGGAGAGCCGCGCCGCCGGGTCCCACGCGGCCAGCAGGCCGAGCGCCGCCGCCGCTAGCGGCAGCCCGGCCGCGATGCCGGCCAGAGCCAGAAGACCCACCGGGTTCTCGCCCACCAGGGCCACCGGGGGCGCCAGCCGGCCGCTCAGCTCGCGAGCGAGCTGGTAGAGGAAGAGCAGGGCGGGCGGGGCCAGCAGCGCGGCGCCCCACCGGACCAATCGGTTGGATCGCAGATTCATCGTTCTGAGTCGCCTAGATCAGGGCGGGGAGGGCCGAGGCGGCGGCGGGGCCCTCGGCCAGACCGCCGAAACGCCGCTGGCGCCGGCGGAAGGCGGCCACGGCGCGGCCCAGCTCTTCGGGACCGAAGTCGGGCCACATCGTTCGGGTGAACCAGAGCTCGGCGTAGGCGCACTCCCACAGCAGGAAGTCGCTCAGCCGCTTCTCGCCGCCGGTGCGGACGAGCAGGTCGACGCCGCCGCGGGGACCGGCCAGCCGGCGCTCGATCTCCTCCAGGGTGAGGGAGCCCGCGGCGGCGGCGCGGCGGGCGGCGGCGGCGATGGCGTGGCGGGCCGAGTAGTCCAGGGCGATCCGCAGGTGGAGGCGCAAGCCGCCCCGTGTGCGCTCCTCGGCGCGCTCCATGACCCTCTTCAGCGCGGGATC
>JAWWBN010000177.1:0-8093 GCA_033720955.1 Thermoanaerobaculia bacterium | reverse complement strand
GAGCTCGAGGTCGTGGCCGCCTACGACGCCGACACCGGGGCCGAGCTGTGGACCCACGAGACCCGCTCCCGCTTCTGGGAGGCGCTCTCCGGAGCCGGTCCGCGCGCCACGCCGACGGTCGCCGGGGGAATGCTCTTCGCCCTCGGTCCGCAGGGGCTGCTGCTGCGCCTGGAGCCGACCACGGGCCGCCTGGCATGGAGCCGCGATCTCCGGGAGGACGCCGGCCGGGAGCCGCCCATCTGGGGCTTCTCCTCGTCGCCCCTGGTGATCGGCGACCTGGTGCTGGTGCACGCCGGGGGCGAGGGCGACCGCGGTCTTCTGGCCTACGACGTCGAGGGCGGCGAGCTGCGCTGGGGGGCCGCGGCGGGGAGCCACAGCTACAGCTCGCCGCAGCTCGTGGAGGTGGCCGGGCGGCGCGCCGTGGCCATCGTCACCGACGCTGGGATGCGGCTGGTCGATCCGACCGACGGCGCCGAGATCTGGCGCTACGAGTGGCCCTTCGAGCAGTACCGCGCCCTCCAGCCCCTGGTGGTGGGGGAGTCGAGCCTGCTGATCAGCACCGGCCTCGGCAACGGCACCCGCCGGCTCGACCTGCGTCCGGCCGGCGCCGCCCTCGACGGCGAGGAGCGCTGGACGTCGCGGGGTCTCAAGCCCGACTTCAACGACTACGTCGCCCACGAGGGATACCTCTACGGCTTCGACCCGAACATCCTGTCGTGCATCGACCTGGAGAGCGGGGAACGGCAGTGGAAGGGGGGCCGGTACGGCAACGGCCAGCTCCTCCTGCTGCCCGACGCGGACCAGCTCCTGGTGCTCTCCGAGAAGGGGGAGGTGGTGCTGGTGCGCGCCACGCCCGAGCGTCTGGAGGAGCTCGCCCGGCACCAGGTGCTCCACGGCAAGACCTGGAACCACCCGGTGCTGGTGGGCTCGCGACTCTACGTCCGCAACGGCGAAGAGGCGGTGGCTCTCGAGATGCCGCTCGGCTGACGGGCGAGGCGGGATGCCCGACGCGCCGGCGCGCGCCGAGGAGACGAGCCGGGTTCAGAGGGGGATCGCGAGCCCGTGGTCCGGGTCCGAAGCCGACGCTGGGAGGGCTGAATTCCGGCGCGCCGGATCTTTCCGAGACCCCGCCGATTCTCTTCTCGCGGGCGGCCGCGATGGCCCGCCGAGAGCTGGCGCGGCCGATCCGCCCGCGGAGATCGGACTCATTCGCCCATCGGCGCATGAGCATCGGTGGGTGGTACCCCCGTTGCTTCGAGAGGGACGCAGCGGCCTGTTCCACCGCTTTGGTGGGAGATTCAGCGGGCGCCGGACATCGGCTGTCCGAGCCGCGCAGAAGAGTGGGAGGGGCGGCTCGAAGAAAGGCGGGAGGAGATGGACGACCAACGGATCGTGCGGCTTTCCCTGCTCGGGGTCGCTCTGGTCGGCGCGCTGGCCGTGCTGGCGCCTCGCGGGGCGGCGGCGACCGATGGTGGGAAGCTGAGTAACGCGCTCCTCGAGATCGCGGCGACCCGACCCGACGACCCCGTCGAGGTGATCATCACCTACCACGCCTTCCCGGGGCGGGCGGACCGCGAGCTTCTGGGCCCCCAGGCCGAGGTTCGGCACGAGCTCCGCAACCTGCCCATGCAGGTCGCGACGGTGAAGGCGGGCCAGCTCTTCGGGCTGAGCCACAACCCCAACGTGAAGATCGTCAACCTGGACACCCCGATCCAGGGCCTGTCGATCGCGGCGCAGGCGACGGCCCATCTTCCCGACGAGCCGATCGACTTCTTCTACACGGGGTGGGACTTGCGGGTCGCCGTGGTGGACTCGGGGGTCGGCAACCACATCGACATCTGGCCCGCGCCGCTCCAGCTCGACTTCGTGGCGAGCCTGGCCTCTCCCGTGGGCGGTCTGCACGACGGCTACGGCCACGGCAGCCACGTGGCCGGGATCCTGGCCGGCGACGGCTACGCCTCCAGGGGCCGCTACCGCGGCGTCGCGCCCTACGCCCAGGTGATCTCGCTGCGGACCCTCGACGAAGAGGGCAAGGGGCTGAGCTCCACCCTGCTGGCCGCCCTGGACTGGCTGATCGGTAACGCCTTCGAATACGACGTCCGGGTGGTCAACCTCTCGCTGGGCAAGGCGGTGGAGGGCCCCGCGGCCGAAGATCCCCTGGTCCAGGCGGTCGAGGCGCTCTGGGACGCCGGTCTCGTAGTGGTCTGCTCCGCCGGCAACTTCGGCCGCGACGGCAGCTTCACCATCACCAGCCCCGGTACCTCCCGCAAGGTGATCACGGTCGGCTCGGTGACCGACAGCGGGACCGGCCTCCCCGGCGACGACTACGTCTCCACCTATTCGTCCCGCGGGCCCACCGCCTTCGACCACTTCCTGAAGCCCGACCTGCTGGCGCCCGGCAACCGGTGGATCGCGCCGATCTCCTACGAGGCGACGCTCAAGTGGACGCTGCCGGAGCGGATCCGGAGCTGCGGCTCGAGCTCCTGCTACGGCGAGTACTTCGAGCTGTCGGGAACCAGCATGGCGGCCCCGGTCGTGGCCGGAGCCGCGGCGCTGATGATCCACCGGGAGCCCGGGCTGAATCCGGACACGGTCAAGGCCCGCCTGATGCGCTCGGCGCGCAAGCTCGACGTCGATCCCACCACCGCGGGCGCGGGCGTCGTCGACGTGCTGGCGGCGCTCGCGGAGACGGGATGGGTGGCCCAGGCGCCCTCCCCCCAGATGAAGAGGTCCGAGACCAGCGGGACGATCCTGGTCGAGGACACCGCCCGGCTGTGGGGCGGCGACGCCTGGGGAGCGGGCTATCTCTGGTCGGACGGGTTTCTCTGGTCCGACAGCTTCACGGCTGCCGACGGCTACCTGGGGGCGGACGGCTATCTCTGGTCCGACGGCTATCTCTGGTCCGACGGCTTCCTCTGGTCGGACGGGTTCCTGTGGTCGGACGGCTTCCTCTGGTCCGACGGTTTTCTCTGGTCGGATTCCGTGGCCGACGCGGACCCGCTGCTCGATCCGGGCTCGCAGACCGTCCTCCGCGACGACTGAGCCGACGAGGCGAGGACCCCCGGGGGGCGCGCAAACCCGCGCCGGGGCGCTACGCCGCGTGGGGCAGCCCGCCGGTCAGCCGGAGCACCCACCGCATGCAGCGGTGCCCCAGGTCCACGGGCGACAGGACCATCATGGGGCAGCCGCCCGGGATGACCCGGATCCCTCGCTGGCGGCAGAGATCGACGGCCTTCTGGGAGACGCTCCCGGCGCCGAACGAGCGGTGCATCCAGAGGTGCTTGATCCCCAGGTCGATGCACTGGCGAGCGATCTGGTTGGTGTCGTCGGGTGCGGTGAAGGCGAGCACCCCCTCCACACCCCCCGGGATGGAGGCGAGGTCGGGAAAGCAGCGGTCGCCCTCCACGACGTCCGCCCTCGGGTTCACCGCGACCACCTCGTAGCCCAGCTCCCTGAGCCGGCGGTAGTTCAGATTGGCCGGCTGGTCCCTCGAGCGCGACACTCCGGCGATGGCGATCCGCTTCAGGGCCAGGAAGTCGGTGATGGGGTCGGACATCGTCGTCGATCCTCCCTCGGTCCGCCGGCGACGGCCCCCGGTCCGCCGCCGGCGCTCGAGCTCAGCCTAGCGGGACGCTCGCGCAGGGGCCAACACCCGGTGGGGTAGGCCGCCGATCCCCGGACGGTGGGCGGGGGCGCGGAAAAGCGGCCCGACCGTGTGCCATCATCTCGGCCATGGAGGCTCGGACTCTCGGTCGCTCGGGCGGCGCTCGGGCGCGCTCGAGCGGGCGCCCGCGAGGACTCCGGGCTCTCCCGCTCTGCCTCCTCCTGGCGGCCCCCGGAGCGGCGGAGAGGGCGCCCGTGGCGCCGCCGCTGACGGTCACCCTGCTCGGCACCGGCAATCCGCGCCCGTCGATGGAGCGCTTCGGACCCGCGACGCTGGTCGAGGCGGGGGAGAGCCGGCTCCTCATCGACGCCGGCCGGGGCGCGCTGCAGCGGCTCTTCCAGATCGGTGGCGCCGAACTGGTGCGCGAGACGGATCATGTCCTGTTCACCCACCTCCACTCCGACCACGTGGTCGGCTTCTCCGACCTGTGGCTGACGGGCTGGGTGTTCGGCCGCGAGCGCCCGCTGCGTGTCGCCGGGCCCCCGGGCACCCGGGCGATGTGCGGCCACCTCGAGCGCGCCTTCGAGTTCGACCTCCGGGTCCGCGGGCGTGACGATCGGTACTCCGCCGAGGGGGCCGTGCTCGAGGTGCGCGACGTGGCGCCGGGGAAGGTGCTGGAGATGGGCGGCGTCTCGGTCACGGCCTTCGAGGTGGACCACGGCGACGGCATCGTGCCCGCCTACGGCTACCGGGTGGAGTACGGCGGGCGCTCGGCGGTCTTCTCGGGCGACATGCGGAACGACCCGAGGTTCGTCGATCACGCCCGCGGGGCCGACCTGGTGGTCATGGAGGTGATCAGCCCCGAGGTGGAGCTCGCGAAGGCCGCGGTGAAGAGCGCCATCGCGATCGAGCGGGTGATCGCCCACCACATCTCGCCGGAGCAGGCCGGACGCCTGTTCGCCGAGATCGGCCCCCGGCTGGCCGTCTACACCCATATCGTGCCCTCGCCGGCGACGGCGGAGGACCTGATCCCGCCCACCCGGCGCACCTACGCGGGTCCCCTGGTGGTGGGCTACGACCTGATGCAGATCACGGTGGGGGAGACGGTCGAGGTCCACCCGCGGCGGGTGATGGGCGACCGGTAGAGACCGCCGAGACGAGGGCCGCACGTCCAGGGGGTCGACGAGGGTCCGACGTCCGCTCGAGACAGGCTCGGGGCGACCAGAGCCTCAGGGCGGAGAAGGCGTCGCGCCGTCACCCCAGCCGCCGCTCCAGCTCGACCAGGATCGGAAAGTCCGGGTCGGCGAAGCCGCAGTACTTTCGGATCTCTTCCTCGAGCGCCAGCGCCCGTGCTCGATCGCCGGCCCTCCGATGGAGGGCGGCCAACTGGAGCTGGGTCTCCATCCACCAGACACGCCCCCCGAGGGCGCGCGACTTCTGGGCCACGGCCTCCTCCAGGACCTTCATCGCCCGCTCCGGCTCGCCGAGGGTCTCCCAGACTCTGGCCAACGTCTGCGAGCCGGAAAAGTAGTACCCTCGCCAGCCCTTGGCATAAACCAGACTGCTGACGGCTCGCTCGAGCTCGGTCAGAGCCCGGTCGTCGTGCCCCCGGGCATGGGCGATCGTGCCTCGGGCGAGGCTGACGATACCCGGCGCCAGATCGAAGCCCGGCGGCAGGCGGTTCAGGAACTCCTCCGACTCGTCCAGGTAGCCCTTCAGGGCCAGGTCCGCCGCCGCCAGGGCGAGGATGGTGGCCTGGGCGCTCCGGGCGCGGATCAGGTTCATGCGGCGGACGGCCTCGGCGTCGTCTCGACGCCATCCCATCCGGTACTGCCACGCCCGCGGCGGAAAGAGGGCGTAGAGCTGCTGGAGCTCCTCGGCGCGGGCGAACATGCCCAGGTCGAGGTAGTAGTTCAACGCCTCCCGGACGAGGCCCTTCCCCTCGTCTGCCGCCAGGCTGCCGGCCGACTCGACGATGGCGTCGACGTCCGCGACGACCCGGTCGATCTCTCCAGCCGCCCAGCGCTCGTAGGTGGAGTAGAAAGCCAGGAAGGGGTCTGGAGGGCGCTCGGCTTCGGGCAGCTCGCCGAGCAGCTCGTGGGCCCGCTCCACGTACCGTCGAGCCTCTGCGAGATCGCCGGTGACCGCCACCAGCTCCTCGGCGACTCGGGAGAGGGCGGAGACGTCGTTCGGCCTCGCCCTGAGCCGGCGCAGGGCCAGCTCCAACGCCTCCTGGCCGCGTCCGAGGTTCTCCAGCAGGTGGGATGCGTTCTCGAGGGCCCAGAAGTGATCCGGGTCGAGCTCGAGGAGCGCCCTGTACTGTGCGAGAGTCGCCTCCGCGTCGGCCATCGAGCCGGTCGCCTGCGATCGCATGTGCAGCAAGCTGCCTCGTATGAAGTACCTCTCGGCGACGGTGGCCCCGGAGGAGAGCTGCAGCGCTCTCTCCGCCCAGGGCAGGTACTCCTCGGCCGGACGCAACTGGCGCCGTATCGCCCAGGCGAGGTGTGTGTAGGGCGGTGCGAAGTCGGGAGCCTCGGCGATCGCCTCGCGCAGCAGAGCTTCCGCGGCGTGGGCCCTCGCCGGGCCTCCCAGGTTGGCCTCCACGAGCAGGCGGTCGGCCCGCGAGAAGAGCTGGAGGACGCGCAGCGGGGGCGCCGCCGTGGAGCCGGCGCCGGCGTCGAGGTCGCGGGTGGGAATGCCGAGGTTGGCCAGAATCCAGAGGGAGAGTCGCTCGATTGCGCGGGGAATCTCCACCGGGCCGTCGGCTGCCTCGCTCAGAGTCGCCACCGGGCCGCCACCCGTCGGATCCATCAGCTCGAGCCGGAGGACGTAGGTGGAGCCGTCTCGCTCCACGGTCCCCACGACGACCGCCCGAATGTCCGCGTCGCGGCGCGCTATCTCGTGGGCGAGGGCGGAGTCGACCTGGGAGTCGAGAGGTCTGCCGAGAAGGCGCAGGGAGTCTCCCAACCGCGGCCGAGTGACCAGGCTCGTGAATCCCCGGCTGCGGAGGCCCCGTTCGAGGGCGGCTTCGAGGGTGCCGTCCAGCAGAGCTTCGTCCGTCGCGTTGTCGAAGCGGGCGATCAGCAATCGATCCTGCTCGGCGAAGGGCAGGACCGGGCGGCCCGCGGCCGGGCCCGACCGCTCGGTGCGCACCACGCGGTACCCGAGGAGTGCTGCGACGCCGCTCAGGATCACGACCGCGAGGGCGAGCCTGACCAGGGATCGACGGCTTCCTGGCTTCGTCTCCGCTCGCTCACGATCCTCGCGTCCGAGCCGCCAGGCGTCGATCTCGGCCGGATAGGCGTAGATCGTCCCGCCCTTGCGGTGCTGGTGGCGGTGCACCGGCAGTCCCTCCTCCTTCTCCCAGGTCTGCACGGTACGCACGGCCCGGCCCAGGTAGGAGGCAATCTCCTTCCACGAGTCCAACAGCTCGGGGGCATCCGGACTGTCGTCGTGGTCATGAGGTCCATCCCGCGACATGCAACTTCCCTCGTAATGAGGCGAACAGTGTACCCCGGGCCTGCGACCCCGTTTTTGTAGCCACGGTGGCGTGCTTCGGCGCCCTCTGGCGCATATCTGCGCTTGAGCCACGGCGACGACGATGCCAGCGTCGGTGGCGGGAGCCGACACGAAGGAGGTTTGAAGTGTACGGGAAGAAGCTCTGCATCCTCGCTCTGGCCGCTACGGCGTTCTGGACCCAGGCCGCCGCGGTAGGACAGACGCTCGACTACTCGTCCCTGCTGGGGGGCCGCAAGGAGGACGGAGGCCGGGCGCATGTGACCGCGCACGGTGGCTCGGTCATCGTGGTCTCCACCCCCAGCTCGCCCGACTTCCCGGTCACCTTTCCGTCGCCTACCGGCTCGGTCCAGATCTCGGTGACCAAGATCGCGCCGAACGGCGGCGGCGCCTCGGATCTGGAGTGGTCGCTGCTGCTCGGCGGCAGCGGCACCGAGCGGGTCCGGGGCCTCGACGTCGACGCATCGGGCAACATCTACGTCACCGGCACGACTGCATCGAGCGATTTCCTGACGACCGACGGGACCTCGGGCCCCGGCATCTTCGTGCTCAAGCTCACGGCCGGCGGCTCGGTCGTCTACTCGACCGTGCTCGGGGAGGCTGGCGGCGACCTGGAGAACGGCGGGCTCGCCGTGGACGACTCGGGCAATGCCTTCGTCACCGGCTCGACATCCGCCGCGACCTTCCCGGACACGCTGGGCACCGCCTTCGGCGGCGGTCAGAGCGACGCCGTGGTCGCCCGGCTCGATCCGTCGGGCTCGATCGTCTATTCGCGCTTCCTGGGCGGCTCGGGCGCGGACGGCGGTCGGGACGTCGCGCTGGACAGCGCGGGGAACGCCTATGTCTTCGGCAGGACCGGCTCCGCCGACTTTCCCGTGGCCGGCGCGCTGCAGGCTCAGCTCGCGGGACCCATCGACGCCTTCGTGGCGCGGCTCGACGCCAACGGCGGCATCGCCGCGGCTACCTACCTGGG
>JAWWBN010000176.1:0-8099 GCA_033720955.1 Thermoanaerobaculia bacterium | reverse complement strand
CGCCGGCCCGCACCGCGGCGGTGTAGAGCCGCTCGAGATCCTCGGGGCGGGCGCGGGTGGTGTCCTCGGTGACGTACATGACCGGGAGCCCGGCGTCGACGGCGAAGCGGATCGCCTCCGCCGACTGCTTCACGAGGAACTCCTCGTCCCAGCCCTCGGCGTACTGGCGGATCGGGCTCGAGCCGATGAAGCAGGCCGCCTCGATGGGCAGCCCCACCCGGTGGGAGATCTCGGCGATGGGCTCGATGTCCTGCTGCAGGGTGCGGGCGGCGCAGTTGGGCCGCAGCCGCATCCCGGCATCCACGATCTCCCGCGCCAGCCGGCCCGCCGACGCCACCACGTGCGGCCCGGCGCCCGGCAGGCCGATGTTCGCCGCCTCGATCCCCAGCGCCTCGATCTTGTGGAGCACCTCGAGCTGGAGCTCGACCGACGGCGCCCGGACCGACGGCGACTGCAGCCCGTCGCGCAGGGTCTCGTCGTCCAGCTCGACCCGCTGGCGCGGCTTCGCGGCCGCGTCGTCGGCGTTCCAGTCGTGGATCAGGTCGGTCTCCCGGAGGGGCTCGGGCACGGAGTGCAGTCTATCCCAGGCAGGACGGCGCCCCACCGACCCGACCTGGCGCGTCGGCCGCCGTTTAGCCGGCGCTCGCCTGCACCCTCTCGGCGATCCGGTCGCCCACCTCGGCGGTCGACAGCTCACCCCCCAGGTCGGCGGTGGTCTCGCCCGCCAGAAGCGCCCCCGTCACCGCCGCCTCGACCGCCTCGGCGGCCGCCGCGTGCCCGAGGCTGTCGAGCATCAGCGCCACCGACAGGATGGCCGCCACGGGGTTCGCGCGCCCGGTCCCGGCGTACTTGGGGGCCGAGCCGTGCACCGGCTCGAACATCGAAGTGGCGCCGGGGTGGAGGTTGGCCGAGGCGGCGATCCCCAGGCCTCCCTGCAGCGCCGCCCCCAGGTCCGTCACGATGTCGCCGAACATGTTGTTGGTCACGATGACGTCGAAGATGCCGGGCTTCCTCACCATCTGCATGGCCAGCGCGTCCACGAAGAGGTGGTCGGCCTCGATCTGCGGGTACTCGGCGGCGACCTCCAAGAAGCAGCGCTGCCAGAGGTCGTGTCCGTACCGCATGACGTTGGACTTGTCCGACATCGTGACCTTGCGGCGGCCGTGGGCGACGGCGTAGTCGAAGGCCGCCCGCACGATCCGCTCCACCCCTTTGCGGGTGTTGATCTCCTCCTGCACCGCCACCTCGTCGGCCGTCCCACGCTTGAACACCCCGCCCACTCCGACGTAGGCCCCCTCGGTGTTCTCGCGGAAGATCACCATGTCGATGGCGTCGCCGCGCTCCCCCTCCAGGGGACAGAGACGCCGGTCGTAGATACGCACCGGCCGCAGGTTGATGTAGAGGTCCAGACCGAAGCGGATCCCCAGCAGGATGTCCGCGGCGTGCCGCATGTCGGGGATCCTGGGGTCCCCCATCGCGCCGATGAAGACGGCGGCGAACTCGGTCCGCAGCCTCTCCAGCATGCCCTCGGGCAGCGACTCGCCGGTCGCCAGGTAGTGGTCCGCCCCCCAGGGGAACTCCACCGCCTCGAGCGGCAGCTCCCAGCGGCCGCGCGCCGCCTCGAGCACCTTGAGCGCCTCCGCGCCGACGTCCCTTCCGATGCCGTCGCCCGGGACCACGGCGATCCGCTGCGGTCGCCGCTCCCTGGGGTCGGGGGGCGAGCTCACAGCCGCTCCACCCAGGCGCAGAGACCGGCCGTCAGGAAAGCCAGGTAGTTGCCCAGGGCGTAGCCGATCAGGGCCATCAGGATCGAGGCCGGGACCAGGCTCTCCCGGTGGTGGGCCGCCACGACCGGCGCCGAGGCGGCGCCGCCCACGTTGGCCGCAGAGGCGATGGCGGCGCTGTGCACGTCCACCTTGAAGAGGTACGCCCCGGCCAGACAGAAGAGCCCGTGGATCGTGATCCAGATGGCCGCCCCCAGCAGGAAGGCGGGGGCCTGCGCCAGGCCCTCCAACGACGCCGTGGCCCCCATCCGCGCCACGAAGACGTAGACGATGGCCATGGCGATGTTGTGGGACGCCGGGATCCTCTTGGCCGGCGTGAAGGAGAGGGCGATGCCCAGGGTCGTCACCAGGAGGACGGCCCACGTCGAGGTCGAGAGGATCGGCTGCCACTCGGGGAGCCGCGGCGCCAGCCAGCCGGCCAGCCAGGTGGCTCCGAGGGCGATGGCGCCCAGGTAGAGCAGGTGACGCACCTCGGGGGGCCGCTTCTCCTCGGCAGCCTCCTGGGCCGCCGCCTCCATCCGCGCGACCCGGTCCGCCGAGACCCCGGTCCAGCGGTTGAAGCGGTCGGCGAAGCTCTTGGAGACCAGCAGCAGCGGCAGCCACCCGACGTAGATCACCGTGTCGGCCAGGACGGCCAGGCCGAACTGGTCGGCGGGGGTCTCGAGCCCCGCCGCCACCGCCGCCATGTTGCCGGTGCCGCCGATCCAGCTCCCCGCGAGGGCGCCGAACCCCTTCCAGGCGTCGGGGGAGAGCCAGGCCTTGACCGCGAGATAGCCCACCGGTGCGCCGACCACGATGCCCGCCGTGCCGAGCAGCATCACCAGCACGCCCTTGCCCATGATCCGCACGGCCGCGCCCACGTCTACCGAGAGCAGCAGCAGCACGATGAACACCGGGAGCCCGAACTGCCGCAGGACGTCGTAGGCGGGCGAGGACGGCGGCAGGACGCCGACGTTGCGCAGCACCATGGGCGTGGCGTAGATCCAGATCAGCGGCACGATGTACTGGAAGACCTTCCAGCTCGTGGCCCTCTCCAACCAGAAGAAGAACGCCGCGATCCCGGCGAGGACGGCGAGAACGGCGGTGGGGGACTGGATGACGGACGGTGCCTCCGGCATCGGGCGAAACTATCACGCCCCGGCTTGCCTCCCGGGACCTCGTGTGAGAGGGTGGAGCCCAACCCCTTCACACAGGGATCGCGCGGCCCGCCGGCTCTCTCGACCGGCGACCCGGTTGCGCCGACTCCGTCGGCCGGCGTCGCCGCCTCCCGGAAAGGAGGTCGTGATGACCCCGACCCTCGCCTCCCCGCGGCTCGGCCGCCCGACCCGCCCCGCCGCCCTCGTCGCCCGGGCCGTCCTCGTCCTCCTCGTGCTCCCGGTCGGCTGCGGCCGGCGTGAGATCGAGCCCGCCGCCCCGCCCGCCGCGGGCCCCGGAGCCGGGAACTACTGCAGCCTGATCGGCAAGCTCACCTGGACCTCCAACCGGAGCAGCCCGCGGCCGCCGGCCCCGGCCCGGCCGCAGGAGACCTACAACATCTTCCTGATCGGGGAGGACGGATCCAGCCTGGAGCAGCTCACCCGGAACGTCTGGCCGACGCTCAACCAGCACCCGGTCTTCACCCCGGACTGCGACCGCATCGTCTGGACGCGCGGCGTCGCGGGCGACGGCGCCGGCTCCGGCAACGGCCAGATCTGGTCGATGGCCGTGGACGGAACCGACGCCACGCAACTGAGCCGGCCGCCCGCCGGCGAGATGGACGGTCATCCGTGGGTCGCGGCCGACGGCAGCATCTACTTCGTCCGTCACGCCGCTGCGGGTGGCGTCTACCGGCTGTGGCAGATGCAGGCCGACGGCTCCGGTGAGAGGGAGCTTCTCGGCACTCCCGACCGCGACCGCTTCCACCCCGCCCTGGTGCCGGACAGTGAGCGGGTGATCTACACCGCGGGGCCGCCCGGCACCCGCCAGGGCACCGAGATCCGCGCCCTCGACACGAGCACCGGCGCGGACACGGTTCTCTTCGCCCCCGGGTGGCCGGTGTCGGCGGCGACGCCGCACCCGGACGGCACCCGGGCCGTCGTCTCCGAGGACGACGACGGCGACGGCCTCTTCCGGGTGGTCGAGATCGACGCCCGGACGGGCGACCGGCTGCGAATCCTGGTCGACGACGTCTACGACAACGCGATCCCCTACTACTCCCACCCGGCGGGGACGGCGTTCGACTACATCCGCGGGCCGGATCCCCTCTTCGCCGCCGGAGCCCGCAACCTGGCCTGGTCGAGAACCGACCTCTCGGAGTGGCGGCTGCTCACCCGGGACGCCTGGCAGGACACCAAGATCGTCGGCGAGCCCCTGCGCGACGCCGCCACCGGCGGCTGCACGCCGCGTCCGGTCGGCTGCTACCCCACGCCTCCCCCCTGCGGCGGCTTCCTGCTCCCGCGCGAGGTGACGGCGGACGCCGAGAGCCTGGGGCGCGCCCTCGCCACCCGTCTCGCGGCGCCGCCCGCCGATCCGGCCGCGAGCGCCGTCGCGGTGGTCGAGGACGATCTGGCGCACTATGCCGCGGGGACGGTGGACGCCGACCCGGAGCTCCTCGCCGCCGCCGAGCGGCTCGGCGGCTTCCTGGCGACCCTTACCGACGACGGCGACCGTGGCCGGGTGGCGCAGTTCTACTTCGACAGCTACCTCCTGGCGCTCGAGGAGGCTCCCTAGACCGACGGACCCTCGCCGGCCGCCGGCGGACCTACCCGGCCGCCGGGACCTGCCGCGGCAGCGCCGCCTCGGCGGCGGCGCCGACCTCGAAGAGGAAGCTCTCCTCGGGCGACAGCCAGGCGGAGTGCAGCGGCGGCCACTCCCGGGGCGCCGTGCGCCCGATGCAGCCGCCCAGGAGGGCCGCCTCCTCGAGCTCGACGCTCATGGGCACCGGTTCCGACAGCCGCGGCGGCACCGAGATCTTGCGCAGGCCGCCCGAGGTGGAAAAGTAGCTCTCGCGGCGGCGCAGGAAGTAGCGCACCGTCCGTTCCCACGACCCGAGCTCCGGGGCCGCGCTCGGCGCCGGAGCGCCCGGCTCGGCGGCGAGGGCCAGCCGTCCGCGGCGGCGCACCTCCCACCGTCCGGCGATCACTCCCTCCCCGTCGCCGCGCGGCACCGTGAAGCGGCCGCTGCGCGCCGGCTGGCGCAGCACCAGCCGCGCCGCCGGCAGCACCCACGCCGGCACCAGGACACAGCGCAGGTAGAGCGCCGGCAGCCCGTCGCCGTCGCGAATGCAGTGGCGGACCAGGAGCTGCGGATGGGAGAGCCGCAGCGCGGGCAGGCTTTGGAGGTGGAGACCCCGCAGCCGGAAGAGAACCACCGAGACGAAGCAGGCGTCGCCCGTCTCGCCCGCGACGGTGTCGTAGGCCAGCGGCGGCTCGAGCGGCGGCAGCCGGTCCACGGGCAGGGCCCAGTTCAGGTAGAGGCAGTCGCGGACGACGGTGCGGAAGATCATCGCGGCCGAGCCGCCCCCTCCCTCCCCGCCGGCCGGCTCAATCGAGCCGCGAGTGCGAGCCGTCGCAGAGCGGGGCGTTGCCGGTGTGCTTGCACTGACAGAGCGCGAGCCGCTTCGGCTCCTCCAGCTCGATCGCGATCGGCGAGAACTCGGTCCCCTTGTGCGAGCCGTCACAGAAGGGTTGATTGGAGGACCGGCCGCACCGACACCACCAGTAGGTGCCCGGCTCGAGCTCCAGGACGGCGGGGAGACGGTCGGCGATGAGGGGGTCAGCCATGGCGGGCAGTCTACCTCAGCCGGCGACGGCCGGCTCCACGGGGCGTCCCAGGTGCCGCTCGCCCAGCTCGTGGCAGGCCGCGCGGAACCGGGTCTCCAGCGCGCTGCGCTCCTCCGCCGGCAGGAAGGCGTGCCGCACGCCGTCGAGGGCGATCCCCGCCAGCCGCTCCGGCCCCAGTCCGAAGGCCCGGTGGACCTGCTGGTACTCGCGGTTGAGGGAGGTCTCGAACAGCGGCGGATCGTCCGTCCCCAGAGTGAGGGTGACCCCGGCCTCCTCCAACCGGCCCAGCGGGTGCTCCTCCAGAGAGGGCACCATCCCCAGGCGGACGTTCGAGGAGGGGCAGACGTCGAGGGGCACTCCGGCAGCCGCCAGCTCCTCCACCAGGGCCGGCTCCTCGATCGCTCCGATGCCGTGGGCAATGCGCTCCGCGCCACACCGGGTGAGCGCCGCCCGCACCGACTCGGCCCCCTCCTGCTCGCCGGCGTGCACCACGCGGTGGAGACCCTCCCGCTCGGCCACCTGGAAGTGCTCCTCGAAGGGGGCCAGCGGCCAGCTCTCGATGCCCGCGAGCCCCAGCGCCACCACTCCGCGACCGCGGTGGGCCAGCGCCCACTCGAGGGTCTGGTCGGCGCGCTCCCGGGGCATGTTGCGCACGATGTCGGGGATGAGGCCCAGCACGATCCCGCGGCGGCGCCGCTCCTCGCCGATGGTCTCGCCCAGGGCGTCGGCCACCTCGTCGGCGTTGACGCCGCGGAAGGCGTGGGTGGAGATCGTGAAGTGGAGCTCGCTCACCAGCACGTTCTGACGCTCCTGCTCGGCGGCGATCTGCCTCAGGGCGAGCTGGAAATCCTCCGGGTCGCGCAGACAGCTCGAGATCGTCACGTAGATCTCGACGAAGTGCTCGAAGTCGTCGAAGCGGAACCAGCGCGCGAGGCCCTCCTCGTCGTCGGCCGGCAGGGTCACCCGCCGCCGCCGCGCCAGGGTCAGGAGGGTGGCCGGGAGGATCGCCCCCTCGAAGTGGAGGTGCAGCTCCGCCTTGGGCATCGCCGCCAGGAACTCCCGCACTCCCGGCTCCGCCGCGGCGGCGGCGGTCAATCGCGCTCCGACTCGCGCAGCACCCGGAGCACCCGCTCCGGCACCAGCCCGGTCAGGTCGCCGCCCAGGAAGAAGACCTCCTTGACCAGCCGGCTGGAGAGGTAGCTGTACTCCTCCTTCGGCGCCATGAAGACCGTCTCCACCCGGTTGTTGAGCCGCCGGTTCATGAGGGCCATCTGGAACTCGTACTCGAAGTCCGACACCGCCCGGAGGCCGCGGACGATGATCTGGGCGCCGACCGAGTCCATGAAGTCCACCAGCAGCCCGGAGAAGCTCCTCACCTCGCACTCCGGGCAGCCTTCGATCTGCTGCCCGATCATCTGCAGACGCCGCTCCACCGAGAAGAGCGGCCGCTTCTCGTCGTTCTGCAGAACCGCCACGATCACCCGGTCGAAGAGCGGGCGGCAGCGGTGGATGATGTCCAGGTGACCGTTGTGCACCGGGTCGAACGAGCCGGGGTAGACGGCGATGAGCTCCCCTCTCATGGGACCTCCCGCAGCAGGTCGAAGGTGACCACGTTGAAGGCGGCGTCCGTCAACCGCAGCAGCAGCATTCTCGCGCCCTCGGGCAGCTCCACCTGCAGGGTCTCGCCGCGCCCGTCCACGAGCCCGTCCAGGGGCCGCGCCGGAGCCCACTCGCTGGCGTCGGCGCTGACGACCGCTTCCCGCAGCGGCGAAAGGGCATCGCGCACCTCGACCGCGAGCGCGCCGCCGTCGCGCGTGACCTTCACCAGCCGCGGCGGCGTGTGGTCGACGAGCACCGGCTCGCTGGTCTCCTCGGCCGAAAGCGAGCGCTCCGCGTCGCCGCCGCCGCCGTCGGCGACGGTCAGGCGGAACCGGTAGACGCCGTCCGGCAGCACCGTGGCGTCGAAGCTGTAGAAGGAGGCCTCGATCTCCTCCGCCATGGGCAGCCACTCGGTCTCGCCCTCCCGCCGGAACTCCAGCTTCGCCTGGAGCTCGTCGCCGTTGGGGTCCTCGCTGGACCAGCGCAGGGTGCGGTAGCCCCGCTTCCAGAGGGTCTTTCCGCCGGCGTCCTGACCCGGACCCGACGGCTTCAGAGTGGTGAAGATGCCGTCGCGGTTGGGATGGGCGGGCTCGAACACCTGGTTGGCGGGGTTGAAGTTGGCCGGCACCACGATCTCGCCCGGGTCGAGGGCCGCGAAGGTGTCGATCCTGGGCGGCAGGTTGAGCTGGCGGTAGGAGACGGTCACCCGGCTCAGCTCGGGCGAGCTGCCGTCGCCGGTCAGCTCGGCCCGCCACTGCAGGTAGCGGCCGGCGGGGACCTCGCCCAGGGCGATCTCGCGGCCGCTGGCCACCGGCGTCCAGGGCGACCAGGTGCGGTCGGGCCGGGCGCTGATCCCGCTGCGCGCCGAGAAGGCCACCCGGGTCGCCGCCGGGAGCGCGCCCTGCCACCGCAGGGTGCCGAACTCGGCGATCTGGCCGGCGTCGAGAGCCGGGCT
>JAWWBN010000175.1:0-8145 GCA_033720955.1 Thermoanaerobaculia bacterium | reverse complement strand
GTCCCCCCCCCCCCGCTCTCCCGCCCCCGCCCCACCGCTTTGGTTATGACGCGGTCCCGGGCGCGCGCCCCGCTCGCCCCGCCGCACGGGCAGGTCGCCACCGGCATCCTGCTCTTCCAGGACTTTCTCATCGTGCCCTTCCTGCTGCTGGTGCCGGTCCTGGCCGGCGTCGCGGCCACCACCGGCCGGGAGATTCTCTGGCGGTTCGGAGGCGGCCTGCTGGTGGTGGCGGTGGTCTTCGGGCTGGGGAGGCTGCTACTGCCGCCGGTGCTGAAGCTGGTGGTGCGGACCGAGATCCGCGAGCTCCTGGTGATCGGCTCCCTCCTCGCCTGTCTCGGCGGCGCGCTGGTCACCGAGGCCCTGGGCTTCTCACTGGCGCTGGGCGCCTTCCTCGCCGGGATCCTGCTCTCGGAGTCGGAGTACCACCACCAGGTGGTGGCCGAGACAGGGCCCTTCCGGGACGTCTTCAACAGCGTCTTCTTCATCTCGGTGGGGATGCTGGTCGAGCTGGATCTCGCGGCGGCGCGGCTGCCCGAGGTGCTGGGCCTCTCGGGCGCCATCCTGGTGCTCAAGGGAGCGGTGGTCTTTCTGGTCGCCTGGCTGCTCGGGTTTCCCCTCCGGACCCGTCTGCTGGCAGCCCTCGCCCTGTCCCAGATCGGCGAGCTCTCCCTGCTGCTGGCGCGGGGGGGACACCGCGACGCCCTGCTCTCGGACGACGCCTACCAGATTCTCCTCGCGGTGGCGGTGCTCACGATGCTGGTGACCCCGGCCTTCATCGCCCTGGGCCCGCGCCTCGTGGACCGGCTGCCGGGCGGAGGGGCGGGCGAGCCGGAGACCGGCGGAGGAGACGACGGCCGCGCCGGAGTGGTGGTGGCGGGCTTCGGGCTCAACGGCCGGAACCTGGCCCGGGTGCTCGGGGCGGCGGGGGCGCCCTACCGGGTGGTGGACGCCGACGGCCGCAAGGTCCGGATGGGGCGCGCGGCGGGCGAGCCGATGCTGTTCGGCGACGCCACCCGCCCCGAGATCCTCCGTCGGGCCGGCGTCGAGACGGCGCAGGTGGCCGTCTTCGCCCTCTCCGATCCGCGCGCCTCCCTGACGGCGGTGCGGGCCGCCCGGGAGCTCAACCCGTCCCTCTTCGTCATCGCCCGCACGCGGCGGGTGGCCGACATCGAGGCCCTGCGGCAGGCCGGCGCCGACGAGGTGGTGGCGGAGGAGTTCGAGACCTCCCTGGAGATCGTGACCCTGGTGCTGCGTCGTCTCCACGTGCCGGGCAACGTGATCCGCGCCCAGACCCGGCTGCTGCGCGCCGACGGCTACCAGATGCTGCGCACGCCGCCCCCCGGGGAGCTCTCCGAGCCGCTGCGGCGAGCCCTCGCCGCGGGCACCACCGACTCCTTCCAGCTCGCCCCGGAGCACGCGGCGGTGGGCTCGACGCTCCGCGGTCTGGATCTGCGGGACAGGACCGGCGTCACCGCCCTGGCGGTCATTCGCGGGGACCAGCCGGTGGCGGGCTCCATCGCCGACCTGGAGCTGGCCGACGGCGACCTGCTGGTGCTGGTGGGGGGGCACGTCCAGATCGACGCCGCCTTCCGGCTGCTCGCGAGCGGCGAGGCGTAGCGCCGGGGCGGTGACGCGCGGACCTCACTCGGTGGTGAAGATCTCTTCGATCGGCTGTCCGAAGAGGCGAGCGATCCTGAAGGCCAGGGGCAGGCTGGGATCGTACTTTCCGGTCTCGATGGCGTTGACCGTCTGGCGGGACACTTCGAGCTCCGCGGCCAGACGCGCCTGGGTCCAGTCGCGCTCGGCGCGCAGCACTTTCAGCCGGTTCTTCACCGGTACTGTCTCCGCGCCAGCACGTTGCCCACGGTGAAGGCGACGGCCATCACCAGGAAGTAGTCGCCGGCGTCGGCCGGCGGGGCGCCCAGGTGCTCGAAGAGGGGATAGCCGCAGGTGGCGACCCAGGCGGCTCCGAAGCCCAGCGCCAGCGACCGCAGTTGGATGACCCGCTGCAGCTCGTCCCCCTCGCGCAGGAAGCGGGCGTAGGTCCAGATGACGAGCAGCGCCGCCAGCGTCGGCAGGGCGGCGACCAGCCAGGCCAGAGGGCCCTCCGGGACCATCCCCCTCTTGGTGAGGAAAGTCGCTCCCACGAAGACGACGGCCCACACCAGGGTCGCCCAGAGAAAGCGGTACTGGTTGCGGCGGTCGCGCTCGGAGGCGGCGCAGCCGGCCGTCCAGATGGCTTCGTCGGTCTTTGTCATGTCGGGTCTCCTTTTCATGAAGTCAAGTAATCTTGACCAAAGAGACCGTACAGTTACCTCGACACAATGTCAAGTCAATTTGACTAAATCCGAACTGGGCTGCCAGAGACCGGCTCCGGCTGCCAAGCGCGGGCCTCAGCGGGCGGCGGGGTCCGCCGCGGTGCGCGGAACAGTTCGGCCGGGAAGCCGACCGCGCGGCGGACGATGCGGCCCGCGGCGGGCGGGCGGCTCCGGCTCGTCGAGCGGCGTCAGAAAAGGCCGCGGAGCGGCGGCAGCCCGGCCGGCGCTCAGACGCGCCGGGTCATATGCAGGATCAGGCTGACCACGAAGACGATCAGGAAGATGTAGAAGAGCAGCTTGGCGATGCCGGCGGCCGCGCCGGCGATGCCGCCGAAACCGAAGACGGCCGCGAGAAGAGCGATGACGAAGAAGATCAGGGCCCAACGCAGCATGAGATGCCTCCTCGAGGGGAATCCGACGGGTTGCCGCGGCCGGCGTAGAAGGCCGGGCGATTCGATTGCCGAGGAGGGTATCACCCCCTCGCGGCCGTCAGCCCACGCTGGTCAGGAGCACGACCAGGGCTCCGGCGCCGCCGCCGGTTCCGGCCGTGCCCACGACCACGGTGTCGCCCGGCTGCATGCGGAAGGAGGTGCCCAGGAGCGGCACCTCCTCGACCGCGACGCCGCCTTCGCGCTGGACGCGGGTCAGGCGGTGGAGCGAGAACTGGCGCACCACGAGACGGTGGCCGTCCAGGTCCATCGAGTCGTTGTAGGTGAGCGAGGCGCTGTAGCTGGCGCCGTCGGGCCCGTCCAGGGTGGACCGGCCCCGCGCGTCGGTGCGCACCAGCGCGGTGCCCACCAGGCGGTACCCGGAGTAGGGGAGCAGCCCGGACGCGGTCTCGAGCGCGCGGCGGGCTCCCTCCGGCAGCGCCGCCCGGTCGCCCGTCTCCTGGTCGCCCCCGTGCAGCAGGACCACGTGGAAGAGCTGGCTGTCGGGCAGGCGCTCGGCCTCCGCCAGGGCGGCGGCGATCCCGGCGTGGCTCTCGGCGTCGGCGACGATCACCAGGCCGTCGGGCGCGGCGCTCCGGATGCGGCACCGGGTGTCGCGCTCCTCGGCGCGGCAGGCCGCGCGGGCGAGAGCCTCGGCCGCCTCCGGCGTCAGGGAGTCGAGCCGGTGCACCCGGTCGAAGACGTCGCGGGGTGGCTCGGCCGCGCGGACCGCGCCCGGCACCGCCACGAGGAAGGCGAGGGCCGGGGCGGCGATCGAGAGGTAGCGGGGGCGGGTCATGGGGCCTCCTTTCGGTCGGGGAATCGGACGGAGGGCCGGCGCCGGGGGGCGCCGGCCACTCCTAGAAACGTTTCACCCGCCGAAAGCGTTGAGGCCACCGGGGCGAGACCTGCCCGGGGCCGGGGCGAGTCACCGCCGCGACCACGGCTGGCGGCGTCGCCCCAGGACCCCTGCGAGGTCCGCCGGATCAGACCCGGTCGGCCGAAAGCTCAGCTTCCGCTGCCGGCGCCCTCGGCCGCATCCTCCATCTCGTCGGCGGTCTCGTCCATGGCGCCCTCGGCATCGCCCATGGCTTCGTCCACGGCATCGGCGGCCTCGTCGACGGCCTCCTCGACCTCGTCGGCGGCGTCCTCCATGGCTTCGCCGACGGAGCTGTCCTCCTGGGCGCAGCCGATGAGCGGAACGACCCCGAGGGCCAGGATCAGACAGAGGAACAAGCGGAACATCTGCTTCATGGGTACTCCTCCCACTTGAGTTGTCGCGGCCGGCGGCCGCGGGCTTTCGAAGGAACGCGGGGAATCATAACCCAAAAGGCGCGGCGCTGGCGATTGGGCGGATCCGTAGAGCCGAGCCGGGCGGCCGGGCCCGTCCGGGCTAGGACTCTTCCCGGGGTTCAGAGCCGTCGTCCGCCGCCGGGCCGCCGCCCGTCTCCACGGCGACCACCTCGAGGTCGAAGGTCAGCCTCTCCCCGGCCAGCGGGTGGTTGAAGTCGAGGATCACGGTGTCCTCCCGCACCTCGGCCACCCGGACCTGCTGGCTGTTGCCCTCCGGGTCGCTGGCCAGGAGGAGAGTCCCCACGGCGCGCGAGTCCTCGGGCACCCGCTCGAGGTCGAACTCCTGGAGGGCCGCCTCCTGCGGCTCGCCGTAGCCGTCGGCGGGCGAGAGCTCGACCCGCAGCTCGTCGCCCTCGGCTCTTCCTTCGAGCGCCTCCTCCAGCCTGGGTAGGAGCTGGCCGGCTCCGTGGGTGTAGGTGAGGGGCTCGCCGCCCACGCTGCTCTCGGCCGTGGTGCCGTCCTCCAGGGTGAGGGTGTAGTGGATGGACACGGTGCTGCCATGGACGATCACGGTCGGTCTCCTCTCGCGGGATGATGGCCGGGGTCGTCGCGAGTATAGGGGGCCGCGCCCTCCGGGCCTCCTCCGGCCGGTGATCCCCGGCCTTCCGGGATGGCCTATACTGGCTCCGCCGCCGGCGCGCCGTGGGCGCCCCCGGCGGCCGGGCTCTACCGATGCACGTCGCGATTCTGGGGAACGGGGTGACGGGCGTGAGCGCGGCCCTCGAGCTGCGCCGGCGCAGACCCGAGTGGCGGATCACCCTGATCTCGGGCGAGTCGCGTCATCACTGGTCGCGGCCGGCGCTCATGTACATCTTCATGGGCCACATGCGCTACCAGGACACGAAGCCCTTCCCCGACTCCTTCTGGGGCCAGCAGAAGATCGAGCTTCTGCGTGGCTGGGTGACCCGCATCGATGGCGGCGCCCGGCGGCTGGAGCTGGCCGACGGCGCCGCGCTCGGCTGGGACCGGCTGCTGCTCGCCACCGGCTCCCGCCCGAACCGGTTCGGCTGGCCGGGCCAGGACCTCGACGGCGTGCAGGGGCTCTACGGCCTGCCCGACCTGTTGCAGCTCTACGAGACGACGAAGCGCACCCGCCGGGCGGTGATCGTGGGCGGCGGGCTGATCGGCATCGAGCTGGCGGAGATGCTCGTCAGCCGCAACATCCCGGTCACCTTCCTGGTGCGCGAGCGCTCCTACTGGGACAACGTGCTGCCGGCGGAGGAGTCGGCGATGGTCAACCGGGTGGTGCGCCGTCACGGCCTCGGTCTCGAGCTGGCCACGGAGCTCGGCGCGGTCGAGGACGACGGCCGGGGGCGCTGCGCCGCCGCGGTGACCGCCGACGGCCGGCGCTTTCCGTGCGAGCTGGTGGGCCTGACGGCCGGGGTCTCGCCCAACCTGGCGGTGGTCGAGGGCTCGGGCATCGAGACCGGCCGCGGCGTGCTGGTGGACTCGCGCCTGGCGACCTCTCTGCCGGGGGTCTGGGCGGCGGGAGACTGCGCCGAGATCGTGACCCCCGAGGGCGAGCGCAATCTGATCCAGCAGGTCTGGTACACCGGCAAGATGCAGGGCGAGACCGCCGCGGCGAACATCGCCGGCGAGGAGCGCGACTACGACCCCGGGATCTGGTTCAACTCGGCCAAGTTCTTCGACCTGGAGTACCAGACGTACGGCCGGGTCAACTTCGACGTGCCGGGCGAGCGCAACCTCTACTGGGAGCACCCGTCCCACCGCCACGCGGCGCGCGTCGTGCTCTCTTCGGAGGGGTCGGTGATCGGGCTCCAGACGATGGGCCTGCGCTGGCGTCACCAGGTGGCGGAGAGGTGGATCGCCGAGGCGCGGCCCGCCGACGAGGCGCTCGCGAGCCTCCCCGAGCTGGCCTTCGACCCGGAGCTCCACCGTCGCTACGAGGGCGAGATGCGAGGGGTCCTGGAGGAGCAGTTGTCATGAGCGCCTCCCCCTGGGAGACCGGCTACGCCTTCGACGAGGAGCGGCTCGGCTTCGGCGAGCCCCCGAAGCTGCCCGACCCCGCCCCCTCCCCGGCCCAGCGGCTGGCGATGGGGCTCATCGCCGCCGGCGCCCTGGCCCTGGTTCTCTTCGTAGCCGGCCTCGACCTGGGCGGCGGCTGGACGGCCCTGGCCCTCACCTTCGGCGCCCTGAGCCTGGGGACCGCGCTCTTCTTCTACCTGGACCTGGCCGGCACCGAGCCGGGTGTCAAGAACGACCGCATCTTCTTCCGCGGCGTGCTGAACCGAGGGCTCCTCGGCTGGGCCCTGGGCATCTTCCTCACCGGCTTCTACGTGGTGCTCTACTTCTACGACGACCTCCAGGCGATGGGGATGCCCCCGGTCCTGGAGCGGCCCATCCGGCTGCTCGATCCCCTGGCGCGGCTGGTGCAGGCCGGGGAGTCGAGCCGCTGGTTCCTCTACGGCGTCCTCTACACCCTGGCCATCCTCCTCTTCGGAGTGCGGATGTTCATGAAGTACCGGCACTCCCGGTACCACCAGGTTCGCACGGCCTCGGTGATGTTCTTCCAGTTCGTCTTCGCCTGGTCGCTGCCCAATCTTCTCGTCTACTTCAACAAGCCGTACATGGAGTTCAACGGCATCTGGCCGCTCAAATACGACTATCTCTGGCCGGAGAAGGTGCTGGGCGGCTTTCTCGGCGGCGCCGGGGTAGTCGGCGTCCTGCTCCTGGGCTGGGTGGTGGGCGCGGTGGTCGCCACTCCGGTCCTGACCTACTTCTTCGGCAAACGGTGGTACTGCTCGTGGGTGTGCGGCTGCGGCGGGCTGGCGGAGACCCTGGGGGATCCCTGGCGCCAGCAGTCGTCGAAGTCCGAGAGCGCCTGGCACGTGGAGCGCTGGCTGATCCACGCGGTGCTGGTCGCCGTGGTGGCGGTCACCGCGAGCCTCTGGATCGACCACAACCTGAACGGCAACCTCTACGGCACCTGGGGCGCGCCGCTGCGCAAGTGGTACGGCTTCTACGTCGGGGCCATCTTCTCCGGGGTGATCGGCGTCGGCTTCTACCCGCTGATGGGCAACCGGGTCTGGTGCCGCTTCGGCTGCCCCCAGGCGGCGATCCTGGGAATCTGGCAGCGGGTCTTCTCGCGCTTCCGCATCACCACCAACGGCGGGCAGTGCATGTCGTGCGGCAACTGCTCGACCTACTGCGAGATGGGGATCGACGTCCGCGCCTACGCCCAGCGTGGCGAGAACGTGGTGCGCGCCTCGTGCGTGGGCTGCGGGGTCTGCGCCGCGGTCTGCCCCCGCGGCGTGCTCAAGCTCGAGAACGGCCTGCCCGGCGACCGCTTCGAGGGCGCCGAGAATCCGCTCGCCACCTTCGTCGCAGCCTTCCGGAACCCCCGGATCTACGGCTACGAAGCCTGGCCGGCCCCGTCCCGCGGGGGAGACGAGGCCGACCTCGGCCGGGAGCCCCGAGCCGGCTAGAAGGGCGAGAAGCCCGGGGGGCCGAACCGGGGTGGCCGACCCTTTCGAGCAACTGCTGCTCGCTCAGGCTGTCGGTCTCGTCCAGATCGTCCTCCTCCTCAAAGGGTGCGGAGGAAGGCGACGACGGCGCGCAGATCGTCGTCGGGGATCGACGGGTCACCACCCTTGGGCGGCATGTCCACGCCGGTTTCGTTGAGCTCGTGGAAGGCGGGGCGGCCGGTCTTGAGGAACTGGACCAGTTCGTCGTCGGAGAGGCTCTTGGTGAACTGGTTGCCGAGGAGGCTCTTGCCGAGCCGCGGCAGGCCGCGGGCGTCCCTGCCGTGGCAGGTGGCGCAGACCCGGTCGAAGACCGCTCTACCGCGTTGGACGGCGGGGTCCGCGGGTCCCGGGCGGCCGCCGCCGCAGGCCGCGGCGACGAGGGCTGCGAGGGCCAGCCCGAGGGCCGTCAGGGCATGGCGACGGCAGATCGACGGTAGAGACGCCATCGAGAAGAACCCGCCTCCTGGGTTGGCGGAATGCTACCACGCCCACCCGGAGCGGAGGCCCCGGCCCCGCCGGCTCCTCAGGGGGTCGGGGCCCGCGCCGCGGGGGGGGGCCGCG
>JAWWBN010000174.1:0-8153 GCA_033720955.1 Thermoanaerobaculia bacterium | reverse complement strand
TGCCACCGACCCGGCCGGCCCCTATTCGGCCTCGGAGCGCGCCGCCGTCGCGGCGCTCTCCCTCACCCTGCCGTAGCGCCGGTCGCGGCCCTGGTAGTCCAGGATCGCCTGGAAGAGCTCGCCCCGGCGGAAGTCGGGCCAGAGGGTGTCGGTTACCCAGAGCTCGGTGTAGGCGAGCTGCCAGAGCAGGAAGTTGCTGACCCGCATCTCGCCGGAGGTGCGGATGAGCAGATCGGGGTCGGGCTGGCCCGAGGTGTAGAGATAGCTGCCGATCGTCTCTTCGTCGATGTCGGTGCCCTTGCCCGCCGCCCAGTCGGCCACGATCCGGCGGCAGGCGTCCACCACCTCGCAGCGGCCGGAGTAGTTGAGCGCGATGTTGAGCTGCATCCCGCCGCAGCCGGCCGTGGCCTCCAGACCGTCGCGCAGGGCCCGGACCACGGAGGGCTCGAGCTCCTCCCAGCGGCCGATCACCTTGAGGCGCATGTCGTTGCGCCGGAGGGTGTCGAGCTCCCGGCGCAGATACTCCTTGAGCAGGTTCATCAGCATCCACACCTCGTGGCGGGGACGCTTCCAGTTCTCGACCGAGAAGGCGTAGAGAGTCAGGACCTCGAGCCCGAGCCGGGCGGCGCTCTCGATGGTGTCGCGCACCGCCTCCACCCCGGCCCGGTGCCCCTGCACCCGAGGCAGACCGCGCGCCTCGGCCCAGCGCCCGTTGCCGTCCATGATCACGGCCACATGACGCGGCAGCCGCTCGAGATCGAGACGGCGGACAAGGATTTCTTCAGCGGAGCCGGGCTCGGCGAGCCGGGAGAGATCGGGCATCTTCAGAGGCTCTTAATCTAGCACAGCGGCCGGCGCCGCCCAGACGGCGTCGTGCTCCACCCGCCACAGGACCAGTGCCTGCGGCGGCGCCGTGGGACCCGCCTCCCGGCGCTCGCCTCCCTCGAGCAGCCGGGCCACGTCCTCGACCGAGCGGCGGCCCCGCGCCACCTCGAGCAGCGTGCCGGCCAGCGAGCGCACCATGCCGCGCAGGAAGCCGTCGCCCCGGAGCCGCAGGGTGAGCTCGTCGCCGGCCTCCCGCCACTCGGCCTCGAAGAGGGTCCGGCGCGGATCGCGGTGGGCGCCGCCGGCCAGGGCGAAGGCCGAGAAGTCGTGCCGGCCGGGCAGCAGCTCGGTGGCCCGGGCGAGCCGCGCGAGGTCCAGGTCGGGATCGACGCGGATGGCGGTGGGCTCGTCGAGCGGCGACAGCACCTCGCACCGGATGGTGCGGTACCGGTACTCCTTCCACAAGGCGTGCTTGCGGGCGTGGAAGCCCTCGCGCATCCGCCGCGCGTCGTGGATCCGTATGTCGGAGGGCAGATGGTGATTCACCCCGTGGACGAGAGCCCCGCGGGGCCACTCTTCCTGGAGCTCGACGTGGGCGGCCTGGGCCCGCGCGTGCACGCCGGCGTCGGTGCGCCCCGCCGCCACGACCGCGGCGCTCTGCCCGGTGAGGGCGAGAACCGCCTCCTCGACGCGCTGCTGGACCGTCACCGCATTGGGCTGCCGCTGCCAGCCGGCGTAGGCCGCTCCCCGGTAGCCGATCGTCAGCAGGTGGACCATCTCGGCCTCCCGGCGAGGACGACCCAGAAGGGCGCCCAGATGACGAGGAAGGTCCACGGCCACAGCGGAAGCGCCGTGAGCTGCGGCAGATACGACAGCGGCATTGCGGCCGACAGCAGCAGCCAGGCCGGCTGCCGGCAGAGCGCCGCCCAGGGCAGCACCCAGATCAGGTACCAGGGATAGACCGTGGCCGAGAAGAGGAGGAGGCCGCCGAAGACGACGCCGCTGGCGGCGACGGGGTCGCGGCCCCGCCGCCACGCCCACAGGATCGCCGCCAGGAGACCCGGGGCGAGCAGCAGCTTGGCCAGCAGTTGCGGGTAGTTGAAGGGGTAGAAGCGGTTCCAGAGCTCATGCCGCCCGTCGATCTCCTTGCGCCGGTCGAGCAGCTCCTCGACCCGCTCCCGCGCCCCCACCCGATCCAGCAGACGCCAGAGCGGCTCGTAGAGGGGACCGTTGAACTCCCAGGAGACGCCGTAGGTCACGAGCCCCGGGGGCACCCCGTCGGCGGCGATCGCGACCGGCGCCGCCGCCGCCAGGGTGATGGCGAGCGCCACCCCGGCGAAGAGCAGCGGCCGCCGGCTGGCGCGGGCCCACGCCGGCAGCGCGGCGAGGGGCACCAGCTTGGCCAGGGCGGCCACGGCGGCGGCCGCGGCCGACCGCCGGACCCGCGGCCGATCGAGGGTGACCCAGGCCACCGCGGCGATGGCGGCGGCGCAGCCCAGCGCATCCACGTGCCCCATCCCGGCGGTCTCCAGGACCACCAGCGGATTCCAGGCGTAGAGCGCCACCCGCGCCTCGGGCAGACCCCGCCGGCGGGCGATTCCCAGCAGCAGCCAGCAGCCGGCCAGATCCGCCGCGCTCAGCAGCAGCTTGAGCGTGGTGACGGGCGCCGGCGACAGCGCGGCTGTGCTAAAAAGAGCCACCGCGAGCGGCGGGTAGACCGTCGGCACCTCCCGATGCGGCAACCGCCGCCAGAGCTCGTCCCGCAACCCTTCGAGCGCTTCGTCCTCCGGCGGCAGACGATAGGGGTCGAACCCGGCCAGCGTCACCCTCCCATCCCACACATACCGCAGCACGTCGTCCGAGAGCGTCGGAGGTAGAGGCAGAAGGAGCACCCGAAGCAGACCCGCCACCACCAGGATTCCCACCGCCTGCGAGCCCGCCGGCGCGGCCAGACGCCGCGCCCCGTAGGCGAGGCAGGCCATCGCCGCCAGCAGGATGCCCACGGCGGCAGCCGGGCGCCGCCCCAGATCGAAGACGAGGAGCAGCGCCAGATGGGCGGCGATCAGCGGAAGCGCCGCGGGAAGCGCCGCCCGGGCGGAGCGGAGACCCCCAGCCAGAGACCGCCATGCACCAGCCGTTCGAGCAGTTGATCCTGACAATCTACTACCTGACGCTGGGGATCCTGGCGATCTACGGTGCTCATCGCCTGGTGCTTCTCGGCCTCTACTATCGCACACGCGGCGCCCACCCTCCGGCGCCCCCGCCGCCGTCTCTCTGGCCCCGGGTCACGGTCCAGCTCCCGCTCTACAACGAGATGTACGTCGCCGAGCGGCTGATCCGCGCGGTGGCGGCGCTCGACTACCCCGCCGACCGGCTGGAGATCCAGGTGCTGGACGACTCCACCGACGAGACCCGGGAGATCGTCGCCGCCGAGGTGGCGCGACAGCGGGCGCGGGGGGTGGAGGTGCACCATCTCCGCCGCGGCGACCGGGTGGGCTTCAAGGCCGGCGCGCTGGCCGCCGGCCTCCGGCAGGCGCGCGGCGAGCTGTTGGCGGTCTTCGACGCCGACTTCGTGCCGAGACCGGACTTTCTGCGCCGCACCGTGCCCTGGTTCGCCGATCCGGCCGTCGGCATGGTGCAGGCGTGCTGGGAGCACCTGAACCGCGGCTTCTCGCTGCTCACCCGCATCCAGGCGATGTTCCTCGACGCCCACTTCCTCATCGAGCACGCGGCGCGCAACCGCGCGGGGCGGTTCTTCAACTTCAACGGCACGGCGGGGATCTGGCGCCGACGCACGATCGTCGAGGCCGGGGGCTGGCAGCACGACACCCTCACCGAGGACCTGGACCTCTCCTACCGCGCCCAGCTCGCCGGCTGGCGCTTCCTCTTCCTGCCCGACGTCAAGGTGCCGGCCGAGCTGCCGGTGGAGATCAACGCCTTCAAACGGCAGCAGTTCCGCTGGGCCAAGGGCTCGGTCCAGACGGCGCGCAAGCTGCTGGGCCGGGTCTTCCGCTCGCCCGTGCCGCTCGGCGTCAAGGCGGAGGCCTTCTTCCACCTGACGAGCAACGGCTGCTACCTGCTGATGGTGGCGCTGTCGCTCCTCGTCTTCCCGGCCATGGAGATGCGGCGCGGCGCCGATCCCACCCTGATCCTCGCCGTGGACCTGCCCCTGTTCGCCTTCGCCACCCTCTCGTTCGTCGCCTTCTACCTGGGCAGCCAGGCCGCCCGCGGCGGGTCGTGGTGGCGTCAGCTCCGCCGCCTGCCGGCGCTCATGGGTCTGGGCATCGGTCTGGCCATCAACAACGCCCGCGCCGTGCTCGAGGGGCTGCGCCGCGACGTGGGGGTCTTCGAGCGCACGCCCAAGTACTCCGTCGAAGGGGCCATCGCCAACTGGCGGGGCAAGAGGTACCGCGTGGACGGCGACCTCTCCGTGCTCGCCGAGGGGCTGCTCGCGCTCTACTTCGTCGCCGCCTTCGCCGTCGCCGTGATCAGCGACATGTGGCTGTCGCTGCCCTTCCTCTATCTCTTCGTCCAGGGCTTCTGCTACATCGTGCTGCTCCACCTGGTCTCGAGCCTGACGGTGGGACGGCGGGCGATCGCCGGCCGCGAGCGCGGCGCCCACGCCGACGTGTCATGATCTGACGGAGCCTTGCCCCTGATCCAGCCGCAGCCGCCCCAGCCCGTCCGGCGGATCGCCCTGCGCGCGGGGCATCCCTCCGACGCCCGGCTCCTCCACCGCTGGCGGCGGGAGGCCAGCGTGCGCCGCTTCCAGCCGCTGGCGGAGGCGGCCCTCACCCAGCTCCGCGCCGAGCTCGCCGCGCAGAGGATCGACGATCTCTACCGCGGCCGGGGCGAGCGGTTCCTCTGGATCGTCCTCGCCGACGACCAGCCGGCGGGCTGGATCACCCTCCTGGTGACCAACTGGGAGCACGGTCTCGCCGAGCTCGGCTACGCCCTCTCCACCCCCTACCAGGGGCGCGGCATCATGCGCCCGGCCCTGGAGCAGCTTCTCGCCGAGCTCTTCCTGCACACCCCCCTGGAGCGCATCGAGGCGCGCTGCGCGGTGGGCAACGTGGGCTCCCAGAGAGTGCTCGAGGCGCTGGGCTTCGTCCGGGAAGGGACCCTGCGGGGGTACTTCGTGCTGCGGGGAGAGCGGGTGGACAACTACCTCTACGCCCTGCTGCGCGGCGAGTACCTGGTGTAGCGGCCCCGGGCGAAGGCCCTAGAGGGCGCGCACCAGGAGGAGTAGCAGCACCAGGAGCAGCGCGAGGAGGATGGCGAGCTGGCGGGGCGAGGCGCCGGCCGGCTTCCCCGACTCCGGACCCGTGCCCTCCCGCCGTCCTCCGCCGGCGCTGCGGTCGCTCCGCCGTGGCGCTTCGATCTCGCGGCTCGACGGCGGCGGAGCGGCGGGCCGCGCGGCCGGTCGCGGCGCGGGAGGCCGAGGCGGCCGCGGCGGCGGCGAGTCCCAGGCGGGCTCCGCGCCCTGCCCCCGCTCTCCCAGCCGAACGAGCACGGCGCGCTCCAGCGCCTGCCTTCCCTCGGGATCGAGAGCGCGGAAACGGATTCCCACGCCGGGCGGACGGTCGGGCCCCTCCGGGCGCACCCGGATCCACGCCAC
This sequence comes from Thermoanaerobaculia bacterium, assembly GCA_033720955.1. GTDB lineage: Bacteria > Acidobacteriota > Thermoanaerobaculia > Multivoradales > JAHEKO01 > JAWWBN01. The sequence continues at coordinate 2,710 of JAWWBN010000174.1, read as the reverse complement.
CTCGCCGTGGCCGCGGATCGGCTCGCGGCGGCGGGGCAGGTCGAGCTCGAACCGCACCAGGGCTCCCACGGGAGGCGGGTCGAGCGTCTGGACGTACATCCCGCTTGCGGAGACGTCGGCGGTGATCGCCGGACCGAGCTTCTTGCCGGTATCGAACTCGAGCCGCACCTCCAGCTCCAGTTGCGCCCGGGGCGCGCGCCGGAGGCTCGAGCCGTCGGAGGAGCCGGGCTCCCGGCTCACACCGGCTCCAGGCTGGCGTAGCGAGCCAACAGCTTGCGCTTGCCCACCCGGTCGAAGAAGACCGTCAGCTTCCTCCCGTCGCCAGCGCCCTCGGTGGCGAGCACCACGCCGTCGCCCAGGGTGGGATGCCGCACCCGGCTCCCCTTCCCGAGCGAGCCGCCGTCTCCGGTGACCGTCTCGAGCGGCGCCCGGAACGGCTCGCGCCGCGCCGGCTGGCGGCCGAAGAAGCCGGCGGCGGCGGCGGCGCCCGGACGCTGGGCGAAGAGCTCGGGGCTCCGGTGCACGACGACATGGTCTCTCGGGATCTCGGCCAGAAAGGGCGACTCGTCCTGGTCCTGGTATCGCCCGGCGATCCGGCGGCGGCGGCAGCAGGTGAGCATCAGCTTGCGCTCGGCCCGGGTCATCCCGACGTAGAGCAGCCGCCGCTCCTCCTCGAGGCTCTCCGGGGTGCCCATGGCGTTGAAGTGCGGCAGCAGCCCGTCCTCGAGGCCCGCCACCACCACCGCCGGAAACTCGAGCCCCTTCGCCGCGTGCAGGGTCATCAGCGCCACGCCGCGGTCCTTCTGCCACTCGTCCACGTCGCTCACCAGCGAGGCGTGGTCGAGGAAGTCGGTGAGGGCGTCGATGCCCACCACGCCCGACTCCTCGGTGAGCTCCTGGGCGGCGGTGACGAACTCGTCGATGTTCTCTCGACGCGCCTGCGCCTCGGGGTCCGCCTTGTCGTAGATCTCGGCGTAGCCGGTGCGCTCGAGCAGCTCCCGGATCAGCTCCGCCAGCGGCAGCTCGGCCGCCGAGGCGGCGAGATCCTCGATCAGCGTGCGGAAGGCCTCGATCGCCTTCGCGCTGCGCGCCGGCAGGCTGCCCGCGCGCGCGTTGCGGATCGCCTCCCAGAGCGGCTGCCGCGCACCGCCCGCCTGGTCCTCCAGCAGGTCGCGGGTCGTCCTGCCGATCCCTCGCGGCGGCTTGTTCAGAATGCGCGCCAGCGAGTGGTCGTCGTTCGGATTGCGCAGCACCCGGAGGTAGGCGATGAGGTCCTTGATCTCCGCGCGCTCGTAGAAGCGCACGCCGCCCACCAGGTCGTAGGGGATCCGCTCGCGCAGGAAGCGCTCCTCGAGCGCCCGGGTCTGGGCGTTCGTGCGCACCAGCACCGCCATCTGGTGCCAGGAGAGCTCGGGACGCAGCTCCTCGAGCGACGAGGCGACCCAGCGCGCCTCGTCCTGCTCGTCCCGGGCGTAGTAGAGCTCGAGATCCTCGCCGTCGCCGCGGTCGGTCCACAGGGTCTTGCCGCGCCGTCCCTCGTTGTTCGCCACCAGCTCGCCGGCGGCGCTCAGGATGTTCTGGGTGGAGCGGTAGTTGCGCTCCAGCTTGCGCACCGTGGCGCCGGGGAAGCTGCGCTCGAAGTCGAGCACGTTCGACAGGTCGGCGCCCCGCCAGCGGTAGATCCCCTGGTCCTCGTCGCCGACGGCGGTCAGATTGCCGGAGGACCCGGCGATCTGGTGGATCAATCGCATCTGGGCGTGGTTGGTGTCCTGGAACTCGTCCACCAGCAGGTGGCGGATTCCGTCGCGCAGCCGCCGCTCCAGCTCCGGCTCGCGCTCCAGCAGCCGCACCGCCAGCCGCAGCATGTCGTCGAAGTCCATCGCCGAGGAGCGCTTCAGCGACCCCTGGTAGGTGCGGTAGACCCGGGCCACCCGCTGCTCGAAGAAGTTCTTGGCCTCCGCCTCGTACTGTCCCGGGTCCATCAGCCGGTTCTTGGCCGCGCTGATGGCCGCGAGCACCTGGCGCGGCGCGAAGGAGGTCTCCGACAGACCCTCGGCGGCGAGCGACTTCTTGACCAGGGCGATCTGATCGTCGCGGTCGAAGATGGCGAAGCCGCGCGGCACGCCGATCCGCTCGCCCCAGCGTCGCAGGAGGGTCAGGGCGAAGCGGTGAAAGGTCCCCACGAAGGTGGGCAGCGGGTAGATCCCCACCTGCGACTCGATCCGCTCGCGCATCTCGCCGGCCGCCTTGTTGGTGAAGGTCACCGCCACGATGGAGGCCGGGTCGACGCCGCGCTCCCGGATCAGCCAGGCGACCCGGTAGGTGATGACCCGGGTCTTCCCCGATCCGGCGCCGGCCAGGACGAGCTGCGGCCCGTCGCCGTGGGTCACCGCGGCGAGCTGCTGCTCGTTGAGCTCGCTCTCGAACACCCCCTCTACTCCACCGTGACGCTCTTGGCCAGGTTGCGCGGCTGATCCACGTCGGCGCCGCGGCGTACGCCGACGAAGTAGGCCAGAAGCTGCAGCGGCACCACGTTGACCACCGGCTGCAGGTGCTCGGAGACCGCGGGCACCCGCACGACCTCGTCCGCCAGCGACTCGATCTCCTCCTCGCCGCGGTCGGTCACCGCGATCACCACCCCGTCCCGCGCCTTGACCTCCTGCATGTTGCTGATCACCTTGTCGAAGACCTTGCTTCCCGTGGCGATGGC
>JAWWBN010000173.1:0-8160 GCA_033720955.1 Thermoanaerobaculia bacterium | reverse complement strand
GAGTACTAGCGCCGCCGCCACCGAGACGTTGAGCGACAGCCCGGCGCCCAGCATGGGGATCGCCACCACCTGGTCGGCCGCCGCCAGGGCCTCGTCGCTCAGGCCGTCCTTCTCCTGTCCCAGCAGCAGGGCGGTGGGGCGGGTGAAGTCGACCTCGCGGAAGTCGACGGCGTCCGGCGCCGGATGGGCGGCGACCAGCCGCAGACCCTCGGCTCGCAGCCGCCGGACCGCGGTGGCGACGTCGGGGTGGGCGTGCAGCTCGAGCCAGCGCTCGGCGCCGGCGCCGGCGGCGAGACGGCGGGGGATCCGGCCGTCGGGATACACGGCGTGGGCGTCGAGAATCCCCACGGCGTCGCAGGTGCGCGCCACCGCCGCGAAGTTGTGCGGCTTGTGGACGTTCTCCAGCAGCACCGTCAGGTCCGGCTGCCGCCGGTCCAGAATGGCGCGAATCCGTCTGAACCGCTCCGGAGTCATGATCCGCATGTCAGGATAGCGTCCAAGCGACGGCTGGCAAGGGTCTCGCACCCGCGGGCCGAGCCGATCCCGGAGAACCTCGTGGCGGTCGGAGCGTACCTACCTTCGACCGAGCCTTCACGGGACAAGGAGCACCAGATGAGAAAGAAGCTGTGGACATGGACCCTCGCCGGCGCGCTGCCGGTCCTCGCGGCGGGTGCCCTGTGGGCGGCCGGCGCCCCCTCCTCCTCCAGCGTCACCGCGCAGGACCCGCAGGCGGCGGCGCGCGAGTCCTACGACCGCGGTCTCAAGTACCGCGACAAGGCCTGGGAGCTCGAGGAGGCGCTCGCGGCGGGCGAGGGAGACGCCGAGAAGCTCGAGAAGAAGATCGAGAAGGAGTACCGGAAGGCGATCCGGGCCTACGAGGCGGCCGTGCAGAACGACCCGGCCTTCTACCAGGCGCACGCCAGCCTCGGCTACGCTCTGCGCAAGGTGGGGGAGTTCGAGGAGTCGCTGGAGGCCTACGACCGCGCCCTCGAGATCGAGCCGCGCTACGGTCGCGCCATCGAGTACCGGGCCGAGGCCTACCTGGGTCTGGGCAGGATCGAGGAGGCCAAGGAGGCCTACATGACCCTCTTCCGCGGCGATCGCGAGCTCGCCTCCCAGCTCCTGACCGCCATGCGGAAGTGGATCGAGACGCGTCGCGAGGACCCCCACGGGATCGACGCCGAGAGCCTCGAGGCGTTCGCCGGCTGGGTCGAGGAGCGGGCGGAGCTGGCCGAGCAGGCCTCCCTCACCCCGGCCGATGCCGGCGCCGCCTGGACCTCGACCCGTTGAGGTCCGCCCAGCCGCCCCGGTGCGATCGCGCCCCGGCGTGGCTTTAGGGGCCGCGCTCCGCCGCCGGGACGCGGCGGGCGGGGAGCCCGAGCTCCGGCCGGAGCGCTCCCGGAGGGCGACCGGCCGGCGGGCGGGACTCGACCCCCTCCGCCCGCTCGCGTGGGCGGCCGTCCTTCTGACGGCGGCGCTTGCCGGGGGCTGCGCGGCGGCCGGTCCGGCGCCGTCACCGCCCGCGGGGGTCCTGCGGGGCGACCCGGCGCCGGAGGGGGCACCCCCCGGCGACGCCTACCCGTGGCGTCTCCCCGCCGGCTTCCCCGAGCCGGCGGTGCCGCCGGACAACCCGATGACCGCGGCCAAGGTGGAGCTGGGCCGCCGGCTCTTCTACGATCGGCGTCTCTCCGGCAACGGCACCCTCTCCTGCGCCGCCTGTCATCGCCAGGAGGCGGCGTTCACCGACGGCCGCGTGGTCGCCGTGGGCTCGACCGGGGAGCGGCTGCTCCGCAACGCCATGAGCCTGGCCAACGTGGCCTACAACGCAGCCTTCGACTGGGCGAACCCGGAGGTCGCCTCGCTGGAGGAGCAGATGGCGCGGCCGTTGACGGGAACCCACCCGGTGGAGATGGGCGTCGCCGGCCGCGAGCGGGAGATCGAAGAGCGTCTCGCCGCCGATCCGCTCTACGCCGAGCTCTTCCGGCGCGCTTTCCCCGGGCGCAGCCGACCCGTCTCCCTGCGCGGCGTGGTGCAGGCCATCGCCAGCTTCGAGCGCACCCTGATCTCGGGCGGCTCGCCCTACGACCGGTGGGTCTTCCACGACGACCGGAGCGCCCTGGGCGAGGCCGCCCGGCGCGGCATGGGGCTCTTCTTCTCCGAGCGGCTGGGTTGCGGCGTCTGCCACGGCGGCCTGCTGCTGGCGGGGCCGATCCGCTTCGCCGGCTCCCCGGAGCCGGAGGTCTCCTACCACAACACGGGGCTCTACAACGTGGACGGCCGCGGCGGCTACCCCGAGGGCAACCGTGGCCTCTACGAGAAGACCGGCGATCCCGCAAACATGGGCCGCTTTCGCGCGCCCAGCCTGCGCAACGTGGCGCTCACCGCGCCCTACATGCACGACGGCAGCATCGCCACCCTGGGGGAGGTCATCGACCACTACGCGGCGGGGGGCCGGGCGGAGCCGCCGAGCCCGCTGACGAGCCCCGGAGTCCGCGGCTTCGAGCTGGCTCCCGGAGAGCGCTCCGACCTCGTCGCCTTCCTGGAAAGCCTCACCGACCCCGGCTTCGTCACCGAGGAGCGGTTCTCCGACCCCTTCTCTCAGAAGCTGACCGCCACCCCCAGCGAGTAGGTCTTGCCGGAGAGGTCGATCTCCCCCAGGCCGCGAAAGTCGCCGCCCAGGGTGTCGTCGGCGCGCTCCCAGCGGGCGTCGGCGAAGACCGACCAGTTCCGCGCCACCGGCACCTCGACCCCCGCCTGGAGGTAGTGGCCGAAGACCGCGCCCTCGTCACGGAAGTCGCCGAAGAAGATCTCGTCGCCGCCCTCGAAATCGATGAAGTCGCCCACCTCGCGCAGCTTCCACAGGGTGAGGCCCACGCCGCCGCCGACGTAGGGCTCGATGGCGGCGTCCCGGCCGAACAGGTGGAGCAGCAGACCCAGGTGGAACCGCGCCAGCTCGAGCTCGGTGTCGTGGAGGATCTCGCCGCCCCGCTCGTCCACGAAGAAACGGTAGTTCTGGGTCACCTCGCCGCTGTAGAAGTAGCTGGACCCGGCCACCACGCCGAGCCGGTTGCCGAGGAAGCGGACGTACTCGACGCCGAGGTCCAGGCCGTCGAACTCCGCCGGGTCGCTGGTGAAGTCGATGGCCTTCTCGTCCCAGTAGCGCGACTCGCCGCGCGGCTCGAAGACGCCGAGGCGGAGCCTGAGCGCCTGCTCCTCGCCCCAGTGCCCGCGCCCGCCGGCGGAGGCCGCCGCCACGGGTGCGGCGACCGCGGCGACCAGGGCCGCTGCGAGGATCGAGAGTCTCACGGGTCTCATGGCTGTCTCCTTCCTTCGTTCTCCCACCCGCGCACCGGGAGAGCAACGGGAGTGCCAGCCCCGGGGCGGCGGGTGGACGGGGCGAAAGTGCCCGTCGTAATGGGCTGTTCGGACGTCCGGCGGTGGATCGGGGTCGGGCGGAAGGCGGGCGATCGACCTGGATAGAGGACGGCCGCTGGCACGGCCCGCGCTGCTCCCGACAGGAAGACGGCTCGGCGCGCAAGCGACCGCCGGCCAGGTCCGATCGGTCAGACGTGCGAGCTGCCGGCCGGCCAGTGCCAGGTGGCCGACCTGTCGGGGATCTGTACCGAGATCTGAACAGAGCGGTACGAGCCGGTCTCAAGCTGCGACGGGGAGACCTGCGTCAACGGCTGCCTGCGGCGGGCGGCGCGGGTGCAGAAGAGCCACGACGGCGAGTGCTCGTCCTCGCAGCCGCTTCTCCCGCGGCGGGGCGGATAGCGGCGCGCCGCCGGGAGCTCCGCGGCCGGGCCGCCGGGCGTGGAGGCCCCGCCCGGCCCTGCTAGACTCGACGTCGCCGATGAAGATCAAGCGGGCCGGCAAGTACGGCTTCTGCGCCGGTGTCCGCGTCGCCGACGAGAAGGTCAAGAAGTTCGTCCAGCTCGGCGGGCGCGACGGCTCGATCCTCGGCCAGGTGGTCCACAACGAGCGGGTGGTCGAGGAGATGGAGGAGCTCGGCGTGCCCACCGTGGACGGCCTGGAGGAGGCCGCCGCGGGCACCATCGTCTTCTCCGCTCACGGCGTGCCGCCGTCGTTTCATCGGCGCGCCCAGGAGCGCGGACTGAAGGTGCTCGACACCACCTGTCCCTTCGTCTACGACGTGCACGAGGAGGCCGACCGCGCGGTGGAGGCGGGGGCGCACCTGGTCTTCATCGGCTCCCCCCGGCACCGCGAGGTGATCGGTTACACCCACGACCGCGACCCCTCCACCTACGAGATCCTCTCCACGGTGGAGGAGGTGCGCGCGATCGACTGGAGCCGCTGGCCCGAGGTGAAGGTCCTCTACCAGACGACCCTCAACGCGGAGGAGTACGAGGAGGTCGTGCGGGCCATCGAGGCCAGGGCGCGCAAGGTGTCGCGGGCCGACACCGTCTGCTACGCGACGAAGGAGAACCAGGATGCGGTGCGGGAGCTGGCCGCCGACCCCGAGGTGGAGCTGATCCTGGTGATCGGCGGCCGCCACAGCGCCAACACCCGCCACCTGTGGGAGATCGCCCGCGAGCAGAAGCCCAGCCGCCTGGTCCACGACGTCAGCGAGCTGCGGCCGGAGTGGCTCGAGGGCGTCGAGACCGTGGGCGTCACCGCCGGCGCCTCGACCCCCGACTACATGATCGACGAGGTCGAGGCGGCGGTGCGCCGGATGGCCGGAGAGACCGCCCTGGCCGGACCGGCGTCATGAGGCCGCCGCGGTGAAGGTCCTGGTCGTCGGCGGCGGCGGCCGCGAGCACGCCCTCTGCTGGGCGCTGCGCCGCAGCCCCGACCTCGGCCAGCTCTACTGTGCCCCCGGCAACCCGGGCACCTCCGCGATCGCCCGGAACGTGCCGGTGGCGGCCGACGAGGTCCAGCGTCTGGCCGACCTCGCCGCGGAGCTGGAGATCGATCTGACGGTGGTGGGCCCGGAGCTGCCCCTCGCCTTGGGCATCGTGGACGAGTTTCGCGAGCGCGGGCTGCGGATCTTCGGGCCCAGTCAGCACGCCGCCCAGCTCGAGTCGAGCAAGGTCTTCGCCAAGGAGTTCATGGTCCGCCACGGCATCCCCACGGCCCCGTTCCAGGTGGTGCACAACGCCAAGGAGGCGAAGCGGGCGGCGAGGAGCCTGGGTCTTCCCGTGGTGCTCAAAGCGGACGGGCTGGCCGCGGGCAAGGGGGTCCTGATCGTTCGCGACCGCCGCGAGCTGAAGAGGGCGCTGAGCGTCTTCTTCGAGGAGCGCCGCTTCGGCGGGGCCGCCGGCCGGGTGCTGGTCGAGAAGTGCCTCGAGGGCGAGGAGGTCTCGCTGATCGCCCTCGCCGACGGTCGCCGTCTGCTGCCGCTGGCCCCGGCCAAGGACTACAAGCGGGTGGGCGACGGCGACCAGGGTCCCAACACCGGCGGCATGGGCTCGCACTCGCCGTCGGGGGTCCTGGGGTCGGAGCAGGCGGCGGAGGTGCTGGACCGGGTCCTCCTGCCGACGCTCGAGGGCATGGCGCAGGAGAACCAGCCCTTCGAGGGGGTGCTGTACGCCGGGCTCATGCTGACCGCCGAGGGGCCGCAGGTGCTGGAGTTCAACGTGCGGCTGGGCGATCCGGAGGCGCAGAGCGTGTTGCTGCGGCTGGAAGACGACCTGCTCTCCGTTCTCCTGGCCGGGGCGGAGCGCCGTTTCGACCGTCCGAGGCTGCAGTTTCGGCAGGAGGCGTCCGCCTGCCTGGTCCTCGCCAGCCGCGGCTACCCCGACAAGCCGATCGACGGCGACCCGATCGAGGGGCTCGAGGAGGCGTCCGCCCTGCCCGGGGTGGAGATCTTCCACGCCGGCACGGCGCTGCGCGACGGGCGGGTCGTCAGCGCCGGGGGGCGGGTGCTGAACGTCTGTGCCCTGGGGCCCGACCTGCGCGGCGCCCTGCTCACGGCCTATGAAGCCAGCCGTCTCGTCCGCTGGCCCAACAAGATGCTGCGGCGGGACATCGGCCGCCGGGTGCTCGAGCGGCTCTTCGGGACCCCCTGAAGACCGCCGGCGGGGAATTCCGACGCCCCCCGGACACGTTGACAGGGTTGCGAGAGCCCGGGGATAATGGGCCTAGCACACGCGAAGCCCACTCGGTTGGTGCGAATCCTGCACGGAGGTCGCTCCAGAGGCCATTCCGGCCACCATTCCGACCGAAAGCCCGGTCCTCCGGGCGAGAGTTGAACCCAGATGTCCGGTTGTCAAGGCTGCAGCTTCAAGGGGCGCTCGACCGCCATCGAGGACAACTTCGTCGGCGTCCGCTTCGCCGAGGAGACCAACCTCACCCTGTGCGCGACCCGCGGGAAGATCTTCGCCGAGGGGGATCAGGTGATCGTCGAGACGGACGCCGGCCCCGCTTTCGGCAAGGTGGAGCGCTCGCCCATGCCGGTCTTCAAGCCGTGCCAGAAGTCGAGCGCCCGGCCGATCCTGCGGCCCGCGGGCGACGACGACCGCAAGGCGTGGGACCGTCAGCTCGAGCGCGAGGTGGCGGCCAAGCTCTTCTGCCAGGAGCGCGCCCGCGAGCTCAAGCTGGGAATGAAGGTCTCGCGAGTCGATTTCTCGCTGGACTCGCGCTCGGCGCGGGTCTACTTCACCGCCGAGGGCAGGGTCGACTTCCGGCGTCTGGTCAAGGATCTGTCGCGGCGCTTCTCGGCGCGGTTCAAGATGGTGCAGGTGGGCGCGCGGGACGAGGCGGGCCTCCTGGGCGGCATCGGGGTCTGCGGCGAGACCCTCTGCTGCTCCACCTGGCTCAAGGGCTTCCGCCCCATCTCGATCCAGATGGCCAAGCGTCAGAACCTGAGCCTCAATCCGTCCAAGATCTCGGGCCAGTGCGGCCGGCTGCTCTGCTGTCTGGCGTACGAGGACGATCAATACCAGCAGCCGCGCCGCCGCGGCTCTCAACGGGCTACCGCATGACGAACATGGCGAACCGAAAACTCATCCGCCCGGACCTCTCCGACATGAAGAAAGACGCGGGACGCTCCGTGCGCCGCAAGCAGACCCCGCCCGAGCAGACGAACGCCGAGGAGTTCTACTACCTCAAGCAGATGGCGGCGAAGACGCCCATGGTGGTGGTCCTCGAGAACGGCGACGAGCTGCGCGGCTGGATCGAGTGGTACGACAAGAACGCGATCAAGCTGAATCGGCAGCACGAGCCGAATCTCCTCATCCTCAAGCACAACATCCGCTTCATGTACAAAGAGGCCGAGCTGAAGCGGATGCGTCGCCGCGCCGGCGCGTGAAGCGGGCGCCCGGGTGGCGTCCGGGCGGAAGGAGCGACGAGAGGAGAGGCCGGCGATGAGCGCCGCGACGCCGATCCTGGCGTTCACGCAGGGCGATCCGGCGGGGGTCGGCCCCGAGCTGCTGATCCGGATGCTGGGCGCGGCGCCGTCCCGTCCCCTCCGGCCGCTCCTGGTGGGGGAGCGCGCGGCGCTCGAGGGCGTCGTCGCTCGCCTCGACGGTGACGAGCGGCCGCCGCTGGTCTACCTCTCCGGTCCGCCCTCGCGGGCCGAGCTCGACGCCCTGCCCGCCGGCCGGGTGCCGGTGCTCGACCCGGTCGGGCGGCGGCGCCGGGTGGAGCCGGGCCGCTCCGGGCCGGCCGACGCCGCCGGCGCCCTGGCCGCCCTGGACGCCGGCATCGCCCTGGCGAGAGAGGGCGTCGTCGACGCCCTGGTGACGGCTCCGGTCTCCAAGGAGTCGATCGCCCGCCACTGCGACCCGAGCTTCCGCGGCCACACCGACCACCTGGCGGCGGCCTGTGGGCTCGAGCGGTATGGCCGCGACTACCTGATGGCGTTCCTGGCTCCGGGTCTGCAGGTGGCGCTGCTCTCGACCCATCTGCCGCTGACCCGGGCCCTGCGGGAGATCGCCACCGGGCCCATTCTCGACGCTCTCCTCTGTCTGGACCGCCACGCGGGCGGCCGGATCGCGGTCGCCGGTCTCAACCCCCATGCCGGCGAGGGCGGGCTGCTGGGCAGCGAGGAGGCCGATCGGATCGAGCCCGCCGTCGCCGAGGCGCGTCGCCGCGGCGTGGACGCCCGCGGGCCGGAGAGCGCCGACTCGCTCTTCGCCCGGGCTCGGGGCGGAGAGTTCGACTGGGTGCTGGCGCTCTACCACGATCAGGGGCTGATCG
>JAWWBN010000172.1:0-8195 GCA_033720955.1 Thermoanaerobaculia bacterium | reverse complement strand
TCTCGGTGGGGCCGCTGGCCAGACGCACCTCGGCCACCGACTTGAGGTAGATCGGCACCCCGGCGCGCTGCCCGACGATGAAGCTCTCCACGTCCCGCACCGAGGCCGCCCCGACCTCCACCGAGCGCACCACGATGTCCACCTCGCGGTCGCCTTCGGTGAGCCGGGTGGCGACCTCCCCCTGCACCTTGTTGCGCAGGGTGTCGGCCACCTCCCCCAGGTTCAGCCCGAGCTGCGCCAGCCGGTTGCGCCGGAAGACGATCTGCAGCTCCGGGTTGCCCAGCTCGGCCGAGCTCTTGACGTCCACCAGCCCGGAGATGGGCGCGAGGCGCTCCCGCACCCGGCTCGCGGCCTCGTGGAGGTCCTCCAGGCTGTCGCTGTAGATCTCGACCTCGATCGGGGTGCGGAAGCTGAAGAAGGTGGGCCGCTCGAACTTGAACCGCGCCTCGCCCGACTCCGCCAGACGCCGGCGGAGCGTCGCGGCGACCTCGGCCTCCTCGGCCGCGGTGGCGCCCTGGGCCATCCGCACCTGGAGCCGGGCGGTGTTCTCGCCCTCGGTGCCGGTGGAGGTCAGCGACAGCCCGCGACCCCCCACGATGCTGGCGAACGAGGCGACCCGCGGATCGTCCTCGATCGCCCTCTCGAGACCGGCGACGTAACGGTCGGTGACCTCGAGCGGAGTGCCCTCCGGCAGCTCGACCCGGAAGCTGAACTCGCCCTGCGAGAAGGTCGGAATGAGGTCGAACCCCAGCCGCGGCACCAGGGCGACCGCCCCGGCGAAGGCCAGGAGGGCCACGGCCAGCGTCACCGCCGGAGCCCTGAGACAGGCGGCCAGAGCCCGCGGGTAGGCGGCGGCCACCCCTCCCAGACCGGCGTCGAAGAGCCGGAAGAGCGGACGCGCGGCGAAGGCGAGGACCCGGCCCAGCCGCCCCGCGACCCAGCGCACCCCGGCCAGGGCGAGCGCCGGCAGGCGCACCAGCAGGAAGCGCATCCCCCGGCGCAGCCGGCTGCCCCCTTTGGGCTCGGCCGCCGCCAGCTCGCCGGCGCCGCCCAGGAGGGCCGCCATCATCGGGATGAGGGTGAGCGCGACCGCCAGCGAGGCGAGCAGCGAGAAGGAGACGGTGAGCGCCATGTCGCGGAAGAGCTGGGCGGCGATCCCCTCGAGAAAGACCACCGGCAGGAAGACCGCGACGGTGGTCAGGGTGGAGGCGGCGACCGCGCGGCCCACTTCGGAGGCGCCGTCGCGCGCCGCGGCGAAGGGCGAGGCGCCCTCCTCGCGACGGCGGAAGATCGCCTCGAGCACCACGATGGCGTTGTCCACCAGCATGCCGACGCCGAGCGCCAGGCCCCCCAGCGACATGACGTTGAGGGAGGTCCCGGTGCGGTACATCAGGAAGAAGGTGGCGACCACCGAGATGGGGATGGAGACGCCGATGATCAGGGTGGAGCGCGGGTCCTTGAGGAAGAAGAGCAGCACCAGGATGGCGATGCCGCCCCCCAGGAGGGCGTTCATCAGGACCTCGTCGATCGACGCGCGGATGAATTTCGACTGGTCCACGCCGGTGACCACCTCGATGCCCTCCGGCAGCTCCCCGCCGACGTTGGCCAGCCGGTTGGCCACCGCCCGCGCCACCTGGACGGTGTTCGCGTCCCCCTCCTTGTAGATCGCGAGCTCCACCGCCTCCCGGCCGCCGAAGCGGGTCACCACCTCGCGCTGGCGGTGGCCGCGCCGCACCTCGGCCACGTCGGCCACCGTCACGGTACGCCCCTCGCGGCTGAGAAGGACGGTGTCGAGGATGTCGGGGAGACCCTCGAACTCGTTGTTGGCCCGCACCAGGTACCGGGCCTCCTCCTCGTAGAGGCTGCCCCCCGCCTGGTTGACGTTCTCCCGCAGGAGACGGGTGTTGACGTCCTGGATCGTGAGCCCCAGCAGGGCCAGCCGACCCTCGTCCACGCGTACCTGGATCTCCTCCTCGTAGCCGCCGTTGACCTTGATGGCGGCGACCCCCTCGGTGGACTCCAGGTCCTTCTTGAGCACCTCCTCGGCGACGTAGCGGAGCTGGAACAGGTCCTCGCCGCCGGTCAGATAGAGGCGCACCACCGGATCGTTGGCGGGGTCGAAGCGCAGGATGACGGGCTTGGTGGCGTCGCGCGGCAGGCTGAGCAGATCGAGCTTTTGGCGCACGTCGAGGGAGGCGAAGTCCATGTTGCGGCCCCACTCGAACTCGAGCGTCACCTGGGAGACCCCGGGCCGCGACACCGAGGTCAGCCGCTTCACCCCGGCCACGATCCCCACCACCTCCTCGATGGGCCGCGAGACGAGCGCCTCGACCTCCGGCGGGGCGGCGCCGGGAAGCCGGGTCTCGACGGTGAGACTGGGGTACGTCAGGTCGGGCAGCAGGTTGATGGAGAGCCGGCCGAAGGCCACCAGGCCGAAGAGGACGACCGCCACCGCCGCCATGGAGATGGTGACGCGGCGCTTGAGCGAGAAGTCGATGAGTCGCATGGCGGACCGCTCAGCTCGCCGACTGCTGGCCGTCCCCCGGGTTCAGGACCCGGATCGGCGAGCCGTCGCGCAGCCCCCCCTGGCCGGCGACGATCACCAGCTCCCCCGGCTCGACCCCTTCGAGGACCTCCACCCGGTTGCCCTCCTCGAGACCCAACCTCACCTCCCGGCGGGCCGCCCTCTCCTCGTCGGCGACGAAGATGTGGGCGCTGGCCAGCTCGCGGATGACCGACTCGCGCGGAATCACCGGCGTCCCGGAGCGGGTCTCGCGGACGATCCTCACGGTCACGAAGCTGCCCGGACGCACCTCGCGCGGCACCGCCGCCGCCTCCACCGTCACCTTCACGGTTCCGGTGGCGGTGTCCACGACCGGGCTGATCTGGCGGATGCTGCCGTCGAAGCGGACCGTGGCGTCGGCGTTGAGGTCGATCCGCACCGGCTGGCCCTCGGCCAGGCCGATCACGTCCCGCTCCGGCAGGTAGATCCGCGAGATCAGCCGGCCGAGGTCGGTGACCTGGAAGAGCTCGTCGCCGGGCCGGACGTGCTGTCCGGGCTGGACCATCCGCTCGCTGACCCGGCCACCGAAGGGCGCCCGGATGATGGTCTTCTCGAGCCGCCACTCCGCCTCGGCCAGCTCCTGACCGGCGATCTCGTGCTCCATCTGCAGCCGGTCGTGCTCCTCGCGGCTGATCAGCTCCTTGGACATCAGATCCTCGCCCCGCTCCCAGGCCAGCCGCGCGTTGGTCTGCTTGAGCTGCGCCTTCTTGAGCGCGATCTCGGCGTCGTCGGGGACCAGCTCGGCCAGGGGCTGGCCCCGCCGCACCGCGTCCCCCTCCTCCACCAGCAGCCGCGCCACCCGCCCCTCGACCTCCCCCAGCAGCCGCACCTGGTGCTCGGCCACCAGGTTGGCGCTCGAGGTCAGGTAGGAGGAGATCTCCGCCGACTCGACCGCGGCCACCTCCACGGGGACGGGCGCCTTCTTCTCGTCGCCCTCCCCGCTCTCCTTCTCGTCGTTCTCCGCGGTCCTCTCCACTCCGGCCGGATCGTCGGCCGAGGAGGCGTCGCCCGCCTCCCCGGGCAGGCTGAGCAGGGTGCCGGCCACCGCCAGCACGATAAGGATGCCGAGGGTCAGCGACGCGACCCGGAACTTTCGGGCGCTCAGCAGACGACGGATACGTGACTTCTCTTCTTGGGCCATCGGGCTCCTCCTCGTTCGCTCTCTGTCCTGATTACGTCCGGGCCCGGGCCTTTGTTTCGGGGGCGATTCAGGTGCGTGGTACGATCCCCCAGGGTTTGTCTCGGCCCGCCACCCGTCTCCTTCCCGCCCGACCGCGCCGGACCGCTTCGGCCGGCCGTTCCCATGATTGAAGCCACCGAGGTTCTTCGCGCCTACCTCCGCGGCATCCTGCGCTTCTCGGGCGCTCGCTCGGCCACCCTTTTCGTACCGACTCTCTTCGGTGGGGCCTCGGAGCCGCTGCTGCTGCACTCCGGCGACGAGCCCGGGATCTCCGAGTTCGCCGACAGCCGGCGGGCCCTCGCCTTCGCCGAGCGCTTCACCCCCGGGGCGGACGCGGGCGAAGCCCCCCAGATGGTGCGGGGCGCCGAGCCCGGCTGCGTCCTGCTGCCCCTCCCCACGCCCGCTCCCACCTGGTTCTGGGGCCTCAGCGAGGACTCCCAGACCGGGGTGCGGCGCACCACCGACCACGACGGCGGCCGCCGCCTGCCGCCCGCCGCCTGGCTGGGGCTGGCCCTGCCGGGCGAGCTTCCTGACGAGCTGCGGCGCGCCCTGGCCGGTGACCCGGTGCCGCCCTCCGGAGGGCCAGGGGCCGAGGGGGACGGGCTCTGGGGGTGGCTCTTCACCCTGGGCGGCGCCCTGGCCGCGCACACCACCCAGGTGGCGGCCCTGGGCCGCGACGCTCTCACCAACCTGCCCGATCGAACCGGCCTCCAGGCGCTGCTCCCGGAGGCGATCGACCGCGCCGAGAAGACCGGTCGCGGCTTCGGCCTGCTGCTGGTCAACCCCGACGACTTCCAGTCGGTCAACGAGCGCTTCGGCCGAGACGCGGGGGACGAGGTCATCCGCGAGATCGCCCACCGGCTCCGGCACACGCTGCGACGGTCGGACCTGCTGGCCCGCTACGGCAGCGTCATCTTCGCCGCCGTCCTGCCGGAGACGGTGGGCGAGGGGATCCGCGAGGTGGCCGCCAAGCTGCACCCGGTGTTGATGGAGGCCGCCTACCTGGACGGGGCGGTGCGGCTGGGGTTCAGCGTCGGCAGCGCCGCCTTCGACCCCGCCGACGACCAGCCTCCGAGCGCGCTCGAGCTCGTGCGGCGCGCCGACCAGGCGCTCAACGCGGCCAAGCGCGAGGGAGGAGGCTGCATCTCCGACTGGGACGAGGGAGCCCCCCGCCGCGAGGCCGGCGCTTTCGACCGGTTGAGCGGCATCTTCACGGGCAACATGGCGAACGACTACCGCAACATGGTGCTCCTCTCCGAGGCCCTGACGGTCATCGCCGAGCATCAGGAGCCGGAGGCTCTCGTCTCGGAGCTGATCGACCGGCTCCACGGCGCCCTTCGACCGGAGCGGATCGGCCTCTTCGCCGCCTCGGGGGCCGAAGAGCCCGACGCGAGACCCGAGCTCCTCCG
Source organism: Thermoanaerobaculia bacterium (assembly GCA_033720955.1). Classification (GTDB taxonomy): domain Bacteria; phylum Acidobacteriota; class Thermoanaerobaculia; order Multivoradales; family JAHEKO01; genus JAWWBN01. Next base: position 3,043 of record JAWWBN010000172.1, on the reverse strand, counting down.
GGGGGTCACCCGGGTGACGGCGAGCTCGGGCGGCCAGAGCCGGCTGGCCACCGTCGAGCTGGATCCCTCCGAGCTGCGTCTCCTACGCGTGGCGCTGGCGGCGGGAGAGCCGCGCTCCGAGCGGCTGGGGGAGGGCGAGGAGGCCCGCTCCGCCCATGCCATCCCCCTCCTGGCAGCCGACCACCGTCTGGGCTGTCTCTACCTGGACGGTCCCAGCGCCTCCTTCGACCTCGAGGAGGCGGACCTCCTCTTCCTGGAGGCCCTCGCCGCGCAGGTCGCGGTGGCGCTGGACCGGGCGCAGCTCGCCGAGCGCGACCAGCGGCGGCAGGAGAGCGAGAAGAAGCTCCTGCGGGCGGAGCTCAACGAGCTCCGGCACGCCCTCCAGCACTCCAAGATGGTCTACGCCTCGCCGGAGATGGAGGCGGTCGTGGCCACCGCGCGGCGGGTGGCGCCCACCGACGCCACCGTGCTGATCACGGGCGAGAGCGGCACCGGGAAGGAGCTCCTGGCGCGCACCGTTCACGAGCTCAGCCCCCGCCGCGGTCAGCGCATGGTCGTGGTGGACTGCAGCGCCATCGCCGCCAGCCTCATCGAGAGCGAGCTCTTCGGCCACGAGAAAGGGGCCTTCACCGGGGCCCAGCAGCGACGGCCCGGGCGGCTCGCCGAGGCCGATGGCGGCACCGTGCTGCTGGACGAGATCGGGGAGCTGCCGCTCGAGGTGCAGAGCAAGCTCCTGCGCTTCGTACAGGAGAGGCAGTTCATCACGGTGGGCGGCACCCGGCCGCGCCGGGTGGACGTGCGGATCCTGGCGGCCACGAACCGCGACCTGGCCGGCGAGGTGCGGGCCGGGCGGTTCCGTCAGGACCTCTTCCACCGTCTCAACGTGGTGCGGTTGGAGATCCCGGCGCTCCGGGAGCGGCCGCGGGACATCCTGCATCTCGCGCGGCACTTCCTCGAGTCGTACGCCATCCGCTACCAGAAGAGTCCCCTCCGGCTGGCGGCGGACGCCGAGGCCGCCCTGCGGCGCTATCCGTGGCCGGGCAACGTGCGCGAGCTCCAGAACCGCCTCATGCGGGCGGTGATCCTCTCCGAGGCCACCGAGCTGGGGGCGGCCGATCTCGACCTCCCGCGGGGCGCCGTCCCGGCGCCCGGTCAGCCGCTGCCGGACGAGCCCGCCGACGCCTCTCCCCGGGAGGAGGAGAGCCCCCTGGACCGCCTCCGCGCCGGACTCGCGCGAGAGGTGGACCTGGCGCTGGCGTCGGGGGCGCACGCCGCCTTTCCGCTGGGCAAGTGGCTGAGCGACGACCTGGTGCTGGCGGCGCACACCGCCTGCAACGGCGTGGCCCGTCAGGGGGCCGCCCGGATCGGCATCCCGGAGACCACCTACCGCCGCCGCCTCGAGCGGGCCTCGGAGCAGGCCGAGGCCGGGCTGTCGCCCCGCACCGGCACCTGGGAGGGAGTGCAGGAGATCCTGGGGCAAGTGGTGTCGGAGCTGGGCGGAGGAGGGGATCTCCTGGCCGCCGCCGAGACGATCCTGCTGGAGGAGATCCGCGAGCGGCTGCCCGACGACAACACCACCGGAGCCAAGCTCCTGGGGGTCACGCCGCCGACCTACCGCGCCCGGGTGGCGCGGATGGCCTAGACGTTCTCTTCGAGGACGATCCGCCAGCGCCCCGCTTCGCGCCGCCAGTACTGGCGCTTGCGAACCGAGCTGCGGAATCCGTCGCTCTCGTAGTCCTGGCGGAAGTCGGCGACCACCATCCCCTCCTCGCCCGGATAGGCGTAGAGCCCGAGCTGGGAGATCCCGACCCGGACCCAGCGCTTGCCGGCGTTGACCCGGCGCTTGTGGGAGGCGAACTCTCCGCGCGACATCCCGCGGCCGCGGAAGCTCTGCGAGTAGTGGTCCAGGTAGCGGTCGGTGTCCAGGCTCTCCCAGTCGCGCCGCCAGCTTTCGATCGCCGAGGTCAGCTCCCGCGCGTCGGAGGCCACGTCGTCGGTCGAAGCCCACTCCAGCCGGCCGGCCAGTAGCACCGGCGTCTGCTGCAGCGTCACCGACTCCCTGAGCCGGGCGAAGTCCTCGTTGGCCAGGGTGACGCAGCCGCGGCTCGACAGCGGCACCCGGCTGTAGAGCGCCCACTCGGTCCCGTGGATCCAGATCCCGCTTCCGGTGCGCCCCAGGGCCCGGTCCCAGCCGTTGGGATAGCTGATCGGAAAGGCGCCGGCCCCGTAGAGGTCGGCGAGCTTCTCGCCGGGGATGTACTCGGTGACGAAGTAGACCCCGACCGGGGTCTTCTCGTCTCCCTCGAAGCGCTTGTCGGTGCCGCCCTTGCCGATGGCGACATAGTAGTCCCGCGTGCGCACGAGCCGGCCGCCCCGGTTCTCGACCACGTAGAGGCGGTACCGCTCCAGATCGACCGCGAGCGCGGCCGGGGTCGTGTCGGGGAGCCGCAGCAGACCCGACGGCACCGCGTTCGGCGGCGGCGAGTCGAGGTAGCGCAGCAGCCGGGCGCGCGCCTCGTCGCGAAAGCCTCCCGCCAGGGCCGCCGGCACCCCGGCGCCGAACTCCCCCACCCGGCCCGCGAGCGCCAGGAGCAGGTCCCCCCGGACCAGGTGCGCGAGCTGGAAATCGGGCTGCGCCCGCACCAGCTCGTCGAGGTTGCCCAGCGCGTCCGTGAGCTGCCCGCGGCTCGTGTCCAGCAGCCCCTGGACCAGCCGGCGCTCCGGCAGCGGCGTCGGGACGGGCTCCAGACGGGAGACGTCGGGACCGACATCGGACGCGCCGGTGAGGGGGAGCGCCAGGGCCAGCAGGACTCCCGCCAGGCCGGCGGGGGCGAGCCGGCGGCCGCTCACGAGATGACCCTCTCGGCCACGATCTTCCACCCGCCGGCCTCCCGGACCAGCTCCAGCCGCTTGGTCACCGTGTCGGAGCGCCGGTCCGACTCGTAGGACTGCACGAAGTCGACCTCGGCGCGGTCTGCGGAGGGGGTACGGAAGTCCAGGAAGGCCAGGGAGACGCGGATGAAACGGGGCGCGGCCAGACTCT